>CAIRTQ010000001.1 GCA_903881545.1 uncultured Elusimicrobia bacterium
GACCTGTCCCGGTTCGGGGCGGAGGTCGTCCGGTTCTCCCCGCGTCAGGCTGACCTGATGATCGTCGCCGGGACGATCACCGACAAGCAGGCCCCAGTCCTCCGGAAGATCTACGACCAGATGGTCGAGCCGAAGTGGGTCATCTCGATGGGTGTCTGCGCGTGCACGGGGGGCTTCTACCGCGCCTATCACGTCGTGCAGGGCATCGACGAGATCGTCCCGGTGGACGTCTACGTGGCGGGCTGCCCGCCCCGGCCCGAGGCCCTCATGAACGGGGTCATCGAGCTCCAGAAGAAGATCCTCCGCATGAAGGTGGCCCAAGGCGCGGGCGCCACCTTGCAGGCCGAGAAAGGCAGCCGCGACCCGGCCGGGGACGCCTGAGCCTATGGCCCTTACTAAGGAAGAAGTCACGGCCAAGCTCCTGGCCCGTATCCCCAAGGCCGAGGCGGCGGCGGTCCCGGTGCGCGATTATCCCACGCTGCGCCTGGCGGCCGCGTCCGACCTCTTACCGGCCGCGCGCCTGCTCAAAGACGAGCTGGGCTTCACCTACCTGGAGATGGTCACGGCCGTGGACTGGCTGGGCCCGACCAGCCTCGCCGGCTTCGTTTCCAGCCGCAACCCCAACCCTTTCACGGACCAGCCGGCGCTGCCGCCGCTGGCCCCGGCCGCGGTCGCGGGCGCGAACTACCGTCCGGTCTTCGACCTCCTGTGGTCCTTCGGCAACATCCCGGAGCGCCTCAAGGTCTTCCTGCGCCTGGAGGTGCCCCGGCAGGACGCCGAGGTCCCCAGCCTCACCGGCCTCTACCCAGCCGCGGACTGGCAGGAGCGCGAGGCCTTCGACCTTCTGGGCGTACGCTTCACCGGCCATCCCAACCTGGCCAAGATCCTGACCCCTGATTTTCTTGTCGGCCATCCCTTGCGCAAGGATTACGAGCACCAGCCCGACCGCTACGATGGCAAGTGAAGAGCTGACCGTTTCCGGGCCCGGCTTGGAGATGGACACCATGTTCATCAACATGGGTCCCCAGCATCCCTCCACGCACGGCGTCCTGCGCCTCGGCCTGACCATCTCCGGAGAGGTCATCAACAAGGCCGTACCGGACATCGGCTACCTCCACCGCGGCACCGAGAAGCTGATGGAGACCCGCAGCTACCAGCAATGCGTGGTCCTCACCGATCGCTGGGACTACTGCTCGGCCATGCCCAACAACCTGGTCTTCTGCCTGGCCGCCGAGAAGCTGATGGCCGTCCAGGTCCCGCCGCGGGCCCAGGCCCTGCGCGTGCTCATGTGCGAACTCAACCGCATCGCCAGCCACCTCATCTTCCTGGGCACCTACGGCATCGACATCGGCGCCCTCACGCCGTTCCTCTACGCTTTCCGCGAGCGGGAGATGATCCTCGACCTTTACGAGATGCTCTGCGGGGCGCGGCTCACCTACAACTACATCCGCATCGGGGGCGTGGCCGCCGACCTGGGCGAGGACTGGGTGGCCAAGTGCCGCGAGTTCCTGGAGTACTTCAAGCCCCGCATCGACGAGTACGACACCTTGCTCACCTTCAACCCCATCTTCCTGGCCCGCACCCAGGGCGTCGGCATCATCCCTCGGGAAAGCGCCGTGGCCTGGGGGCTCTCCGGCCCCAACCTGCGCGGCTCCGGCGTGGACTACGACGCGCGCAAGTCCGAGCCCTACTGCGGCTACGAGACCTACGATTTCGAAGTCCCCTTGGGCCAGACCGGCTCCTGCTGGGACCGCTATTTCTGCCGCGTCCAGGAGATGCGCCAGTCCGTGCGCATCGTGGAGGCGGCTTTGGCCAAGCTGGCCCCGGGCGAGATCATGGCCAAGGGCGTCCCCAAGGTCATCAGGCCTCCGGCCGGCGAGGCCTACGCCCATGTGGAGGCCTCGCGCGGCGACCTGGGCATCTATCTGGCCGCCGACGGCGGCACCGCGCCCTATCGGCTGCATGTGCGCGCCCCTAGCTTTCTCAACCTGGCCATATTGCAGGAGATGCTGGTCGGAAGGAAAGTGGCCGACGTCATCGCAATCATGGGCTCGCTCGACATCGTCCTGGGCGAGGTGGACCGGTGAGCCAGGACCTGGGATCTTCGCGCCTCTGGCCCACCGAGGTCTGGAGCCACCCCTGGTCCCTGCCGCGCTACCGCGCCGGCGCCATGTGGCTCGGCGGCATCGCCGCAGGCATCGTGGTCATCGGCGCGGGAGTGGGGGAACTCTACATCTGGGGCGACCGGCTCCTGGGCCTGCTGGGCCGCAGCGGGCTGGCCCCGGTCTGGGTCTCCTGGATCTGGGTGCTGGTCAAGCTCGGCTGCGTCCTCGGGGTCATCGTGGCCAACGGCCTCTGGGCGGTCTGGTGGGAGCGCAAAATTTCGGCGCACATCCAGTCCCGCTTCGGCCCCATGTACGCAGGCGGCTTTCATGGCTGGGCGCAGACCATCTTCGACACCATCAAGCTCCTCTTCAAGGAAGACATCACCCCGGCCGCCGCGGACCAGTCCATGCACGCCCTGGCGCCCATCGTGGCCATCGCGCCCTGTGTCATGGCCTTCGCGCCCATCCTCTTCGGCACCGAGCTGGCCGCGGCCCGGCTGGACGTGGGCGTCCTCTACATCTTCGCCTTCGCCGGCATCTCGGTCATCGGGGTGGTGATGGCGGGCTGGGCCTCAGGCAACAAGTACTCCCTATTGGGCGGCCTACGCGCCGCGGCCCAGATCGTGAGCTACGAGCTGCCCCGCGGCTTCTCGGTGGTGCCGGTGCTGATGTTCGCGGGCTCCCTAGACCTGGCCGTCATCGACCGCGCCCAGGCCGGCTACTGGCTGGGCTTCATCCCGCGCTGGTTCGTCTTCTACCCGGTGGTGGGCCAGATTTCCTTTCTCTTCTTCCTCATCGCCTCCGTGGCCGAGACCAACCGCACCCCTTTCGACATCCCGGAGGCCGAGTCCGAGCTCGTGGCGGGCTTCCACACCGAGTTCTCGGGCATGAAGTGGTCCATGTTCTTCCTGATGGAGTACGGCTACGTCCTGCTCTCCTCCTTCCTGCTGGCCGCCTTCTTCCTGGGCGGGGGCTCGGCGCCCCTGCCGTGGCTGGGCTTCATCCCGAGCTGGATCTGGATGACGGGCAAGGCCATGTTCATGA
>CAIRTQ010000002.1 GCA_903881545.1 uncultured Elusimicrobia bacterium
AAATTCCGTCGCGGCCTCAGAGATTCTGTCTTGGCCTTGGTAAAGAGTCCCCAACTCGACGCGGGCCCAGTTGCTCCGTGGATCGATCTCCAGCGCCTTGCGCAAGATCGCCTCGGCCTCAGACCACCGACCCTGCTTGCGGAAGATCCGCCCGAGCTGACAATGGGTCCCGCCATGTCCAGGATCTATGGCGAGGACTCTTTCGAACTCCGTCGCGGCCTCGATCAACCTATTCTGGTCCTCGTAGACCCCGCCTAACTCGATACGAGCTCCACAATCCTGTGGGGCGAACTCCAGCGTCTTGCGCAATGCCGCCTCGGCATCCCGCGGATTCATGCAACGGCCTCAAAGAGTTCCGCCAGTTCAGGAAAGACCTCGCGGCAGTCTTCACCGCGCAGTTCGTCCAGGCGACGCGTCATGGCCACGAACCCGGGCAGCAGTTCGCTGCAGTCTTGCGCCTGCAAAGAGCGCGCCGCGGCCGCAAAAACACGCGCCGCAGATCCGTCCGTATCCAGGAACGATTCTCTATGCCGCTGGAATGATTCCAGAACCCGCTCCTTCAACGCCGCCGGCAGGACCTGCATGCGATACATCTCAGGGTTCACTAACACACAGAACGAGAACGCATCGCGACTGATGTATCCTTTCTCGACGCATTCCCGGTGAAGATCAGGCAGATGCAGCGCGTTGAAAATGCTCAAGGTCGCAAAGATCGAGAATACGACATCGGGACACCGGCGAAGCATCTCCTCCCGGTTGGCCACCACTTGGTCCCAACTCAGCCCCTTCCTCAGATATTCTCCGCGCCGGCCGGAGCCGTCGAGACTGGCGACGACGTGGACATTGCGAAAGCGCGACCACAGGTCGATTACGTCGCGTCCTTGGAACCGCAAAGTGGAGAAATTCGTGTTGTAGGCCAGGCACACATCTGTGCGGCCGTGCGCGATGAGGAAATCCAATATCCGGTAGTGCTCCTCCATGATGAGCGGTTCCCCCCCCAAGAAGGCAATCTCTTCAAGCCCCTCCTCCAGAAGCGGCTGTAGTTGGCGCCACAAGCCGTCCCAATCTTCATATGGCTTAAGTATGCGCTGGCCATCGATTGGCAAGCCCAGCGCCCGGGCATCCGCCGCCCAGGCGCTGCTCAGCCTCGGGTTGCAGGTCCGGCAGCGCAGATTACAGGCGTTCGAGAAGCGGATGTCAAGAAAAGGCACAGGAAGCCGCGGCAGCGTCCCGTCCGCAGCAGTCAGCTGCTCGCGGCCGCGATGGCGATTCCAGGCGATGTTCTCTTTTTGCCGCATACTCAAGAAACCCAACCCTTCATCCTGGTAGCATCTCCAGCATCCCGCCACCGGGCGCCCGCTCATCATGTCCAAGCGCACGGCTCGCAAGTCGGGAGAGTTCCATATCTCGTCAAGAGATGACGAGCGGACATTCCCCAGAAGCGGCCCTCTCCATGAGCTACAGGGACGCGAGGTGCCGTCCGTTTGGACAAACAAGTGCGTCCAGGGCAGCAGGCAGAACACCCGTTCCCGCGTCGGCTCCTGCGCTCGGCCACCCATAACCTTGTTCCGTTCCAGGCGATCCAGGAGTTCGGTGCCAGCGAAGGCACTCTTCGGGTTTGTCGCCACGGCCCGGGCCAGAGCCGCAGCAGCCTCGGCCGACCGCCCCTGGCCGCGATAGGCCGCAAATAGGCCGATAAGAGCTCCGTCTTGGCGCGGATCCAAGGCTACGGCTCTTTGAAACTCAGCCTCCGCCCGGGCCCATTGGTCCCGGCGCAGATGGATATGGCCCAAATGGACATGGGCGCCGACATTGCGCGGATCGACGGCTATGGCCTTCTCAAACTCCGCGGCGGCCTGAAGGAATCTGTTCCGATCTTCGTGAAGGACGCCCAGTTCGATATGGGCGCCGGTGTCCTGCGGGTCGAGATCGAGCGCCCTTTTCAACGCCGTCTCGGCCTCGGACGGCCGCCCCTGCTTGCGGTAGATTAGCCCAAGCTGGCAAAGAACCCAACCATTGTTCCCATCAATGGTTATGGCTTTCTCAAATTCCGCCGCGGCCTCCGAGAGTCTGTCTTGCCTTTGGTAAAGAGTTCCCAACTCGATACGTGCCCAGCCGCTCTGTGGGTCCAGCTTCAGCGCCTGGCATAACGCTGCCTCGGCCTCAGGCCAGCGTCCTTGCTTGCGGCAAATCCGCCCGAGCTGACAATGGGTCCCGACATGGTCCGGGTCTAGGACGATGACTCTTTCGAACTCTCCCGCGGCCTGCGCGAATTTGCCCTGATCCTCGAACAGATCGCCCAATTCGATGCGAACACAGCAGTTCTGAGGGTTGAGCTCCAGCGCTTGGTGCAAGGCCGCCTCGGCCTCGGCCAATCGGCCCTGGCTGCGGCACGACTTGCCCTGCTCAAAATACGCCCTAGCTTCCCGCGGATTCATGCAACGGCCTCGAACAGCCCGGCCAGTTCAGGAAAGACCTCGCGGCAATCTTCCCCGCGCAATTTGTCCAGTCGGCGAGTCATGGAAACGAACTCGGGCAGCAGTTCGCTGCAATCTTGCGCCTGCAAAGAGCGCGCCGCGGCCGCAAAATCACGCGCCGCAGATCCGTCCATATTCAGGAACAACTCTTGATGCCGCCGGTAGGACTCCAACACCTGCTGCTTAAACGCCGGGGGCAAAACCTGCATGCGATATATCTCAGGAGTCGTGAGCAAATTGATCCTAAAATCATTGAGCTGGATGTGTCCCTTCTCGGCCCATTCACGGTGGAACTCCGGCAGGTGCAGCGCGTTGAAGATGCTCAGCGTCGCCAAGATTGAGAATGCGACCTCGGGACACCGGCGCATCATCTCCTCCCGATTGGCCACCGCCTCGTCCCAGCGCAAACCCTTCCTCAGGTATTCGCCCCGCCGGCCGGAGCCGTCGAGGCTGGCGACGACGGTGACCTTGCGAAAGCGGGACCACAGGTCAATCACGTCCCGGCCCTGAAACCGCAGGGTGGAGAAATTCGTGTTGTAGGTTAAGCGCACATCCGCACGGCCACGCGCGATGAGGAAATCCAATATCCGGTAGTGCTCCTCCATGAGGAGCGGTTCCCCGCCCACGAAAAGAATCTCCTCAGGCCCCTCCTCCAGCAACGGCTGCAGCTGGCGCCACAAGCTGTCCCAATCCTCATATGGCTTCTGTATAGGTCCGCCCTCACCTGGCAAGCCCAACGCCCGGGCGTCCCCCGCCCAGGCGCTGCTGCGCATCGGGTCGCAAGTCCGACAGCGCAGGTTGCAGACGTTGGAAAAACGGAAATCGAACAACAGGACCGGGAGCCGCGGCAGCGTCCCGTCCGGCGCGGTCAGATGGTCACGGTCGCGATGATGGCCTAAGCAAGCATTCATTTCTTGCCGCATGCTCAAAGTCCCTGACCGTTCATCCTTGTAGCATCTCCAGCATCCCGCCGCGGGGCGCCCGTTCATCATGTCCAAACGCAGAGCCTTCAGGCTCGGAGAATTCCACAACTCGGCGAGCGATGCCGAGCGTGAGTTCGCCAGAGGCGGCCCGCTCCAGTTGCAGCAGGGGCGATATGAGCCGTCCATGAGGACATGGAAGTGCGTCCAAGGCAGAAGGCAGAACACTTGGTCCCGCATCGCTTCCTTGGTGCCGCCACCGGCGGCCCTATCCCGGTCAAGGCGGCACATCAACTCGGTGCAGGCCAACGCGCTCCTCGGATTTATCGCAAAGGCTTGGGCCAAAGCCGCCTCGGCCGCGGCCGAGCGCTCTTGGCCGCGGTAGGCGGCCCACAAACCGACGTGGGCGCCATCAATGCGTGGATCCAAGGCTACAGCTATTTGGAACTCCGCCTCGGCTTCGGCCCATCGGCCCAGGCGGAGATGGATATGCCCCATACAGAGATGGGCGCGGACATTCTTTGGTTCGAGCTCCAGCGCTTTTTTCAGCGCCGCCCCGCCATTGGGGTCTCCAGAGATGACTTTCTCGAACTCTGCCGCGGCCGCCTCGGGTTTTCCCTGGTCTTCGTAAAGAGCGCCCAGTTCGATTCGGGCGCTAATGTTGCGTGGGTTGAGTTCCAGAGCCTTGCACAAAGCTACCTCGGCCTCGGACGCCTGCCCCTGTCGCCGGTAGAGCCGCCCTAGTTCGCAAAACACCCAGCCATTGCTCCCGTCCATGGCAATGAAAATTTCAAACTCCGCCGCTGCCTCCGCAAATTTGCCCTGATCCTGGTAAAGGGCGCCCAATTCAAGCCGGACCCAGCCGTTCTCCGGGTCGAGTCCCAGAGCCTTGTGCAATGCCGCCTCAGCCTCGGGCAACCGCCCCTGCCGGCGGTAGATGCGCCCGAGCTGACAATGGTACCCGACATGGTTCGGGTCTATGGCGATGGCTTCTTCGAACTCCGCCGCGGCCTCCACGAATTTGCTCTGGTCTTCGTAAAGCGCGCCCAGTTCGATTCGGGCGCTGACATCGCGGGGATCGAGCTCCAAAGCCTTGCTCAGCGCTACCTCCGCCTCGAACGCTCGCCCCAGCCTGCGGTATATCCGCCCGAGCTGACTATGCGCCCCACCTTGGTTCGGGTCTATGGTGATGGCTTTTTCAAATTCCGTCGCGGCCTCCGAGAATCTATCCTGTCCCTGGTAAACATATCCCAACTCGACACAAGCCCAGCCGCTCTGTGGGTCCATCTTCAGCGCCTTATTCAACGCCGCCTCGGCTTCAGACCACCGGCTCTGCTTGCGGTAAATCCGCCCGAGCTGACAATGGGCACTGCCATGGTTCGGATCTATGGCGATGGCTCTTTCGAACTCAGTTGCCGCCTCTATGAATTTGTCTTGGTCTTCATAGAGCGAGCCCAATTCGATGCGGGCGCTACCGTTGCGTGGGTCGAGTTCCAGCGCCTTGCGCAATGCCGCCTCGACATCCCGCGGTTTCATGCAGCGTCCTCGAAAAGCGGCGCCAGCTCGGGAAAGACCTCGCGGCAATCTTCCCCGCGCAACGCGTCCAGGCGGCGCGTCATAGCCACGAACTCGGGCAGTAGTTCGCTGAAATCCTGCGCCTCCATGAGACTTGCTGCCGCCGCAAAACCGCGCGCGGCCGGCCCATCCGCATCCAAGAACGATTTCTGATGCCGCTGGTATGAATCCGAAACCAGCTGCTTCAGCGCCGCCGGCAGGACTTGCGTGCGATAGATCGCAGGAGTGCCGAGTATGCAAAACGCGAACGCATTGCGCTCTATATACCCCTTCTCCACCCATTCCCGATGAAAATCAGGCAGATGCAACGCGTTGAATATGCTAAGGGTCGCCGAGACCGAAAATCCGACATCGGGGCACCGGCGCAGCATCTCTTCCCGGTTGGCCACCACCGTATCCCAACACAGCCCCTTCCTCAGATACTCCCCCCGCCGGCTGGAGCCGTCGAGACTGGCCGTGACATGCACCTTGCGAAAGCGCGACCACCTGTCGATCACGTCCCTCCCCTGGAAACGCAAGGTCGAGAAATTCGTGTTGTAGGCCAAGCGCACATCCGTGAGTCCGCGCGCGATGAGGAAATCCAAGACCCGGTAGTGCTCCTCCATGATGAGCGGTTCCCCGCCCGAGAAGTAAATCATTTCGATCCCCGCTTCCAGCACTGGCTGCAGTTGGCGCCACAGGTTATCCCAGTCGTCATAGGAATTCTGTATGGGCCCGCCCTCGACCTGCAAGCCCAGCGCCTGGGCATCCGCCGCCCAAGCGCTGCTAAGAGACGCTCTGCAAGTCCGACAGCGCAAATTGCAGACGTTGGAAAAACGGATGTCAAGAAAAGGCACCGAAAGCCGCGGCAGCGTCCCATCCGGCGCGGTCCGTAGTTCGCGGCCGCGATGGTGGTCCAAGTCGACGTTCCTTTGTTGCCGCATGCTCCCAAAGCCCGATTGTTCGTACTCATAGCATCTCCAGCATCCCGCCACAGGCCGCCCGCTCATCATGTCCGAGCGCAGAGCCTTCATTCCTGGAGCGTTCCACAGCTCGTCGATAGAGGCCGAGCGGACATTGCCCAGCGGCGGTCCGTGCCAGGCGCAGCAAGGGCGAAATGAGCCGTCCGCGCGGATATGCAGGTGCGCCCAAGGCAGCAGGCAGAACACCCGCTCCCGCATCCCAGCGGTCGAGACATCTCTCTCCAGGTTCGGTGAAAAAGTCCCATCCGTCCCGGCGAGCCCACAGCGGCCCGGGGTGCCGCTGGCATCGACCCCGGCGCCAGAGCCGGCCAGAGCCGCCATTTCGCCCATAGCCCTATCCTGGTCAACGGCATCCAACAATCCGGAGGAGGCCGAGGCGCTCTTAGGGTTTAGCGCCAAAGCCTGGGCCAGCGCCGCCGCAGCCTCGGCCTTCCGCCCCTGGCCACGGTAGGCGGTCCACAAACCGATATAGGCTCCGTCATTGCGCGAATCTAGGGCCGCGGCTTCTTGGAACTCCGCCTCGGCATCGGACCATTGGCCCCGCTGAAGATGAATTTGCCCCAAACAGAGATAGGCTTTGACATTGCGCGGATCGATGGCTTTGGCTTTCTCAAACTCCGCCGCGGCATCCGCAAGTCTGTCTTGACCTTGGTAAAGAGCGCCCAATTCGAACCGAGCCCAACCGCTCTCCGGGTCGAGTTCAAGCTCCTTCTGCAACGCCGCCTCGGCCTCGAGCCAACGGCCCTGGCCGCGATAGACGGCGCACATTCCGAGGCAAGCTCCTCGGTCGCGCGGATCGATGGCGAGCGCCTTTTGAAACTCCGCCTTGGCCTCCGAGGATTTACCTTGATCCTGGTAAAGAGCGCCCAATTCGAACCGGGCACAACCGCTCTTCGGGTCGAGTTCAAGCGCCTTCTGCAATGCCGCCTCAGCCTCGGACAACCGCCCCTGCTTGCGGTAGATCCGCCCGAGCTGGCAATAAGACCCGCCCTGCTTCGGGTCTATCGCGATGGCGCTTTCGAACTCTGTCTCGGCCTCGGACAACTGCCCCTGCCTGCGGTAGATATGTCCGAGATGGCAATGCACCCAGCCGTTGTTAAGATCTAGAGCGATGGCCTTTTCGAACTCCGCCGCGGCCTCCGGGAATTTGCCCTCATCCTGGTAAAGAGCACCCAATTCGAACCGGGCCCAACCGCTCTCCGGGTCGAATTCCAGCGCCTTCTGCAATGCCGCCTCGGCCTCGGGCAACCGCCCCTGCCTGCGGTATATCCGCCCCAGCTGACAATGGGTCCCGCCATGGTTCGGGTCTATGGCGATGACTCTTTCGAACTCAGCCGCGGCCTCAATCAACTTGTTCTGGTCTTCGTAGACCCCGCCCAACTCGATACGAGCACCGCAATCCTGCGGGTCGAGTTCCAGCGTCTTGCGCAACGCCGCTTCCGATTCGGGCCAGCGGCCCTGACCGCGGCACGATTTTCCCAACTCCAGGTACGCCCCGGCATCCCGCGGATTCATCCTGCGGCCTCAAAAAGCGGCGACAGTTCAGGAAAGACCTCGCGGCAGTCTTCCTCGCGCAGCTGGTCCAGCCGGCGGGTCATGGCCACGAACTCGGGCAACAGTTCACTGCAATCCTTCTCCTCCATGAAGCGCTGCGCGGCCGCGAATTCGCGCGCGGCCGAGCCGTCCGCGTCCAGGAACGATTCCTGATGCCGCCGGTAAGACTCCAGGACCCGCTCCTTGAGCGCCGCCGGCAGGACCTGCATGCGGTAGATCTCTGGAGCCACGAGCGTATCGAGCGTGAACTGATTACGCTCGATGTACCCCTTTTGGACCCATTCCCGGTGAAAATCCGGCAGATGCAGCGCGTTGAAGATGCTCAGCGTCGCATGGATTGAGAATTTGAGACCGGGACACCGGCGCAATATCTCCTCACGGTTGACCACCACCGTATTCCAACACAACCCCTTCCTCATATACTCGCCCCGCCGCCAGGAGCCGTCCAGGCTGGCGATGACTTCTACTTCCCGGAAGCGCGACCACAGGTCGATCACGTCCCGACCCCGGAACCGCAGAGTGGAAAAATTCGTGTTGTAGCGCAGGCGCACGTCCGTGAGCTTGCGCGCGATCAGGAAATCCAATATCCGGTAGTGCTCCTCCATGATGAGCGGTTCCCCACCAACGAAGTGGATTATTTCAATCCCCTCTTCCAGCATCGGCTGTAGCTGGCGCCACAGGCTGTCCCAATCGTCATAAGGCTTCTGAATGGGCTCGCTCTGAACCGACCAGCCCAGGGCACGGGCATCCGCCGCCCAAGCGCTGCTTGAATTCACGCCGCAGGTCCGGCAGCGCAGGTTGCATAAGTTCGAGAAGCGGAGCATGAGATGAGGCACCGGGAGCTGCGGCAGCGTGCCGTCCGGAGCGGTCAAGCGCTCACGGCCGCGATGTCGGTCGAGTTCGATGATACCGGCTTGCCGCATGCTCCGGGAAACCGACCTTTCGTCCTCGTGGCATCTCTGGCACCCCGCCACCGGGCGCCCGCTCATCATGTCCAAACGCAAAGCCTTCATGCCGGGGGAGTTCCACAGCTCCGCGAGTGATGCCGAATGGAGGTTCCCCAAAGGCGGCCCGCTCCAGGGACAGCAGGGGAATAATGAGCCGTCCACATAAATATGCAAGTGTGTCCAAGGCAGCAGGCAGAACACACGCTCCCGCATCTGCTCCTTGGTGCTATCGCCCACAGCTTTATCCCGGTCCGGGCGCTCCGGCAATGCGGTGCAGGCCCAGGCGCTCTTGGGGGTCATCGCCGAGGCCTGCCTAGCGGCCGATTCTGCCGCAGCCGTTCGCCCCTGGCTGCGATAGATCGCACATAGACCCAGATAGGCCCGATCGTTTCCCGGATCGATGCCTATGGCTTCCTTGAACTCTGCCTCAGCCTCACGCCAGCGCCCCTGGCGCCGATAGACATTCCCCAACTGAAAATGGGCCTCGCTATTGCGCGGATCGATGGCGCTGGCCTTCTGGAACGCAACCTCAGCCTCCGGGTATCGCTCTTGGTCTTTATAAAGACAGCCCAACTCGATATTTACCCAATCGCTTCGTGGGTCGATCGCCAAGGCCCTTTTGAAGGCCGCCTCAGCCTCGGGCAACCGCCCCTGCCTGCGGTAAATATGTCCGAGATGACAATGGGGCCAGCGGTTGTTCCCATCCAGGACGATGGCCTTTTCAAACTCTGCCGCGGCCTCAATCAACTTATCTTGGTCTTCGTAAATTGCGCCCACCTCGATACGGACCCCGCACTTCTGCGGGTCAAATTCCAGCGCTTTCTGCAATGCCGCCTCGGCCTCAGGCCACCGGCCCTGTTTGCGGTAGATCCGCCCCAGCTGACAATAGACCCAGCCAGTGTTCCCATCCGTGGCTATGGCTTTCTCAAATTCCGTCGCGGCCTCAGAGATTCTGTCTTGGCCTTGGTAAAGAGTCCCCAACTCGACGCGGGCCCAGTTGCTCCGTGGATCGATCTCCAGCGCCTTGCGCAAGATCGCCTCGGCCTCAGACCACCGACCCTGCTTGCG
>CAIRTQ010000003.1 GCA_903881545.1 uncultured Elusimicrobia bacterium
CCCTCATCGACTTCATCGCCCACGAGTTCAAGAAGGAGACGGGCGCGGACGTGCGCAAGGACCCCATGTCCGTGCAGCGCCTGCGCGAGGCGGCCGAGAAGGCCACGATCGAGCTTTCCACGGTCATGGAGACCGAGCTCAACATGCCCTACCTCACCGCCGTCGACAACGTCCCTAAGCATCTGGCCATGAAGCTCACCCGGGCCAAGCTCGAGTCGCTCGTCGATCCCCTCGTCAAGCGCTGCAAGACCTCCATCGACCGGGCCCTGACCGACGCCAAGCTCAAGGCCCACGACGTCACCCGCATCATCCTGGTCGGCGGCCCCACCCGCATGCCCATCGTCTCCAAGTTCGTGGAAGACTACGTGGGCAAGAAAGTCGAGCGCGGCGTCGACCCCATGGAGTGCGTGGCCAACGGCGCCGCAGTACAGGCGGCGGTCCTGACCGGCGAGATCAAGGACGTGCTGCTTTTGGACGTGACTCCCCTGACCCTGGGCATCGAGACTTTGGGCGGGGTCATGACGCCGCTCATCGAGCGCAATACCACCATCCCTGTTGAGAAATCCAACACGTTCTCCACGGCCGCGGACAATCAGCCCGCGGTCACGGTGCACGTGCTGCAAGGCGAACGGCCCAAGGCCTCGGACAACGTGTCCTTGGGGAAATTCGACCTAGACGGCATCCCGCCCGCGCCGCGGGGCATGCCCCAGATCAAGGTCAGCTTCTCCATCGACGCCAACGGCATCCTGAGCGTGCGCGCCGAGGACCTGGGCACCAAGAAGGCCCACCACATCACCATCACCGCGCCCAATAAGCTTAATAAGGAAGATGTGGAGAAGTACGTCAAGCAGGCCGAGCAGTTCGCCGATGAGGACAAGAAGTTCAAGGAGAAGGTCGCCGCCAAGAACGAGGCCGACGGAATGCTGGCGGCCTCGGAGAAGGCTCTGCGCGACCATGGCGACAAGGTCTCCCAGGAGGAGCGCACCAACATCGAGCGCGGCGTCTCAGACCTCAAGGAGGCCCTGAAGGGCGACGACGTCGAGCGCATCAACAAGGCCAAGGAGGCCCTGCTCAAGGCCTCGCATAAGCTGGCCGAGGAGATCTACAAGGCCGAGGCGGCCAAGGCCAAGCCCGACGGCAACGGGGATAAGGGGAAGGATCAGGCCCAGGCCGGCGCGGGTGACAAGGGCGGCGACCATGTGGTCGACGCCGAGGTCGTCGACGAAAAGAAGGACGCATGACAGCGCCAACGCACCCTCTGATGGCTGTCAGCACCGCTAGATAGGAGCACCGGTGGCAGAAGACTTCTACAACCAACTCGGGGTGGCGCGCAACGCCTCGGAGGCTGAGATCAAGACGGCCTACCGCAGGCTGGCCATGAAGCACCATCCTGACCGCAACCCGGGTAACAAGGAGTCGGAGGACAAGTTCCGCAAGCTCAACGCCGCCTACGAGGTTCTCTCCGATGTCAGGAAGCGCCAGATCTACGACCAGTACGGCGAAGCCGGCCTCTCTGGAAGCGGGGGCTTTCCGGGCGGGGGGGGCGCCGGCGCCGACATGCACGAGGTATTCGGGGACCTCTTCGAGCAGTTCTTCGGCGAGGCCGGCGGCCGGCGTCGCGGCCCGCGCCGGGGGACAGACCTGAAATACGAGGTGGAGATCTCCCTGGAGGACGCCTTTCGAGGTAAGCACTTCCCGTTGGTCTTTGACCGGGCCCAGACCTGCCCGTCCTGCCGCGGCACCGGCGCCCGCGACGGAGCCGCCTTGAAGCGCTGCCCGACCTGCCGCGGCATGGGACGGGTGCAGTATTCGCAGGGATTCTTCTCCATGACCCAGGCCTGTCCGGATTGCGGGGGCGAGGGCCAGCGGGTCGATAATCCGTGCCGCGATTGTCGCGGCGCGGGCCGGGTCCGCAAGCGGACGGAACTGACCGTCAAAATCCCGCCGGGCATTTATGATGGCGCCACCCTGCGCATCTCGGGCGAGGGCGAGGCGGGTGGGCGCGGCGCGACGGCCGGCGACCTTTTTGTCCTGGTGCGCCTGAAGGCCGACCCGCGCTTCGAGCGCGAGGAGGACGACCTCAAATTGCATGCCAGCCTGGATATCGCCGAGGCCGCCTTGGGCGCGACCTTGTCGGTGCCGACCTTGGACGGCGAACCGACCCAGATCCGCGTGGCGCCGGGGACCCAGCACGGCGCGACCTTGCGCGTGCGCGAGAAGGGCATGCCCAAGCTGCACGGCCGGGGCCGGGGAGACCTGCTGGTCCAGATCCGCGTGACCGTGCCGCAGGATCTCAACGCGCGCCAGCGCGAGCTCCTGGAGGAGTTCGCGCGCAACCTGCACGGCCAGGAAGACCAGGGCGGCGAGAACAAGGGCGAGGGTGGGATTTTTAATAAGATTTTCGGTGAGTGAGCCGATCTCCGGGCCAAGGAGTCGCATATGCCCCAATTCTTTCTGCCGCCGAATTCCCTTCAGGACAAGACTTTTCATCTGACCGGGCCCGAAGCCTTCCACATCATCAAGGTTCTGCGCTACCAGCCGGGGCAGTCCTTGGTGCTCTTCGACGGGAAGGGCGGCCGCTTCGAGGCGGTCATCAAGTCCATAGACAAGGACGGCTCAGTGCGCGGCGTCCTGACCGGGACCTTGCACGGCAGCGAGGACCGCGGGGCCGTGGAGATCCGGCTGCATCAGGGGCTTTTGAAGTCGAGCCATTGGGATTGGGTGCTGGAGAAGGGGACCGAACTGGGCGTGGCGGCTTTCGTGCCGGTAACGACCCCGCGCACGGTGGTGCTGCTGCATGAGGCCGAGCGCGTCAAGGCGAAGCAGGAGCGCTGGGGGCGGGTGGTGATGGCGGCGGCCAAGCAGTGCGGCTTGGCCAAGCTGCCGGAAATCAAGGAGCCGGTGGAGTTCCGCGAGGCCATCAAGGCGGCGACGAAAGAAGAGGAGGCCGCGGGGCCCAAGGCGTTGACTTTGCTGGCGTGGGAGGGGCTTAACGGGGCGACGGCCTGCGAGACCGTGCGCCTGGACCTGCGCGAGGCCGATCAAGGCCGCGGCTTGGCCCCCATCACCGTCAATCTGTTCATCGGGCCGGAGGGGGGATTTACCGAGGAGGAGGTCGAACTGGCCGAGAGTTTGGGCGCGACCATCTTCGGCCTCGGGCCGCGCACCTTGCGGGGGGAGACCGCGGCTTTGGCCGCCGTGGCCCTCGTCCAGTACGAGTTCGGCTGCCTCTGATTTGGCCGGCGTGAAGTTCTTTCTTACAGCTAGCAGCCCCTCTTCCAAGAGCTGGTTAAATCAGTTGTCCAGGCAAGAAAATAACGATGCCACTACGCCCGAAGCATCCTAAGGCTAGGCAATTTTTGTGCAGTGGCCTTTTTGATGGTCTCAAGAATTTTGCGGAGTTTGAAAGTCGACTGAACCTTCTGTCCGAAAAGGACAAGGGCGACGCTTTTGAGGTATTTGCCGAGGCATATTGCCGCCTCACTCCGGAGATTGGCACGTCCGAATTCTGGCCGGAACGCGCGACACCCGCCGAAGTCCGCCGCCGCCTGAACCTCCCTGTAAGGGACAAGGGCTTCGATGGCGTGATCCGCCGCCATGATGGCCGCTACACGGTTCTCCAAGTCAAATATCGGGCGGGACGACGCGCGCCGTCCTGGCGGGAGCTTTCGACATGGCTCGGAGTATCCGACCGCGCGGACGGAGTCCTTCTTTTTTCCAATGCCGATGACTTGCCCCCGGAGGCACGCGGACGCAAGCGATTCGGTTCCGTGCGGGCGGATAAGCTCGACGCTCTGGGATCCGGCGATTTCTCGCGTTTTGCGTCCTTTCTGCGCGGTAGCAAAATTGAACGCGTCCCACCGTCGCCGCGACCGCACCAGCGCGAAGCCGTTGCCGACGCCCTCAGGGCGCTGAAAGAATCGGGGCGAGCCACGGTGCTTATGGCCTGTGGGACTGGTAAGACCTTGGTCGGTCTTTGGATTACCGAGGCCTTGAAGCCCAAAACGGCGATCATCTTCGTTCCGTCCATTGCCTTGGTCGAACAGCTCATGCGGGAGTGGTTGGGCGCCACCCGGATGAATGGCACGGCCTCGATGGCAGTCTGCTCCGACACGAGCGTCGCGCCGGAGGAAGACTCCGTGCGGCTTGCGGCCGCAGACCTGGATTTCCCGATCTCAACCTCGCCGCACGAGGTGCGACGCTTCCTGGACGCGCATATTGCAGGACCCAAATTGGTTTTCTGCACTTACGACTCGGCCTGGGTCGTGGGCAAGGCAATGAGGCGCGGGGAGCGCTTCGATGTGGGCGTTTTCGACGAGGCGCATAAAACCGCGGGCCGCGTGGGCCGCAAATTCGCTTTTGCTCTCTCGGATCGAAACTTTTCCATTAAAAAGCGCCTCTTCATGACCGCGACGCCGCGGCATTATGATGTGAGGCGGCGGACCAAGGACGGGGAATTGGCGGAAGTGTTCTCGATGGATTCGCGGGAAGTTTACGGGCCGGTCGCCCACGAGCTGAGCTTCCGGGCGGCGGCGGAGCGCGGACTCATCTGCCCATTCAAGGTTTTGATCTCTGTCGTCACGTCTCGCGACATCGGGGCGCGTTTAGCCAAGGGCCGCGTTTTGATTGACGGCGAAGAGCTTCCCGCCAACTGGGTCGCAAACCAACTGGCTTTGCGCCGCGGCTTGGCGCGAACGAAGGCGCATAAAGTTTTCACTTTCCATGACCGCGTGGCCGCCGCTCGGGATTTTTCCGGCGCGGGTCCAAAGGGCATTTGCGCCCAAGTCGGTTCGTTGAAAGCGTTTCACGTCAACGGCAAGATGCCGGTGTCTGAGCGGGCGAGGGAACTTGAAGAGTTCAAGCGCGCAGATCGGGCCGTCGTCACGAATGCGCGCTGTCTGACGGAGGGCATCGACGTCCCTGCCGTGGACATGGTGGCTTTCCTGTCGCCGCGTCGAAGCCGGGTGGATGTGGTTCAGGCGGTTGGGCGGGCCGTTCGCAAATCTCCTGGTAAAAAGACGGGGTGGATACTGGTTCCGCTGTTTCTGGAGATTCGCAAGGGCGAGCGCTTGGAACAGGCGATCAAACGCCAGAATTTCGACGTGGTTTGGGATATCCTCGAAGCATTGCGAGAACAGGACACGGCTCTGGCTGAGACCATTCGCCTTGCCGCGCAGGAAATCGGAGCGACCGGGGGAATCCGCACGGATCGGCTTTCGCGGTTTGTGGAGATTGAAGGGCCAGCGGTTGAACTGGATGCGCTCAGGCGGGGCATCGGCGCGCGGCTTGTTGACGAGTTGGCAGTGTCTTGGGATGTGCGGTATGGGCAATTGGTGGCTTACAAAGAGCAGCATGGCGATACCGATGTCCCCGCTGAGTACAACGATAATCCTCAACTGGGCACATGGGTGGGCAAGCAGCGCACTCTTTATAAAGAGAGCAGTCTTTCCAAGGAGCGTATCTCTCTGCTGGAGCGATTGAAGTTTGTCTGGGACCCGCATGAAGCGACCTGGGACGAGATGTTCGCAGAGTTGGAGAATTACAAGAAGAAATACGGCGACGCCAATGTTCCCCAAGGATACAGTGAGAACCTCCAACTGGGCAGTTGGGCTAACACTCAGCGCTCCTCCTACAGAGGTTGTCCCGCTCGTAGTTGAAAGCCCTTGAGGCGAGACCCTGTTATTGTACACCGGCTTCCCCTTCCTGTCCAATTTCTCGACGGAGAGCTTTGACCAGAACATCCATAGAGGATGCTCCTTTGACTCGCCGCCAGGC
>CAIRTQ010000004.1 GCA_903881545.1 uncultured Elusimicrobia bacterium
CCCGACCTGCCCGCGTAGGGCGGCCGCTGCCTGAAGCTGGTCTCGGCGGCCCCAACGGTAGTTTTTTTGATTCCGTGTATAGTATCATAGCGACTTCAGGCCCCTGTCGGGGCCTGAAGTCGGAAGGCGCGCAAGAGGACGGAAGCGCTGGGCGCGGCGATGGGCCAGGTGTGAGGTTATATCTCCTACAAACATCAGTAACATCCGGAAGTAGACGCCGGGGGCTATGCTCGGTCGGCCCATCTTCTCGTGGTAGTACTTCGCGCACAGATCCTCGACGAACGCGTCAAAGCCGTGCGTCTGGAGAAGCTCATTGAGCTTTTCATAGAACGGATGTCCCGGAGACTGTCGCAGCGCCGCCGTCTCCACCCACAATGTTTCTTGGGACTCCGGCGGGCGCTTACTCATGGCCATCAGGCGGATTCTCCTCGGCGTGATTTACGCCTGAGATATTTTACCGCTTTGCGTCAGTGCCCGGGGACTTTTGCCACAGGCTGCTAGCCCCTCTTTTTGGTCGGAGTTACCGAGAATACAATCTTCAACTCCGCGCCCGTCGCCCTACCGATGTCGATTTTTTGCAGCACCCTCCCGATATGCCTCCTCATTCGCCTATATCCGCAAAGGAGCCGGCCTCCAACAATTGGGAATGCTCCAGCCTACCATATGACGTCCGTTAATTTGCTCCCACCTGGTTAAACGCAAGTTGCGCGCAGCGTCGTGATCGGCTTGCTCAAGATGTCCGCCCCCCCGACCAGGTCTGTTGTAGGTGATGCCACACTTATCCAGCCACCCCTTTACTTCCCTGCTTGAAACAACTTTATCACGACCGCCAAGATACGTGACTGCCGCCACGAGTATATCTTCATTGACTGGCATTGTGTTGCTCCTGGTTAATGTGTCACGGCATCTGTGAATGCCGTCAACGTAGATTATATCCCTCCCGCCCACCTTTGGCAACGGAACCTCGAGCGCGCGCTTCGGTCAAGCGCATTCTCGCGCGCGACCGGCGTTTCCATCCATGTCTCGTGTCGAAGAGACCCCTTCCGGTTCTCCTGCTCTCCCCCACGGGCCTTTTCAGTTTAGCGCCTGTACTCAGCTCGTAAAGGGTAGTGCTGCGGCAGGCTGCTTCCGTGCCCGGAGTCGCCGTTCGCGCGTGGACGTGGGCCTCGCCGGCGGCCTTCGCCGCGGCCAGGTGGCTTCGCCCCGGCCTGCGTCAGGATGGCCAGGCCGGCAGAGTGCCGGCACGTCCCGCGCAAGAAGGCTCCGTCCGGCACGGACTCCAGCCTGTCCTTGCCTCCACCCTTGACGGCTTCCGTGCAGGCGCTTCCTGTCTTTTCAGGCCCTTTTCGGCCTAATGAAATGACAGGAGGAGTTATGACGAACAAGGATATCTCGACGGCAACTCAATCCGCAGACGGCGGCCAACCGGCGACGGTGGAGCAGAAGCCCCGTAATTACTTCATCCCGGCCTACAGCGTGCGCCTGGTGCGGGACGGTTCCGTGAAGGCCGAGACGAAGCTGGCCGACAGCCCCGAGCGCGTGGCTGCGATCGTCCGGGCCTACTGGGGGGAAGGCGAGTTGGACCGTGAGCACCTGGTTTGCCTGATGATCAATGCCCGCTCCCAGGTTATCGGTATCAACACCGTCTCAATCGGGACCTTGCAGGCCAGCCTCGTTCACCCACGCTGTCTCTTCAAACCCGCGCTGATTTTGGGTGCGGCGGCCGTGGTGGTCGTGCATAATCACCCAAGTGGTGATTGCTCTCCTTCGTCCGATGACCGGGACACGACCCGCCGACTGGTGCGGGCCGGTGGGATTCTTGGCGTCCCAGTCCTCGATCATGTCGTGATTGGGGCCGATTCGTTTTTTTCCTTCCGCGAACATGGCCTCCTGGGGTAGCCCAGGAGGCCGCGCCGGCCGCCAGGCATCTCCTGCTGGCGGCCGGTACGGCGGCCTTGCCGGCTCGACACTGCGCCGAGCCTCCCGCGGGGGCCACGATGCCGGCACGGGTCTCAGCCCGGAGCGGGCTTGCGCCCCGCAACGGCTGTCTTCCATCCATGGCTCGTGTGGATGAGACCCGGCCCGGTTCTCATACTCTCCCGCGCGGGCCTCTCCAGTTTAGCCGACGTACTCAGTCCGTCCAGGTAGTACGCGGCAGGCTGCTTCCGTGCCCGGCGTCGCCATTCGCACGTAGCCGTGGACGGGGGGACTCCGTCCCCCGCCAGCACGGCTCGCGCAAGAAGGCTCCGGCCGACACGGACTCCAGCCTGTCCCTGCGTCTCCACCTTGACGGCACTTCCGTGCGCCGGCTCCTGTTTTTCTTAGGCCCGTTCGGCCTAATTGAAAATGAGGAGGAATACAATGGATCGGAAAGAAAAGCTGCTGCCGCTGACGAACGGTGAGGTGCTCTGCCTTCACGTGTCGTACTCCAAGGGGGGCATGAACTTTTTCAGCGGCTCCTCAGAGAAGCGCGGCTACTGGCTGCACTGCGGGCCGGAGAAGCGCAAGGACGGCTGCCGCGAATTCGTGATGTTCTCCGGGATCAAGGCCTTCCTGCTGGAAGTGAAGCGGCAGAGCCCCAAGGCTCTGGCGCAGGCCGAAGTGATGGCTGCGGCCAAGGAGCGCGAGCTGATTCTGGCGGTCCTGGACAAGGGGAGTCTGGCCCTGGCCAATCCCCAGGACCTGCCGGCTGCGTCCGAGCAGCCTGCCTCCGCCGTTTGTGGGACCATCAAGCAGGACCCGGCCGCCCCGCGGTTGCGGGCCAACCCCATGCTGATGCTCACCAAGGAGAACCTGGCTGTGCTTCCGCCCCTGGGCTCCCAGGCTGACAACCCGGACCCGGTCGCGCACGTCAAGTTCTTCGACCCTTGCGGCTCCTGGACCTGGTACGCCACGGAGTACGACCCGAACGAGCGGCAGGTCTTCGGCCTGGTCAAGGGCCTGGAGACCGAGCTGGGCTACTTCAACCTGGACGAGCTCGAAGCGTTCCGGGGCCCGATGCAGATGGGAATCGAGCGGGACCGCCACTTCCGGCCCTGTCCGCTTTCCCAGGTCCGGTAGGCTGTGGCCTGAGGACATGGGCC
>CAIRTQ010000005.1 GCA_903881545.1 uncultured Elusimicrobia bacterium
AAAAAGAAGCAAAAAGAGAAAGGACCGGCCTATGACGGCTTCGGTAACATTTTTAGATGAGTTGACACGGAAAATCGGGAGCCCTGACTCCACCCGTTATAGAAAGCCAAGGCTCACATACGACTTGGTGAGGCGGAACTCGAACACCTAGATAATGCGGGGGCTTATGCGGTGCAGGGCTGGGATGATCCGTTCGTATCGCGCATCGTGGGCGATTACGACAATGTAGTGGGCTTGCCGATTGCGGAGACGCGGCGGCTGTTGCGCGAGGCGGGGGTGCCGCCGAGGGCGAGTACGAAATAAGGTCCGCCAAGCCTGACGGTCGAAAATGGGCCAAGGGCAGGAATACCGTCCGACACGGGTGCGGGGCGGGAACTTTTTGATTCCGCAATCGTACGCATTGTATCGGGACCCAATGATTTCCGGCTTAGGAAAATCTGAGCATATGCTAAAATCTCTGGTCGATGCCGCAACTTGCGGCCGGTTCCATCGTCAGGGAGGCGGGTTTTTGACCGACAATCTTACCCCTGCTCAGCGAAGGCGTTCCATGCGGAGCAATACCTCAACCGGCACATCCCCCGAGCGGCAGGTTCGGCGCCTGCTTCGATTAGCCCGGATTCGGTTTCGGGCGCATCAAAAGGGCTTGCCGGGCACCCCGGATTTTGTACTACCCGCCGAACATACTGCGCTGTTCGTTCACGGCTGCTTCTGGCATTCGCATCATTGTCAACCATCCAGACTTCCTGGCACACATAAGAACTATTGGGAAAAGAAGTTGACCGGGAATGTGTCTCGCGACAAGAAGATTAGGTGCCTCCTAAGGAAAGCCGGCTGGCGACCTTTAACGCTGTGGGAGTGTCAGTTGAAGAAACTCACAGTCGATGGGCTACTGAAAAAACTCGAAGAGAACTAGAGAGGATTATGGAAAAATTCCGTGTAGCATCCTTTTTTGCGGGCATCGGCGGCTTCGACCTGGGCTTTGAGGAGGCTGGGTTCAAAATCGTTGGCCAATGCGAAATCCATAAATTTTGCAGCAGTGTATTGAAGCATCATTGGCCCGCAACTGCCTTTGCCCAGGACATCTCGGTCGCTTCGCCAAATGAAATCCCTGACGCGGAAATCTGGTGCGGGGGCTTCCCATGCCAGGATTTGTCCGTAGCAAGAGGCTCGCTCGGCCGGCATGGCCTGAACGGATCCAGGTCAGGCCTATTTTTTAAATTGGCTGAACTCGCAAAGAGGAAGCGGCCCAGAGTCATCTTAATTGAGAATGTCCACGGCCTTCTCAACTCAAACAATGGGCAGGATTTCGCTGAATTGCTGCGCACTTTAGGGAGCTTGCACTATGCCGTTTCGTGGCGGCTGCTTAACAGCCGATACTTCGGAGTTCCCCAGTCGAGGCCCCGCGTGTATATTTGCGCATGGCTCAAGGATCCGGCTGCTGCGGGCAACGTCCTATTTGAGGAACGCCCGCCCTCGCCAACGGAGAATGAACGATCTGCTTTTGTTGAAACCTCTTGGGTATCGGGCACGGGGCCTATCGCTCCCAAAGTAGCGTTCTGCCTTGCTGCAACAAGCGGTCGGCATACAGGGACGGATTGGAGCCGGACATACATTGCGTACACTGATGCAGTCCGCCGGTTGACACCATTAGAATGCGAGCGGTTGCAAGGTTTCCCGGACAACTGGACGGCGGTCGATAGTTCGCCGTTAGATGTCGAGCGGTCCGACTCGTTAAGATATCATGCGCTGGGCAACGCCGTTTCTGTCCCAGTAGTGAAATGGATTGCGAAGAGAATCCTAAATGAATTTCAGAGACGGGAGGGTGGGCACCTGCGAACTGTACGGCAATCCCAGTTTCTTGCCGAAACGGTGTCCATGTGGCCCGGCCTTTTGGGACCTCGACAGAGTATCGGCGGATTGCTGGATATACGAAGAAGCCAAGCCAAGATTGTCTGGCCGCACGCCGGCGTGTTATGGGACGGAGCTTTCGTTGCAAATCGAACCCCTCCTTCTCCGCATAGACCGGTCCCTTCGGATTTGATTAAAATATTGGAGAGTCGCCGCCCTGAACAGCGCTATTTCTTGAGCGCAAACGCGGCAGAAGGAATTCTCCGCCGTGTGGATGGGCAGGGGAGGCAACTGTTTCCACCCCTAAGGCGTGCTCTCGAAAGTATGACGAATCGCAAACCCAGCACCAATCGGCTAACCCAGCCGGCACCTCAACTTAAATTCGGCCTCACGGAGCCCATATGCGCATAGCCCTGAGGCCAAGTGGTGGCCGCGGCGACTACGAGTTGGCCGGCTCATACAACCGTCTGCATGCATCCGACCTCCTAGAAAAGCAGTTCTTCTTTCAAATTACTCCTGCTCTAACCATCGACGGAAGGTCTATGGCGCATCGCCTTCATGGGAAGCCGAGAATCCGCCCCGTGGACGGCAAGCATGCTTATGTGATTATTGCCGGAGTCCTTCTGCTTCCTCCGCCGAGACGTGAACTCCAGAGGACGCCGGATGCGCCGCCCCAACTGCGAACTGGGGCCTATACGGTGGCAGGCATAGATGTTGCGGTTTTGGAAGACGGGCGAACTACTGTCACATTTGCTCCGAAGAGCGTCTGGGCGAGAAGCCGTGGTGGCCTTCTTAAGATAGACTATGAGAATCGCATGGCCATCATAACAACACTTTGGAGTGCGGCCGAATCACTCTCGTCCGCCTGTGGTTCGCTGGTCAAGGAACATAAGGAGAGTGTATTCTCTGGAGACCATGGCCGTATAGCGGAATCATCCGCAGCCATTCAAGAGTTCTATCAAACGACCGATGATGTCGTCCCATTACTCCTTCGTGATTTCGGGTTGCCGGAGGGCTCCAGCCCTGCATTTACCGGCATCTCAACTTTGACTGCGGGTTTCATTTCAGAGGATGATGACTCTTCGCCCGAAGAATCACGTCGCGAGCGAACGAGGAAGTGGCGAAGGCAAGTGGATCGAGGTCCCGGCGCCCGGGAGTTTAGCCTTCGCGTCCGCCGGGCATACGATTTCCGTTGCACCTTTTCGGGAGAACGCTTCCCGAGATTCCCAACCTTGGACTCTGCGGGCGTTGACGGAGCCCACATATTGCCTTGGTCAACTCACCAACTTAATTCAATCTCCAACGGCTTGTGCCTCTGCAAGCTCTGTCATTGGGCTTTCGATAACGGGCTGCTACGGCTTGATTTCGATACTCCATCCCGCGAATACATACTCTCAATCCCACAGAATGTCCAGGATGCCGCAGCCCGCGCCAGATTTGACTTACAGAGGTTCCAAAGAATCTGCGGACGAATTGTCCAAGCTCGGCTACCACGCAACCAACGGTTGTGGCCTTCGCCACAAGGTCTTCTCGAGTTGAACGCTAGTATTTGAGAGAACTCTTCTTCCTAGGAATCCTCTCCTAGCGAGCTGCTCGCAAAGGAGTCTTGGGCCGGACAGCCATGAATAAGGAAACCGGACTTCGAATCCGCAGCAACGCTGTAGAATTCCTAATTTTCGCCCGCCAGGCGGGAGAGGACGGCACAAAATCTGAGTCGCGGATGAAGCGGTCTGGCTGACACAAAAGCTGATCAGTTGTTCGACAAAGGCCGCGGCACCGTCACCGAGCATCTAAAGAACATCTTCGAGACCGAAAACTCGAAGGAAATACAGTGTGTCGGGATTTCCGACATACTGCCGAGAACGGAAAGCTGCACGCCATTCTTGCAAGTGCGCCAATAAGACAGATTGTGTTATGATACCCCTACACCCATGAGCAAATTAACCGACCAGATCCGCGATGCCTTCAAGGGCCGCCGCGCCCTCATCTACCTCCAAACCCCCGAGGAAGACCGCGTCGTCACCGCCCTCCAAACCCTCGCGCCCCAATGCTTCCCCGGCGGCACCCTCACCACCTGGTCCTGCCTAAAGGGCCTTGAGCCCGCCATCCAAGGCGTCGACACCCGCGACCCTGTCGCCGCCATCGAGCAGATCGTCACCCACCCCCGGCCCGGCTGCTATCTCATGAAGGACCTCTCCGCCTTCCTCGCCGAGCCCCGCGTCGCCCGGGCCCTGCGCGACGCCTACTACACCCTCGCCGGCGACTACCGCACCTGCGTCGTCCTCGTCTCTCCCACCGTGGTCCTGCCCGAGACCCTGGAAAAAGAAATCTCCTTCATCGAAGTCGAGATGCCAGACTCGGACGAGCTTCTGGCCCAGGCCCTTGCGGTCCAAAAGCTCTACCCCACGGTCCAGCTCACGCCCAAGTTCCAATCCGAGCTCGCCCTCTCCCTGCGCGGGCTCACCCTCCAGGAGACCGCCCACGTCCTGTACCGCGTCTTCAGCGCCGGCGCCGTCACGGAAAAAACCATCCTCGAAGGCGTCTTCGCGGAGAAGAAGGTCCTGGCCAGAAAATCCGGCTACCTTGAGTTCGTCCCGCTCAAGACCGACATGACCAAGGTCGGCGGCCTGGGCAACGTCAAGGAATGGGCCATGCAGCGCAAGAGCCTCTTCACCCAGGAGGCCGTCAAGGCCGGCGCCCCGATACCGAAGGGCGTGCTGGTCATGGGCATCAGCGGCTGCGGCAAGAGCATGCTGGCCAAGGCCATCGCCGGGCTCTGGCAGGTGCCCCTGTTCCGCCTGGACATGAACCTCGTCTTCTCCGGCATCTACGGACGCCCCGAGGCCGCCTTCCACCGCGCCCTCAAAACCATCGAGGCGCTCGCTCCCGCCGTGCTCTGGATCGACGAGATCGAGAGCAGCTTCTGCACCCCCAAGGACTCGGCCTCGTCACAGTCCCTCACCTTCACCGCCTTTTTGACCTGGATGCAGGAAAAGCCGCCGCTGGTCTTCGTGGCCGCCACGGCCAACCGCATCGAGACCCTGCCCGCCGAGATCATCCGCAAGGGCCGCTTCGACCAGGTCTTCTTCTGCGACCTGCCCGACGAGTCCGAGCGCCGCGAGATCCTCAACATCCACCTCAAGAGCAACGGCGCCCAGCCCGGCGATGTCGACATCGATCCCATCCTGGTCCACACCAAGGGCTGGAGCGGCTCGGAGATCGAGCAGGCCATCGTCGCGGCGCGCATCGACGCCATGCAAGGGGGCCGCCGGATGACCACCAACGACCTGCGCAAGTACACCACGACCATGGTGCCGCTGTCCAAGACCATGAGCGAGCAGATCAAGGCCATCCGCGACTGGGCCTTCGACCGCGCCACCCCGGCCTCCCAGGGCAAGCGCAGCAACTACTGACGAGGCGGGTCTAGGCCTTGGCGGGCTTGGCCAACGGCAGGGTGAAATAGAAGCAGGAGCCGTGCGGGTGGACTTCCTCCACCCCAATCTTGCCGCCGTGGCGCTCGACGGCTTTCAGGCACAAGGCCAGACCCAGGCCCACATTGCCCACATGCCGCTTCATATCCCTCTGGAAGAACTTACGGAAGATCTCGGGCCGTGCCTCCAACGGGATGCCCGGCCCGCAGTCGCGGACCTCCACGCGCGCCGAGCCGTCCTGCGCCGCCAGGCGAATATTGATCACGCCATCGGCGGGGGTGTGCTCCACCGCGTTATGGACCAGGTTGTCGAGCACGCGGCGCAGCAGGGCCGCGTCGCCCGAGACCATGGCGGAAAGCCCCTCCGGGATCTCAGCGACTATGCGCAGCTTGCGGTCCGCAGCGATCAGCGCGAAGTCGCGGACGCAGACCTTCGCCATGTCGGCCAGATCCACGGGCAAAGACTCGTGCAGGCCCGCCACCTCCTCCATGCGCGAGAGCTGTAGGACATCCTCGATCATCCTCTGGATGCGGTCGGTGGACATGGCCAGAAGCTCCAAGGTCCGGCGGTTGCTCGCCGGCTTCTTGTCCCGGCCGAAGTGCTCGGACAGCAAGGTCACGCCAGCGCGCACCACGGTCAGCGGGGTCTTAAGGTCATGCACGAGCATGGCGGAAAGCTCGCGCTTCTCAAGCTCCAGCTCGCGCCGGCGGCGTGTTTCCTCCTTGAGCACGCCGCCCAGGCGGTTGAAGGCCGCCACCAGGCGCCCCACCTCGTCGTCCGCATCGTCGCCGCTCAAGGGCCGAAAATGCTCCGGGTCATTAGGCAAGGTCTCGAAGCGGGGGACCAGACGTTCGATACGCCAGCCAAACCAAGCGCCCATAAGCCAGGCCACGAGCACGACTCCGAGAAAAGAGCTGGCTCCCCACTGCACGGCCCAGGCCTCGATGAGCGCCAGGCGCGCCTCGAGCTTGTCGGTATGGAACCCCACCAGGACGCTGCCGTACCGGCGCGAGCCCGAAATCACCGGAGCCTGCAAATCGTAGATTCCGTCCGGCACAAGCTGGATGGGCACACCCAAATGCGGACTGCGCCTCAGTTCGCGAGCGTCGTCCACGCGGCTGAGGCGCACGCGGCCCTTCTGGTCGCGAACCTCGACCATGGCGATGCCGGCCTGCCGGATCATGGCCGCCAGGTCGACTCCGAGCTCCTGGTAGCGGCCGGCCCGAGCCTGCGCCACGACCAAGGCGCGCACCGCGGTCATGGTCGCGGCCGCCATGTTCTCCGCCCGGGAGTAGGCCTCCTGCCGAACCACGCGCACATGCAGGGTCAACAGGCCGGCCGTGATGGCCAGACCGAAGAACGAGAAGACCAAAGCCAGGCGTACGCTCAAGCGCATCGGTTCCAAGTCTACCTATTTTTTCTTATACTGTGCATATGGCCGACGCCGACGAAGGGACACGCTTGGCCTTCGGGCTTTGGTTCACCCTGCGGAGCCTGGCGGTGCGCGGCCGGTTCCTGACCGGCAAGGCCAGCTTCGTGCGCGCCCAGGTACGGCAGGCCGCCGGGACCCCGGCCGATATCCGCGACGGCAAATGCCGCAAGCTTGGCGCCCGACCCGCGGCCCATCATGACTTGGACACAGAGCCGCCGCGCACCGGGACGCAGGGATGGACACTCTTCTGCCAGGCCGCGCTGGCGCGGCCGCCGGCGCCTCTGGTAAGGCTGGAATGCGGCTATTGCGGGCACCTCTACTTCCTGGACATCTCCGGAGCGACTCCGGCCGGCGAGGACGCCGCCTACGACGCGGACTGGTTCTCATTTTCAAGCCCCTCCCGCCTGGGCGAGCCCTCGTTATCCTGCCCCCATTGCGAACAGGCGCAAACGCCCCGCGTCCGATTCATCAGGGAGCCTTGACGAGTACGATCATGGAAGAGACCAAGACCGCCGCCGAGCCTAGCGCGCCTTACGGCCTGGGCCGAATGCTCCAGGACACGGTGACCGCGCCGCTGTGGCCCCGGGCTGTCTTCACCGCCCTGGGCGACAGCCCGGTCCCGTCCTACGGAATCATGATTGCAAACCTCCTGGCCTTCTGCGCGGCGGCCTACGCGGCGGCGCTCTTCCAGGCCGGCGCGGCCCTGCCCGGATTACTGCCCAAGGATCCGCTCAGCCTGGCGCTCGCGCTGGCGGCGGCCATGGCACTCACCGTTCCTTTCAGCTTCATCGCGGCCGGAGCTTTGCACACATTCATGCTGCTCTGCGGCGGACAGGGGGATTTCCAACGCAGCTACCAGGCCTTGTCCTTGCTGTCCTTGGCCGCGGCGCTGGAAGCCATCCTCGTCTCATTCGACCCGCTTTGGCTCCTGCCGTGGCTGCTCGCCGCGTTCCTCGCGGCCGCGGCCGCCCGGACCCTGCATCGCGCGCCGGTGCTCCGCACCGCGGTCGTGTTCGCCCTGCTGGCCGCGTTCGGGGCCGGCGGCCAGTGGTGGGCCCGCCAGCGCCTGATGCCATTGATCCAGACCGCACGCGTCTTCTCGGCCGCTTCCACGGCCGTGGAAGCGGCAGCACCGCTGGCACCGCCGATGGCGGCGCCAGCGG
>CAIRTQ010000006.1 GCA_903881545.1 uncultured Elusimicrobia bacterium
AGCGATAGGCATCCCATAGGTGCCGGCGTTTTTGCATCCTGCAATCGTGCCAGATTTTGCAAGCATCAGGAAAGCCATTTCTCCGTCGAGAGCATGTTGTTTTTCACGCTGTTTTTACCCACTCAGGAAGGAGAAGACCCAGTATTTGAACTCTTTGTAAGTTTGGGATTTTGAGCATATCCCGCAGGTCGATGTCTGCGCGTGGTCCGGGTGCGGTCCCTTTGGTGCAGATAGGTTCGCTCAGATAGAGCAATCGGCATGGCCTAGAGTCCCCGCGCGCGTAGATCGTGCATCTGAATCATGCCCAGACAGCGGCCCGCGCGGTCCGCCACGGGCAGGACGCTGAAGGGATGGCGGCGCAGTTCCATGAGCTCCACGGCGCGCGAGGCCAGCATGTCGGGCCGGATTACCGTGGGGCGCGGGTTCATGATGCGCGCCAGGGAGAGCTCCTGGATGTTGCGGCCCTGCTCCAGGACCCGGCGGATGTCGCAATCCGTGATCAGGCCCTTGAGCCGACCGCGGCGGTCCACCACGGAGACCGCCCCAGTGTGCTGGCGGGTCAGCTCTACGAGCATGTGGTTGACGCTGTCGTTCTCCCTCACCACGGGATTGCTGGAGCCTTGGCGCATGACGTCGGCCACGGTCAAGGTCAGGCGCTTGCCCAACTGGCCGGCCGGATGGTTGCGGGCGAAGTGCACGGTCTGGAAGTTGCGCAGCTTCATGAGAGCTACGGCCAGGGCGTCGCCTACGGCCAAGGAGGCCGTGGTGCTACAGGTCGGAACGAGGTTGAGGGGGCAGGCCTCCTGGGTGACGGGCGTGACCAGGACCACTGCGGCGGCGCGGGCCAAGGTGGAGTGCGGGTCGGCCGTGATGGCGATGATCTTGGCTCCGATGGCGCGCAGGCGGGGCAGCAGGTCGTTGAGTTCGTCCGATTCGCCGGATTTGCCGATGGCCAAGACGAGGTCCTGGCGCTGGATGAGGCCGATACCACCGTGCTTGGCCTCGGCGGGGTCGAGGTTGACTGCGGGAGTGCCGGTGGAAGTGAGGGTCGCAGCGACCTTCTGGGCGATGAGCCCGGATTTGCCCACCCCCGTGAGAATGACCTTGCCGCGGCAACGGGCCATGAGCCGCACCGCGCGCTCATAGGATCCGTCCACCGAAGCGCGTAGGTCCTTGAGCGCCTGGGCCTCCAGGCCGATGACGCGGCGGATCTCGTCGGCTACTACGAGTGTTCTGGCCTTACGTTTCATAGGGCCAAGGCGGGTGCGGATCGGCGGCATAGGCATCCGGAGGAATCGGCCATTGGTTATTTTAACATTTGCCCGAAGTACCGGTCAAAATCGCCTTCTTGCGCGGTCTGGGGCTGAAAATAGGGCTCGGTGAGCTCCAAGAATCTAGCGCCTGCCGCCCTTGGGCGCGAGCTTCATCTTGGGCAGGGGCTGGCGCTCCAACCCGCCGGAAAGGTCGGGGATGCCGTTCTTCTTCAGCCAGAATTCCAGGCCCGGTATCTGCCAGTGGAAATCGATGGGGCCCGGGCCCCATTGCTGGAGAGGCAGAACCTTGCGGCCCAGCCAGGGCAGCTGGTCATCGGCGGCCGGCGCCTCCAAGCAACGGGGCCGTAGGACCATGACGCCCCAGGTCGGATACCAAGCCGGGATCTCCCGAGCTGGGGGCACGGCTCCCCACGGGACAAGCAATCCGTCTTCGGTCTGTTTTTGCGCCAAGGACGGGGGCCAGCGTTCCTGCCGCGCGACGCTCAGGGCCGAGTCTAACTCGGGCCGGTCGAGCAGCGCCTCCACCCCCGTGTCGATCATGTCCTTGGTCACGGCCGGTGCATTGGCGCAGAGTACGACCAGCAGTTCGCAGACGATGCCTTCGTGGCGCAGGTCCGCCGCGGTCTGGCGGTAGCCGTGCAGCAGGAAGTCCCGAGGGGAGGTCTTGTCGACCGGCGGGTCCACGATGACGGTGTCGTACTGGAGCGCCGCGGCTTTGACCGGCGCGGACGCCGTGACCGCATAGGTGCGCCGGACGTGGGCGGAACTGCGGGCCGCCATCAAGGGATAGGCGCACAGCGGCCGGCCCAGCGCCACGCCTTCGCCGCAAGGGAATTCGGCCGCGTCGTCGCGGTCCAAGAGCAGGGCGCAGATGATCGAACTCGCGTGCCCGCGGGCCGCCGGGTCGCCGTGCGGGGAACTCATCGTGTCAGCTCCTCCAAGGCGGAGCACGCCGCGCGGACTGTGGCGTCCCAGGTCTGCCCGTGCGCGGTCGCCACGCCCTCGGAGATGAGCTGTAAGGACAGGCCTTTGACGGAGGACAGCTTGACCAACGCCTGAGCGAGCGACGCGGGGTCTCCGGGCTCGAAGAGGAGTGCGTTCTTTCCGTCGCTGAGGAGCTCGCAGACGGCGCCAGCCCGGGGAGCGACTACAGGGCAGCCTTCGGCGAGAGAGTAAAGCGCCATGGCCGGGAAGCCTTCGAGGCCCGTGGGATCGACATAGGCCTTGGCGCTGCGGAAGATCTCCATGACCTTGAGATGGGGCAGTCCGCCCGAGAAATCCACCTGATGCTCGGGGAAGAATTGGCGCGCCCGCTCCCGCAGGGCGGGAAGTATGGGACCGTCGCCTATGACGATCAGATGCCAGGCGAAGCGCAGCCGGCTGGCCGCGGCCAGGAGCATCTCCATGCCGGGCCGGCAGGCCTCGGTAAACTTGCAGGTGGTGGCGATCTGGAAATCCGCCGGCCGGGACGCGCGCATGGTGGTTAAGGCAATCTGGTGAGCCCGGACCTGGTCATAAGCGTAGGGTACGAGGCTGGTCCGTATGCCGCCGTTCCAGGATTCAATCAGCCGCGCCAAGTATTGGCTCGGCACCAGGAGGCGGTCGGCTTGGCGCAGGCTGTCCCGGATGGGGGGCATCAGGCTTTCCGGCACATGGATGAAGGACTCGATGAGCCGTACCGCGCATTTCGTTCCGGCCGCCCGCGCGGCCCGGATGGCGGGAGCCTGGAATCCGTTGATGAGGACCGCGTCCACGTCGCGCCCGAAACCTCCGGCCAGCAGTCGCGACAGGACCTCTTCCGGGGCGCCGGTGGGCACGGTTCCGTTCAAGGTCTGATGGCCGTGCGCCGCGGCGCGGGAGGCGAACTCCCGGCAGAATCCGTCTTCCCCGTAGGGGGCGGCGGGTTCGGGCAGCAGCAGAATCTTCATGCTTTTCCCATTCTATCAGTTTTGTCAGGCGGCCTTGCGCAGATAAACGAAAGACTCCACGTTCCCCTTGGGCCCGTGCACCGGGCACTCCATGACTCCTGCCTCCAGGACGGGCAGGAGGCGCAAGTGCTCGCGCAGCCGCTCCAGGGCGAGGGCGCGGTGTTCCGGCCGGCGCACCACGCCCTTGGGAGCGAACTTGGGCCCGACCTCGAATTGCGGCTTGAGCAGGGCCAGGAGTTCGTAGGGCCCGACCAGGCAGGGCAAGATGTGCGGCAGCACCGCGGTCAAGGAGATGAAGGCAACATCCACTACGGCCAGGTCGGGAGGAGGATCGAACATGGCGGACCGCAGGCTGCGGGCGTGGGTCCGCTCCAAGCTCAGCACGCGCGGGTCGGCGCGAAGCTTGGCATGGAGCTGAGCTCGGCCCACATCCACGGCGTAGACTCTGGACGCGCCGCGCTGGAGCAGGCAGTCGGTGAAGCCTCCGGTCGAGGAGCCCACATCGAGGCAGACGCGGCCGGCGACGCGGATGGGAAATAAATCCAGGGCCGCGGCAAGCTTGAGGCCGCCCCGCGAGACGAAGGGGCTGGCGGCGGGAGAGACCTCGATGCGCGCGTCGGAGCGGGTCGGGGTTCCGGGCTTGAGCGCGGGCTGGCCGTCCACTTTGACCAGGCCCGCCAGCACCGCGGCCTGGGCCTTGGCCCGACTCTCGCAAAGGCCGAGTTCCAGGAGCAGGGCGTCCAGGCGGGATTTCGGGGCCTTCATGGCGCGGGGGGGCCTAGCCCAGCACGCCGAGGGTCCGCAGGCGGCAGCGCAGATCCTCCGGGCCACGGTAGAGGATGGCTTGCAGGCCGGCCCGGCGGGCGGCCGCGATATTGGGCTTGAGGTCGTCGATGAAAAGGGCCTGCCCTGGATTTTTCAGGCAGGCGAGCTTCAAAGCCGCCGCGTAGATGCGCGGCTCGGGCTTGCGCATGCCGATCTCGTGGGAGAGCACGGCCCCGCGCACATGGCGGGTGAAGGCGTACCTGGCCCGGATGAATTCGTAGTGCAGGGCGTTGGTGTTGGAGAGCAGATAAACGGGCAGACGGCCGGCCACTTCCTTGAGCATTGCCGCGGTGCGCCGGTCCAGCGTGAAATGGTCGCACCAGAGCCGCTTGAAGTGGGGGTAGCTTCCTTGATAGCCCAGGTCTTCCCGGAAGATGTGATAGAGCCCCTCGATGCTCAGCTCGCCGCGCTCCAGCGCCTCTATCCGGCCCGGCTTCTCAAAGAATCTCGCGACCTGGCGGGGCGGGCGGCCCAGGACACCGGCGATCTCTCGGAGCACGGCTTGGGGATCGAAGTTCAGGAGCACATTGCCGATGTCGAAGAAGACGGCCTTGATGGCGCAGTTCATGGACAGGAGATCCCCGCCTGGCTCAGGGCGGCGCGGAAATCCTCGGGCAAGGGCGCGCTCACGCAGATTTCGCGGTCGGTAGCCGGATGCGGCAGGCGTAGGCGATGGGCGTGGAGCATCTGCCGGGATGCCCCCAGCTTCTCGATGTCCGCGTCGCTGAGGGTCTTGCGCACGGCCTTCATGTAGAGTTCGCCGCGGCCCAGGTAGAGCTTGTCGCCCACGACCGGGTGGCCTAGGTAGGCTAGGTGCGCGCGGATCTGGTGCAGGCGGCCGGTCAAGGGCCGGGCCAGGACGAGGGAGGCCCCGTTGCCGGCGGCTAGGCGCTCGAACTCTGTCAAGGCCGCGGCGCCTGCGCCTACGCTTTGGCGGACCTTGATCTCGAGGCCCTCGCGTCCCAAGGGGGCGTCGACCTTGCGGTGGTGCCAGGCGACCTGCCCGAAGACCAGGGCGAGGTATTCCTTCTTCACGCGGCGCTGTGTGAAATGGATGGTGAGCCGGCGGGCCGTGTCCCGGTCCTTGGCCAGAAGCAGGGCTCCGCTCGTCTCCCGGTCCAGGCGATGCAGCAGGTGCAGGCGCCGGCCAGGGAATTGGCCCTTGAGGATCGCGGTGACGGTGTTGTTCTGGATGCGATCGGTGGGATGGCAGAGAAGGGGCGCGGGCTTGTTGATCGCCAGGAGCAGGTCGTCTTCGTAGATGACGGGCAGCTCGGCATGGAGGCAGGGGAGCTCTTCGTGGCGCGGGTAGCGGATGAGCACGGTCTCGCCCGAGGCGACCCGCGCCGCCGGCTTGACCATGCGGCCGGGCCGGAAGACCCGGCCCGCCGCGATCAGGCGCTGGACTTGGCTGCGCGAGTAGCGGTGCAGGCGCGCCGCTAAGTAGGAGTCCAAGCGCTCCCCATCGTGGGGCTTCTGGACCGGGAAGGGCACCTCGACCCAGGCCGAGGCGGCGCCGCTCATTGCCGGCTCTCGGGCATGGGCCGGCGCGCCAGCTTGCCGTCCTCCTGGCTCAGAACCTCGACCTTGCGCTTGGCCTCTTCGAGCTGCCGGGTCAGGGCCTTGGCCAAGGTTACCCCGGTCTCGAATAGCGTCAAGGATTCCTCCAGGCCTTTCTCCCCGGCCTCCAGCTCGCGCACCACGGCCTCAAGCTTCTCCAGGGACGATTCGAAGGAGACCTTCTCTTCTTTCTTAGGCATCTCGGACCTCGCAATATATGCTGCCTTCGTGCAGGCGTACGCGCACTCGGTCGCCGGCTTTGACCTGCTCCGCCCGGCGCAGGATCGCGCCCTCAGGCATTTTCTCGGCGATGGCGTAGCCGCGGCCCAGGACCTTCAAGGGGCTGAACGCGTCGAGCTTCTCCATCCGCAGACGGAGGTCTTTCTCCGCGTGCGCGAGGACCCGGCCGACGGCCTCGGGCAGGCGGACAGAGAGCTCATCGACGCGCTTGATGCGCTCCTCGTACATGCGCCGGGGGCTCTGGAGGTAAGGGTGTTCCCGGGCGCGCCCCAGGCGGGCCTCCAGAGCGCGCAGGCGCTCCTGGACGTAGGCCAGAAGCCGGCGGCGGCAGTCCCCCAGCCGCGCCAGGACCGCTCCCAGTTCCGGGACGGCCAGTTCGGCCGCGGCCGAGGGCGTGGGCGCGCGCACGTCCGCGACGAAATCCGCGATGGTGAAGTCCGTTTCGTGGCCCACGCAGGAGACGACGGGGATGCGGGAGACGGCGATGGCGCGGGCCACGGGCTCTTCGTTGAAGGCCCAGAGGTCCTCGATGGAGCCGCCGCCCCGGCCGACGAGAAGGATATCAGTGCCGGGGAGAAGCTCGTTGAAGCCGGCGATGGCGCGGGCGATCTCCTCGGCGGCGCCCTCTCCCTGCACCTTGACGGGCCAGACCGATATCTCCAGGCCCGGCCAGCGGCGGGTGAGGACGGTGATCATGTCGTGCACGGCCGCGCCTTGCAGGGAGGTGACGATGCCGACGCGGGTGGGATAGGGAGGCAGGGGCTTCTTGCGGGTTTCGTCGAAGAGGCCTTCGGCCGAGAGTTTGGCCTTGAGCTGCTCGAAGGCGATCTGGAGCGCGCCTTTTTCCCGGGGCTCCATGGCGCTGATGATGAGCTGGACGTCTCCGCGCTTGACATAGGAGGAGATGCGGGCGCGCACCAGGACTTTGAGGCCGTCCTGGGGCTTGAACTTCACCGCGAAGGCCGCGCCTTTGAAGAGGACGGCCTGGATCTGGGCGTTCTCGTCCTTGAGGGTGAGGTAGGTATGCCCCGAGGGGTAGGCGCGGCAGTTGGAGACCTCGCCCTCGACCCATAGTTCGGGGAAGGAGGCTTCTAGGAGGTCGTGGATCTGGGCGTTGACCTGGCTGACGGTGTAGACCTTGCGGGCACCGGCCATCTCCAGGCTGAGCTGCTCCAGCATATGAGTGGATGGTATCAATTTCGACGGCGCGGCATATAGATTGCGATTGCGTACAGGATCAGCGCTCGCATCGCGTTATAGTATTATACTCCTCTGCGGCCATTCCCCATCATGGTTGAAAGTGGACTCGTGCCTCCCGTGCTCCCGATGGGAGGCGATTGGCCGGCCCTCCACAGCCCGGAGGTCCGCGCCAAGATCGAAGCGTTCCTTCCGGCCTTTCTTCAGGTTCAGCGCTGGTTCAGGGGCAAGGCGCAGAGCCTTCGGAGCGCCCGGCTGAAGACGCTCATGCCCGTCGGCCGAGAATATCCGCGGTTCCGGCTGGCCCTGGTCTCAGTCGAGTACACGGACGCCGCCGCAGAGCTGTATCTCATCCCCCTCGCCTTTGCCGAACGAACCAGGGCCAGCCGGACCGCCCCGGTGATCGCTGTTTTTCAGCCGGCCGGGTCGCCATCCGAGCAGGTGCTCTATGACGCCGCCCGCGTCCCCGAATTCATTTCAATTCTCCTGGACCTGATGCGTCATGATCGGGAGTGCCTTGCCGACGGCGGCACGCTCACGGGCGCCCGGACCCCCGAGTTCTCCGGCGCCGAGCCGCTGGGGCAGCCGCCCCTAGCGGTCCTGCCTATCGCGGCCGAGCAGTCGAACTCCTCCGCTCGCATTGGAGACCGGTTCATTTTCAAGCTGTACCGGGCGATCCGCGATGGCCGTAATCCGGAAGTGGAGGTCGGGCTCTTTTTATCGAGGAGAACGGCCAAGGCTTCGGCGGCTGCGCTCGCCGGGCACCTCGAGTGCTTGGCAGAGGGGCACGAGCCCGCCACGCTCGCCGTCGTGCATCGTTGGATTCCAAGCCAAGGTGACGCTTGGACCATGACCTTGGATCATCTGCGCGGATATTTCGAGCGGGCTCGGGCTCTTCTGGAGAAGGGCGTCGACTTGCGCGTCCAGCCGCCGGCCGAATTCATCGAATCGGTCGGCCCCTATCTTGAAAGCGCCCGCCTTCTCGGGGTCCGGACCGCCCAGCTGCATAAGATTCTAGGGTCCGATCACTCGGACCCGGCCTTTGCTCCAGAGCCGATCGATCAGCTTTATATCGAGTCGCTCTGCCGGAGCATGCGCAGCGATAGGGTGGCAGCCTTCGAGCTTTTGAGAAGACGGAGAGGCGTTCTGCCTCCGGCTCTCAGGACGATCGCCGATGCCGTCCTGGACCGCGCCGCAGACTTTGACGGCTGCTATGGCGCCCTGCTCGGCCGGAAGTTCGCAGGCCAGAGGATCCGGATCCATGGGGACTACCACCTGGGTCAGACCTTGTGGACCGGCAGAGATTTCGTCATGATCGATTTCGAAGGGGAGCCGCTTCTTGCGTTTCCCGAAAGACGGACCAAGCATTGCCCCTTGCGGGACGTGGCCGGCATGCTGCGCTCGTTCGATTACGCGGCGAACGCCGGTCTGCGAGCCGCCGCCGCGTCATCCGAGCTGCAGGGCGGATTCGCCGCCGCCGCACGGCTCTGGCGGTCCTGGACCTGCGCTGCGTTTCTCACCGCGTACTGCGGCGAGCTCGCCGGGTCGCCGATCCTGACGCAGGATCCCGCTGAACTCCGCCCGCTCCTTTCGGCTTATCTCATCGCCAAGGCAGTCTACGAACTGCGCTATGAGTTCAATAACCGGCCCGATTGGGTCGAAGTCCCGCTCCGGGGCCTGCAAGACCTTATCGCGACAGCCGGCTGAACCTTTAGGTCGTTTTGCGTAAATTCTCTTCGGAATGAAGCGTTGCCCCGCATTGCCGGCAGGGTGAAAAAAGCATATCCTACCTGTTCATGCGTTTTCCAACAGTCTCATGGCGGCCGCGATAAGCCCCGCCGGCCCGTGGGCCGGCGCGGGGCAAGTGCTGACGCTCTTCCTTATCCCCATCGGCGGCGGCATCCCCGCGGGCGTGCTGCTGGCGCGCGGCCGCGGCATCCCGTGGCTGGCCATGACGGCTCTTTATTTCGTGTCCGATGTGATTCTCGCGTTGGTATTTGAGCCGCTCTTGCGGCTGATGATGGCGGGGGGGCGCCGGGCGCCGCTCCTCGGCCGCGTCGTTGACGCCTTCCGCAACGCCATGCGCCGGACCACGTCGTGTTATGGCAGCGCCGGGGGGCCGCTCGCCCTGATTTTGATCGCGTTCGGCGTCGATCCCATGACGGGCCGCGCCGCGGCCGCGGCGGCCGGCCACGGATTCGTTTCCGGCTGGGCGATCGCGATTGCCGGCGACATGATCTACTTCGTGGTCATTATGGCCTCCACGCTCTGCCTGAATTCGGTCCTCGGCGACGGTACCGCGACCATGGTCATCATGTTGGGGGTGATGTTCGTCTTGCCTATGCTCATCGGCCGCTGGCGCAAGCGTACCGGACAGCGCGAGTCCCAGACCGTATCCTCAGGGCAGTAAACACCGAAAGATAGGCAGCGGCATTTTCAACAGGCTGCATAAATGCGCTATGATACCCGTGGTTCGCGATTTTACCATCGCGCCCCTCCGGTTCAGGATGCCGGGGATAATCGAAGGTAAAGGAGAAGGAAAGAATGAAATTGGCTAAAGTTCTTGGGCTGGTGATGGCGGCGGGCGTGGTCGTGGTCATTGGTTTGGCTAGCTGCAAGAAGAACGAGGCTCCCGTGGAGCAGATCCCGGCCCCGGCGGAGCAGCCGGCGCCTTTGTCCGCAGCGACGACTGGCGCCATGAACGTCCCGGCCCAACCCGCGCCGGCCGCCCAGCCCGCGCACTAACCGACGCAGAAGTCCCGAATCAGCGGCCGCCCGTCGATCGGGCGGCCGCTTCTTTTGGCGAGCCGAATCATCAGTCTCTCGAAGTGGGAATCAAATAAGGTTTCACTCTGGCAAAGGGCGAGGGCAGTGACGGGCAGAAAAAATTGTAGACTTTATTATTCGGAAAGGGGGAATTCCATGAAAATCCAAGGGACTCAGACAGAGAAGAATCTCATCACTGCTTTCGCGGGCGAGTCGCAGGCCCGTAATCGCTATACCTATTTCGCGGGCCAGGCGCGCAAGGAAGGCTTCATGCAGATCGCCTGGGTGTTCGAGGAGACCGCCGACCAGGAAAAGGAGCACGCCAAGCGCCTCTTTAGTCTGCTGGAAGGCGGCGAGGCCAAGGTGGAGGCGCTGTTCCCGGCCGGCAAGGTCAGCACTACCGCCGAGAACCTAAGGGCTGCGGCGGGCGGGGAGGCTTTTGAGTGGGGCCACATGTATCCTGACTTCGCCAAGACCGCGAGGGCCGAGGGGCTGGAGACGGCGGCGAAGATTTTTGAATTCATTTCCGTCGCGGAAAAGTATCACGAGCGCCGCTACCGTGCGCTTCTCGCCAGCGTGGAGGCCGGCGAGGTGTTCAAGAAGAAGAGCAAGGTGGTCTGGCTCTGCCGCAACTGCGGATACACACACGAAGGCGAGGCGGCGCCCCAGGCCTGTCCCGCCTGCGCCCATCCGCAGGCGTATTTCGAGGTCCAGGCGCAGAACTGGTGACGCGCTAGAACCGATCCGGCGGGTCAGGCCTTGGCGCGCGGGCTTCCCTTGAGGGCCGCTGCGACGAGCTGCAGGAGCTGCTGGGGACGGAGGGGCTTCTCGATGAACTTGTCGACCGGCAGCCAGGACTCGTCGCGATCCTTGTTGGAGAATGTGCCGGCGTAGACGCCCTTTTCGTTGATGGCCGAGAGCATGAGCAGGGGAATCTTGGCCGTCCTCTCGTCCTTGCGGATGGCGCGAGCCATTTCGAAGCCGGCGCCGGGGTCCTGCGGGAACATGACGTCGAGGATCACGGCGTCGGGCTTGTGGGTGACGAGGTTCGCCACCACGTTGGTTTCGTCGTATTGCGCCTCCACCGTGTAGCCGTGAGCCTCCAGGACGATGCGCATGGATTCGACGATATTGCGGTCGTCATCAATGATGTAAATCTTCTTCATGAACCCTCCGTCGCCTTGAATCGCCCGGCTGTCAAGGATATTGTGCAATTTTTCGACATTTATGGTAACTTCCTTCGATGAGGGATGCGCCATGAAGAGGGACGCCATCGCCGTGGTGGGCGCCGGGAAAGGCGGGACCGCCATTCTACAGGCTTTGCTCAAGATGCCAGACATCGTCATCCGGCATGTCTGTGACATAGAGCCCGGCGCTCCGGGCATGGCTTTCGCGCGGGAGCATGGCATCGCGTGGGACGGCGACCTGGAGACGGTCTGCCGCGACCCCGAAGTGGACCTCATTTTCGAGGCGACTGGGCGCCGGTCGGTCTATGACAGGATCCTCGCCCTTAAGCATCCCCGCACGCGGGTCATCGGGTCCGAGGACGCCAAGATCATCTTCCACTTGCTGGTCCTGCAGCAAGGCGTCTCCGACAAACTGGGTGATCATAATCTGGAGTTGGACCGCCGCGTGCGGGAGCGCACCCGCGAGCTGGCGCAGGCCAACGAGACGCTCGAGCAGATCAACAACGAGAAGACGCGCTACTTGATGCATGCCACGCATCAGCTCAAGGCCCCGTTCGCCGCCATCCAAAGCTATATAGACGTGCTCTTGGAAGGTTACGCGGGCGCGTTCGAACCCCGCGCCCGGGAGATACTTCTGAAGATGCGGCAGCGCTGTGCCCTGCTCAGCGAGTCCATCAAGGAGATGCTGGAACTGGCGAATCTCAAGTCCATGGTGCGGGAGAATATCAAGATGGAGACGGCCGCGCTGGACGACATATTTGCTTCGGCGGTCAGGCATCTGGTGGACATGGCCGCCGTCCGCGGCATCCGCATCGTCGTCCCTCCTCCGACCGGCCTGCGCGTACTGTGCAACCGCAACCAGATACTGATCCTGCTTTCGACGCTGCTCGAAAACGCCGTTCAGTACTCTCCGGACGGCTCCGATATCCAGGTCGCGGCCGCCGCGCCGTCCGGGGGGGATCGGGTGGAAGTGGCCGTGACGGATCATGGTATCGGCATAGCCGCCGATGTCGTCGATCGAATCTTCGACGAATATTTTAGGGCCAACGAGGCCGTGGCGGTGCATGAGCAGGGGACGGGGCTGGGGTTGGCCATCGCCCGGGAGATCTCCAATCTTCACTCAACGACGATACGAGTGGATAGCGCTCCGGGTCAAGGCGCCACATTCTCATTCCGGCTGAGAATAGCGGCCCATCCTTGATGTCTCCCGCGAACCGGCAACTGCCCCGGGTGGTCGCCCCGGCGCGCTAAGGGGCGCTGGGGCTGCGGCGCTGGCTGAGGATGCCGGTGATGGCCGCCGTGATCTCATCTACATGGCAGGGCTTGAGCAGGACGCCGCGCACTTGGGGGATGCCGTCCAATTCTGAGCGGTAGCGTCGCGTAAAATGCGTGGCCGTGATGACCAAGGTCGGGATGGTGGCGAGCGCGGGATCTTTTTGGAATTCCTTGAGCATCTCAATTCCGTCCAACTCAGGCATGCCGATGTCCGTGATCAAGAGGTCCACGCGGCCGGCGCGGCAGAGACGCAGGCCTTCGAGGCCATCCTTGCCGACCACGCATTCGTAGTCATCCTCCAGGACCGCCAGCAGCATGGCGCAGAAGACATCATCGTCTTCCAGCACCACGATCCGAGGCTTATCACCCATCAGCGCGCATCCTTACCGCACGTCGAGCTGTAGCTGGCAGGGCTCGTCGGCCGAATCCGGACCGGCGGCAGGCTCCTGGCTGAAGATCCGTGCTTCTGCCAGCCCATGCGCCAGGAACGCGCCCTTGATGGCGCTGGCGCGCGTCAGCGCCAAGTCCCGCAGTTCGGCCGCGGTCGCCCGCCATTTTTCAACGAGTTTGGCGCGAGCCTCGGAGGCCGCCGACGCCTCGGTTCCGAAAGCCTCCAGATACAGCGCCTTCATACGGTGCTCTTCCTCGGCAGTCAGGGGGGAATCGCCGGCGTCCGGGCCGCGCAGCCGCCGCAACAGGGCGCGGTCGCCTAGGGCCAAGGCATCGGATCGTCCCGCCGTCCCGCGCATGCCCACTATCAGTTCTGGCCGATCCGCCAAGGCTTGCGCCACCTGCGCTAGTTGCGCGGCGGGTTCGGCCGCCAGGCTGGCGCGGCCGGCTGGGAACGAGATATGGCCCAGGTCCTCCTTGCTCCCCAGCGCCTGGCCTAAGGCGGTGAAAGGCGAGGCCGCGGCCTTGACGATCAGATTGACGATGGTCTTCAAGATCGCGCCGGCGACATGGAAATTCGGATCGTCAAGATTCCCATCGATGGGGATGTTCAAGTCGATGACGCCGCGCCTGTCCTTCAAGAGGGCTAGGCCCAGCTTGACCGGGGCCTTGATGGCGTCCGGGCTTTCCACCTTGTCGCCCAGAGTCATCTGGTCTATGACGGCGTGGTTCTTGGTCGAGATCTTCCGTCCATCAAGATGATGATCCAGGTCGAAGCTGAAAGCGCCTTTGTCGATCTTATACCCGATGACCTTTCCCGAGAACGGGCTGAACACGGGCAGTTGTATGGCGTCGGCCTTGAGCCGGGCTTCCACCCAGGCCGAGGCGGTCGACAGCTTGATCTTGCCTTCGGCTGAGAAGGCGGCGTCCGCAATCCGGGCCCCGGCGGAGAAGGGGGCGACGGCGCGGCCGTCATTGGCGAGCCCGGAGAGCTCGGCGCGCGCCTCGGTCACGGAGAGGGCGAACGGCGGGGCCACGGACGCGTCTTGGACCATGATGCGGCCGCCGGAAACTGAGAAGCGCTTGAGACGCACCTGCCAGGGGGCCTCGCCGGAGGCGGTCACGGTAAGAGTGGAAGCATCATGGGACGCGCCAGCCGGGGCGCTCGATAATGATATCCCCAGCGCCGATTCGATGTTGGTCCTTCCGTCGCCGCCTCGCGCCAAGCGCAGGAAGGGGCGTTCGATACTCACCTCCGCGATTTCGGCCTTGCGGGATCTGGTCGAGACTCTCACGGACTTCACGGCCAACCGGCCCAGGCGGACCAAGGCGCCGCGCGAGGCCTTGTCGGAGAGGGTCAGGTCGGCCAGGGCCATCGAAACCTCGGCCGTGGCATCGCTTCCCGAGAAAGCAGCGCGCGCTTTCAATCCGATGTTTCCGCTGTCCAGGGAAATCTGCGTGGGAGGGGGCGCCAGGGGCGAGAACGGGGCCAGGGGGAAGGCGACGACTTCGCATTCCACCTCCCCGGCCAGGGGCTTGGGCGTGAGCGCGGCCTTCAAGCGGACTAAGCCTGTGGACTCTACGGGCACCTCGGCTCCCATGGTCAGCCGTTGTCCGGCCCGGTCGGACAAGGAAGCCGACGCGGTGATTTTGGCTGGCCCGATGGTCAAGGCGAATGGCCCTCGCGGACCCTCAGCTTGGCTTTTCAGGCGCCACATGAGGCCATTGACCGAGGCCCGCGCGTCCTGGAGCGAAACCGTCAGGGCAGCGCTGTCGAGGGCGATGTCGTAATTCGTGGAAGCGGCAAACCTCCCCTTGGAGATTTTCACGGGTAAAGCCGGCGCAACGCTGGTGACCCGCGCCAGATCGGCATCGACCAAGGCGACGCGGCCCTTGAGGCGCAGAGGCCGCACCGTCAACATCCCCTCCCAGTCCAGGCGCTCGCCGCGGTCGGTCTGGGCCCGCATGTGGTAGGCGCCGCCGTCATTCGGGAGAGTGCTGAGATTCTCAAGCCGGAAGCTGAGGGGCCTGACCATCAGCTTCTGCGGGGCCTGGGGCAGGCGGCTCTCCAGATTGATCTCTCCGTCTGAGACTTCGAGCAAGCCTACCACCAAGCGCGGCACGAAGGCGGATCCGGGCTTGGCCGCGGGCTGGGGCGCCGACTTGGGCAGTTGGTCCAGGATGCTGCTCCCGTCGGACGCTATGCTGAGGGCCAGGCGGGGGCCCTCCAGCTTGAGGTCGCGCAGGCCGATGGCCAGGCGCAGGAAGGCGGTCGGCTTGAGCGCGACGCTGAAGACGCGGGCCGAGGCGATCTCGCCCAGCCGTTCGTGTTTGAAGTACAGCCCTTTCATCGTCAGGCGTAAAGTGAAAGGATTGCAGGAGACGTCCTCGGCGCCCGCCTGGAAGCCGGGAAGATATTGCGGGACCTTCGAGAATGCGGCGCGCACGGCCCAAGGAACGCCCTTCCAGGCCGCCGCAGCGATAACAATGTAGACGCCTGCGACCCAGGTCAGCCGGCGGATCCAAAGGCGTCTTGTCGGAATTCCTGTCAACATGCGCATCCTCTCTAGTCTATTATGGAAATTCAATGATAGACGAGGCATTATAGCTCAACTGGGTGTCACTTTAAAGCAACAAATGAGTTTCAACCCAGTCTTTGCCAAGAAGCCGATCAGGACTTTGATGAGGGAGGTAACGAGGATATAAAACTGGCGGGGTCGACGGGATTTGAACCCGCGGTCTCTGCCTTGACAGGGCAGCGTGTTAAACCAGGCTACACCACGACCCCAAAATCGGTGCCCCAACTATACCAAATTGCGGCCGGAATAAAAACTTGGGCCGTGCAGGATTCGAACCTGCGACCCTTCGCGTGTAAGGCGAATGCTCTACCGCTGAGCTAACGGCCCGATTGGGTTTCATTCTACTACACTTTTCAGCATTAGCAGGCGGTCGCGCTGTATAGGTGGTGCCCTTCCTGGTGCCCTGCCAGCGTCAGAATAGGCGATTTCTCCGGCATGGTGGCCTCAAAGACCGCCATTGCGGATTGCACATGGCCCCGGCTCAAATGCGCGTAGCGCATGGTCATGGCGGGCGTGGAGTGGCCCAGGAGCCTTTGCAGGGTCGTCAGGTCGTTGGTCCGCATGATGAAGTGGCTGGCGAAGGTGTGCCGCAGATCGTGGAACCGGAAGCCGGAGATTGCCGCCGCCTTGAGGGCCTTGGCGAAGTAGCGGCGCAGGGTGATGAGGGGCATATCAAAGACCAAGCCCTCGGGCCGGGGGCCAAGCGCGGTCAGGACCTCATGCAGTTTGTTGGTCATGGGGATTTCTCGCGGCTTGCCGGACTTGGATTGCAGAATGTAGATCGTGGAGCGGTCGAGGGCCACGTTTTCCCAGCGCAGGCCCAGGATTTCGCCCTGCCGCATCCCGGTATGAAGCGCGGCGACTAGGACCGGGTAGAGGGACGGAAGGGCGACCGCATAGAGGGATTTGATTTCATCGGTGGCCAGGAAGCGCAGGCGGTGGCCCCGCTCCCGTTGCTTCTTGACGAAGGTGCAAGGGTTGTCCCCGTAGAAGTCGCCCCAAGCCTTGGCCTTGTTGAAGATGGAGCGGACCTGCGTCAGGTAGCGGTTGGCCGTGGAGCTTGAGGTCCGGGCGGCGATTTCATTGTAGAAGCCCTGTATCTCCGCCGTGCCGATCTCCGCCATCTTGCGCCCGGAGAATTTGCGCCGGACAATGCCCAGCATCGCGGCCCAGGAGGGGGACAGTAGATGCTTTCCGTGCAGGTCCCAAAATTTCTCGGCCACTTTTTCAAAGGTCGAGGCGTTGGCGACTCGGGCCGGAAAGTGTTTGCGCTCGGCGGCTTGGGCTGTGCGCTTGGCCAGGACCTCTTTGGCGAGGGTGTAGCTTTCGCCTATGGGCTCGCGGTGCCGCTTGCCGCTGGCCCGGTAGCCAATCCACCATTTGCCGCGCTTCTTGAAGATTGCCATATTCCCCCTCTATGTCTATGTGATATCACTAAGACATAGACAGTATAACTCTGGCATAAGCCTTTGTCAATATCAAAGTGATATCACTTGGACATTGACAGGCTGGCCAGCGAGGGGTATACTTGGGGCCATGACCGCGCCAGGGAAAGTGAAGCGCAAGGGTTATCCGTTGCGGATGCCGCCGCGTCTCCATGCGGCGCTCTCCGAAGTCGCCAAGAAAGAGCATCGGACGATCAACGCGCAGATCGTGGTCATCCTTGAGCGGTGGCTTGAGGCTGCCGCTGGCCGGTAATCCAAGCGTCTACCGCCGCCCGCTCGAATTTTAGAGCCCTTCCAATACGGCGAATGCAGGCGGGGGGGATTTTGCCCCTGCCGACATAGGCGTAGACCGTTGGGACCGGCATTGACAGATACGCGGACAACTCCTTAACATTCATTAGTCGCTTTTCCATTATTGTCCTCCGTTTATTTTGAATGTCTTGCGGGCTTGTTTAACCCGACTGAGGGCAACGGCAATTAAGGCCCGCTGCTTCCGAGAGAGCCGCTCTGAGCGGTAAACAAGATCGTGGCAGATGCGGCAACCCATAGGGGCATGAGCGAAATATAGGGCGCTCGTGTCGCGACCACAGCGCGGGCACCTCCACCACCACCGCAGGCCGCTATACTTGCCGACAGTCCTAGGAACCCCGATGGCGGTGACAACCGAACTACAGGACTTTCCGCTTTGAAGCCATTGGAAACAAAACATCCGGCGGTTTGGACGATCCGGCCCCAGAAGGAAAGTCTGCATCTGGCCAAATTGGTCAATCCGCCTATATACTGACCTCCACCGTGCCGCTGTTAATTGCCCTGACGGGGCGGGAAGGCAGAGCGGATAGCCATAAGTTTGCGTCGAGTAGCCAATGAATCGCTCCCACTCGCGGCGGTTTGTTGTGCGGAATGCAATGAATAGGCTTACCGGGCCGGATTGGAAATCCTGTTCAAGCAGCCCTTCGTGCTTCAAGCTCCAGACAAGAAGCGCGGGCTTCCCTTCAGTTTCGCCGTGCATGCGGTCTAGCTCCAAAATGGCCCAAATCCATCGAAGGCTGGGACGGCGGGCTGGGTCGCGGCGTCATGCGCCCCCCGAAATTCTAGCGACATCAGCCATGAACGCGTGGTCCTGGAATGCAAAAACGGGCTCTACTCCTCCGGAGTCCGTCCCATGTGTCCCATCCGTCCCATTTCGCGCAGTCGGCAAATCCTCGTCGGAGGGATTGCCCCGTGCCGGATTGTTTTGGGACACTTGGGACGGAAGGGACGGATTAGCGGAAGGCTCCATAAGGCCGTACTTGACGGCCAGCCGGTCAAGCCGGTCCTGGGGGACATAGCGAGCCCTTGCGGCTCCGTGCCTCGGGACGGGGTTAAAGCCGAGTTTCTTGAGACACCGGCCCACGCTGCCCGAATCCACCTTCTCTGAATCCTTCCGGCCCGCATTTACGGCGTCAACAACGAAACTGACCTCTACCACGCCGTCACCGAGGGCAGGCTCGGCGTCATGCAACGCTCGGACCACTTCGCAGTCTAGGCTTCCCTGAAGCTCGGCTTTCTGCTCGGCCCCGGAGCAAAGGACGTACTTCACAAAATCCGCTTCGGCATCAGGGCAGGCCAGCAGCAGGACTTGATGGAGAGGCGTCATGATCTCCCGGAGTCGCCCGCCGTAAGGCTGCCGTGTGGTCATTGGCAGTGTCCCAAGAAGATGCCGAGCCCGGAAAGCGGTTAGACGATCTCTCAAGACGGCGGCGGCGGCAAGGTCAATGTGATCCCGAACCTTGCGGCTATTGTCCAGCATGGGAAATATCAGAGAGCGGCTTTCCAAAGTTTGCGGCAGTCCCGCCGTCGTTGATATACCCGTCGCCCCGAAAACTTCAAAGGCTTCTACTTGATCAAGTCCCTTGCGGTCCGTGTTAATCCGTACAATCTTAGTCCCGCGCTTATATCGCGCATTGAGAAGGTCCTTAATGTCGGAGGCGTCCTTTGACAGGTGAAGCTCATCCACAAAGAAGCTGGGCCTGTAGTATTCGCTGACCCGGAAAAGGGCCGCTCCCGTCAGTCCTACAGTAGAGAGCCCATGCCGTGCCACGTTTTGCAACGTGGCATTGGCTCGGGTCTTTCCACTTCCAAAGGCACCTTTGAAATACAGGTAAGGGGTCGCCTGGAACTTTTCCAAAGAATAGGTATGAAACACCCAAGCGGCCAACACCCGCCGCTCTATCTCGGAGTCTTGCGGAGTCTGAACATGATCGTAGATGAAATTCACCACGTCCACGAAAAGGACGCGGTCCTGCTCTTGGAGATAGTCAAGGCATTTTACCGTCGGTGCATCATAAAGAAGATCGCTAGGCGGGACCACTTCCTCACCCTGCACCGCCAACTTATCGCGCAGTGCTGGCTGGCCGTTCTCTAGGACCAGGAAGCGCAGGGCGTCTTTATCCCGCACAATGTCCACAAGACCAGGGGAGTCCCAAAACTGGACCCAGCGAGACTTTTCTTTCCCGGCGATGGCCCCGGCGGGCTTCTTGGCTATACTCGCGGCGATGGCCCGGACCTCAGAATCATTCAACGGCGGGGAGCATCGACGCACATTCTCGGCCAATAGCGCGGCGTGGATCGCTTCCTCTCCGAGGCTATCGCGTCGGAGCTTCCCGGCGAGCTTGGTTAAGGTGGCATTGCGCTTGCCTTCGGGGATCGCATCGTCCGCGCCTGCGCTCTGCCCAGCGGCGGCGGGGCTTGCCGTCTTGGACTGTATCAGGCCCAGCAGCCACTCCGGGACGGCAGCAAGCGGCGTCTCCTCTAATGACAACGCCTCAAACCAAGAATAGACAGCGCCGCTCTTGTGTTTTGAGGGGGGGGCCACGATATAGCCGCCGTCGCCGCGCACGTCTAACGCGGGGCCGATCTTGACAGCGTTCCGCACAGTCTTGCCCGGATGCTTGAAGCAGATATGGCGACCTCGCCCCGTCTTGGCCGTGGGCGTCGGCGGCAAGGGCTTGCCCTTTAGGAAGGCTTCGCCCTCGGGGCCGTCAACGTCGAGGACAATAATCCCGGACTCGGCCCCGGTGCGGATCGCAATATTCGCGTTAGGCCAACGGGTCCACCACGATTTGATCGTGTTAGCATCCGTCGTCGCGCTCCTGAACCCGTCCGAAGTTCGCGGATGCTTGCCAGGACTCTCGCAATCTTTCCCGCAGTCACAAGCCCCCGCGTTTGTAATCCCATGAATAGGGAAAACGTAAAGGCCCTGCGTGGCGTAAGCCAAGGCTGCTTCGAGTAGAGTCATGGTTTTGCTCCTGTTTTGGGTTGCTCTTTTGTGCCAAGGGTCAGGTCGCGGATATCGCGGGCCTGCCCTTGAGCGTCCAGAAATTTTCGGGCTTCTATTATTCCTCGGCCTGAGACAAAATCTAAGGCGAGAGACTCGCACCGCTCAGCGTCGGCGAATGCAAATTCAATCCGTCGAGGGGAAATTAGGCGAGGGGTAGAGAGGGTGCAGCCGTGCGCCAGCAGAAAGGCGGCGAGGTGAAGGTCCGAGGTGGCGAAATGGTTGCTTTGATTTCTCATGGTCTGAGCCTGAGACCATAAGAGTGTAGCGCGATGGGGATACTAGGTCAGGGAATTAAAAGCAGAAAAAGGGAGCAATTGGTTTCCCTTCGAGAACCGACGCGAATATCTACCGCCCGCTCGGCGTGGGAAAGATGTTGCCTCTGACCTTTGCCTTTTTGATAACTTCGTCGTAGTAGTTGAGACTTAGCCGAGTCCCTAATTGCCAATCCATGATTTTCGCCACAAGTTTATGGCATGGGTCATTGTCGTTAGTGTGCTTCTCGAAAAACCGACACAGGAGGGATATCTTCACATCGCGGTCTAGTGTTGAGTGTCGCGGTCCCCGACGCGAATACTTTTTTATTTTCCCAAGGCAGTTTTGGACCTCGCTTTGTCTGAGATATCTCTCCATGTTCCTCAGCCCCGCCGGGATTGACTCAATTCCAGGCATATCGAGGCTGCAACGGTCCCGACAGAACACCAGGACTGGCAGTACCTCATTTTCCAAATCGAGGGCCAGCCGGTGAAGGCGTTTAACATAGTTTAGCCGGGAGCGGTTCAGGGCTGCCGCCTTACCAGGAATGCGCCCAAATGAGTCGGTCCATCCCTCAGCCACCGTGACTGAGTCATACGCCGCGAGAACATCCCGCATCTTAATGCGGAGTTTGTTCAATTCGTTGAGAATATCCCTGGGAGCATCCTTCCGCATTCTAATGCGGATGCCGCGTTTTTTCATTTCCTCGGCAAGCGCCTTAGGAGCATCCTTCGCCATCTTAACGCCGATAATGCCGTGGTTTGTCGCCATAACCTTCATGACGATTTTAGAAATGGGGCTTCCGGGTTCAGCA
>CAIRTQ010000007.1 GCA_903881545.1 uncultured Elusimicrobia bacterium
AACAATGAAACGAGCTGGTGCAAGACCGTGTTATAATGTGCCAAGGGGAATCCTCCGTCGTAGAATGTTTCCTGAACAGCTTCATTCTACAATTGGCGAAGGGTTCCCTGTCGTTTTTCCCCGGACAGGAGTGGAATGATATCTATGAACAGAAATATGTGTTACTGCTTGGAAAAATATTTGCAAATCTGCAAGGTCTTGAGTTCGCTATACGCGCATTCCTATACGCAAAGGCTGATCGGCCCCATGCCGAAATGCGAAAAGGCAAGAATCTATACGAGTATCGTGCCGGTGAGCAGATTCCAGAAAATGCGATGACCAGTTATGACTGTCTCGGCAAGTTGATCAATCGATACAACAAACTTGCGCTTCCCGAGCGCAAAGTCGACAAGAGTATCGTGGAGCTCAGAGATGCCTTGGCCCACGGCCGGGTTGCCTCACCGGATTCGTCAAATCATTTCTGGTTGATGAAGACGGCGCGCGCGCCTAGCGGCTTGGTGACGGTGTCATTCTCTCAAGAGATGACCGAAGACTGGTTGATAATCCAGATTCGCCGATTGCAGGCCGAGTTAAGAAAAGTTAGAGATAATACTGAAATCCAGTAGCCACTCAGGCCCTCGGTTCATCATGCCAATCCTTCCGGCGACGTTTCGGAAAGATCGCGGGATCAAGACGCGTTTGTACGGGTCGAAACAGACCGCCCGGCTTTCGCCGGGCGGAAATGCGGAAGGCGTCTTCTCCGGATCTATTTCATGTTCGCCGTGAAGTCCTCGTAGGTCTTCTTGAGATCGTTGACCGCATCGTCGACCCCGGCCTTGAATTTCCCCCACTCTTTTTGGGAGGCGGCCTTAACCTTGTCGAACTTCCTTCCGGCTACCCTTTTCTTCTTCTTGAGTTCCTTCAGTTGGGCCGTGGCCTTCTTCCTGCCTTCCTCGCCGCGGGCCGACATTTTCTTATTGAGCTGATCGATCCTGGCGCCCAGGTCGTCCAGTTCCGCCTTGATCCGCTTCTCGTAGTCAGCCTTCTTCTCGCCGACATAGGCGTTCACATCGCCGGCCGTTTGCTTGACGTCTTCTTTTACCTTCTCTCCCGACGTGGACTGCGCCCTAAGCCCCGCGGCGTTCGCCGAAATGACGCACGCCAGAGCCAAGATCACCGCATTGCGCTTCATTTTCATAGGCCTCCTTGCCAGATAAGCGGCATGGACTCCCTGGGGAATCCATGCGCGTTGCAAAGTATAGCGAGGGGCGCGCGGGGCGGCAATGCGAAGTAATACGGAGAGGCGGGGCTAGCAGCCCAACTTGGGGTTATCTGCGAACTGCTAGAATACCAAGCGGAAAATGAAATCCTCCTTATGATCCGCGCAAGCTGATGGAACTCGCCATCCAGGTGATGCGCCAGTCCGTCTCAGAGCCGCGCAAGGACGGCAAGGCGAGCCCGCTTGTCGGCGCGGCGCTCGTCAAACCCGATGGCGCCATCGAGACGGCTTGCCGGGGTGAACTGCGCCACGAGATCGGCGACGCCAACGCTCTCGATATCACTTGTAGCGTCAATAACGTCCTCTACCAGGATTCGAATACGAGTGACATGGTGTTCACTATCTCGGAGCTGGTGTCATACGTGTCCTCGGTCTGTGAGATTCGACCTGGCGACATCATATTCACAGGCAGCCCGCACGGCGTGGGACAGGGGCAACACCCGCCGGTCTTTTTGAAGGTGGGCGACGTGATCGACACCGCAATCGAAGGTCTCGGCTCACTCTGCAATGTCGCACTTGCCTGACAGAAGCCGACCATATAGTATCATAACACTATGCGCATCGGCCGCCTAGCGAGCCTGCTGCAACGAGTCTGCGGCGTCGCGACCTTGCGCGGCGAGAGGGACCGAATCCAGCGCGAACCCGATGCGCTTCGGAGCCGAAATTTTGTCTCGCCAGGGAGCAATCTCGCAGCAGCAGCGCTCTCTTTGCAGGCGCAAGGCTGTAGCGGATTGGAGCCCTAGTTCGTGGCTATGACACGTTGCCTGGACCAACGGTTCGGGGGAGACTGCCGCGAGGGGTTTCCGGAGTCGGCCGAACTCTTCGAGGCCGCCGGATGACCCCGCGGGAAGCTGGGGCGTATTTTGAGCAGGGCAAATCGAGCCGTAGCCGAGGCCGCTGGACTGAAGCCGAGGCGGCGTTGCGCAAGGCGCTGGAGCTCGATCCGCAGAACGGCTGGGCCCGCCTTGAATTGGGCACTCTTTACCTGGATCAAGACAGGTTGCCGGAAGCTGTGGCTGAATTTGGGAAAGCCGTAGCCATGGATTGGAGCAATAGTGGGGCTTATTGCCAGCTCGGGAGAAGCTATCACAGGCAGGGCCAATGGCCAGAGGCGGAGGCGTCTTTGTGCAAGGCTCTGGAACTCGACCCGCAGAACTGCGACGCCCGCAAGGAACTGGGCGCCCTTTACCAAGACCAAGGGAGATGCGTGGAGGCTGCGGCGGAATTTGAAAGAGCCATAGCCATAGATGGGAACAATGGCTGGGCCCATATTGAGGTGGGGAGAATCTACCGCAAGCAAAGGCGCTGGTCCGAGGCCGAATCGTCCTTGAGCAAGGCGCTGGAATTTGAACCACAGAACAGCTCGGTTCGTATCGAATTGGGGACTCTTTACGAAGACCAGGGCCGATTTTCGCAGGCCGAGGTGGAATTGGAGAAGGTTCTCGCCAGAGATGGGGGCGAGGGCAGGGCTCATTGTCAGCTGGGGCGGATCCACCGCAAGCAGGGTCGGTGGTCCGAGGCCGAGGCGGCATTGCACAAGGCTCTGGAGATTAACCCGAAGAGCTGCTGGGTTCGTGTCGAGCTGGGCGCTCTTTACCAAGATCAAGATAGGTTTGCGGAAGCTGCGACTGAGTTTGAAAGAGCCATCGCCTTAGATCCGAAACATAGCGGGGCTTGTTGCCAGCTCGGGCGGATCTGCCGCAGGCAGGGGCGATCGTCCGAGGCCGAGGCCGTATTGCGCAAGGCCCTGGAGCTCGCCCCTCGGGACTTCGGGGCGCGCATGGAATTGGGCGCTCTTTACCAAGATCAAGACAGATTGGCGGAAGCCGCGGCAGAGTTTGAAAAAGCCATAGTCCTAGATGGGAACAATAGTTGTGCCCATTATCAAATCGGGCGGATCTGCCACAGGCAGGGGCGGTTGTCCGCGGCTGAGGCGTCTTTGCACAAAGCCTTAGAACTCGACCCGCAGAACTGCGACGCCCGCAAGGAATTGGGCTGTCTTTACAAGGTTCAAGATAGATTATCAGAGGCCGAGACCGCTTTCCAGAAGGCTATTGCTTGTGGTTCGCGCAATGGCGCGGCGCATTTGGAACTGGGGTATGTCTATCGCAGGCAGGGGCGGGGGTCCGAGGCTGAGGCGGCATTGCGTAAAGCGCTGGAGCTCGACCCGCGCAACGATTGCGCCTGCTTCGAATTGGGCGCTTTCTACGCAGACCAGAAGAGATTTATTGAGGCCGCGGCGGAGTTCGAGAGAGCTATCGCCATAAATCCGGATCATGGTGGAGCGCATTGCCAGCTCGGGCGGATTTACCGTAGGCAGGGCCGGGTGTCCGAGGCCGAGGCGGCATTGCGCAGGGCGCTGGAATTCGACCCGCAGAACTGCGACGCCCGCAAGGAGCTGTGCGCCCTTTACCAAGACCAAGGGAGATGCGTGGAGGCCGCGGCGGAATTTAAAAAAGCCATAGATGGGAACAATGGCTGGGCCCATATTGAGGTGGGGAGAATCTACCGCAAGCAAAGGCGCTGGCCCGAGGCTGAAGCATCCTTGCGCAAGGCGCTGGAACTTGAACCACAGGACAGCTCGGTTCGTATCGAATTGGGGACTCTTTACGAAGACCAGGGCCGATTTCCGCAGGCCGAGGTGGAATTGGAGAAGGCTATAGCCATAGATGGGCGCGAGGGCAGGGCTCATTGTCAGTTGGGGCGGATCCACCGCAAGCAGGGTCGATGGACCAAGGCCGAGGCGGCTTTTAAAGTGGCCTTGGCGATTGACTCGCGAATCGATTGGGCCTACATCGAATTGGGAACCCTTTACAAAGATCAGGATAGATTCACGGAGGCAGAGGCTGCGTGTCAGAAGGCAATAGTCATCGCACCGCGCAATGGCGCGGCGCATTTTGAGCTGGGGAATATCTATCGCCGGCAGGGCCGTTGGCGCGAGGCCGAGGGGGAGTTCAAGGAAACCATCGCCATCGAACCGGAGAATGACCGGGCCTATGTGGGGCTATGGGCGATCTATCGTAGCCAGGGGCGGACCGCCGAGGCAGAAGCGGCCTCTAGAAAGGCCTCGGCATTGAATCCCGGGAACGCCTGGACCTGCGCCGGAGCCAATGACCTCGGCCCCCAGGGCTGCTCTGGGCCCGCCGGGCTGGATGTGCCTCTTGCGCCGAGCCCGGAGAGCGAAGGTACGGTGGATTTGATGCAGGATCAGGTGTTCTGCCTGTTGCCTTGGACGCTCCTGCATGTCCGCCTGAATGGCTCGTCCTTTCCGTGCTGTTTGTGGAACCGTCCGTCATTGGGGGACATCCGCTCTGCGTCGCTCTCTGAACTGATGAACTCCCCGGGCATGAAGGCTGTGCGCTCGGCCATGATGAGCGGGCGTCCGGTGGCAGGATGCCAGAAATGCTACGAGGACGAACGGCTGGGTTTTTGCAGCATGCGGCAGAAGAAGAACAACGAGTGGAATCATCATCGCGGCCGCGACCGGCTGACCGCGCCGGACGGGACGCTGCCGCGGCTGCCGGTGCCATCGCTTGACATCCGATTCTCCAATGTCTGCAATCTGCGCTGCCGGACATGCGATACGACGCACAGTAGCGCTTGGATGGCGGACGCCCGTGCTCTAGGCCTGCCGGTCCAGGGCGGACCCATACTTAAGTCGTATGACGATTGGGATAAACTGTGGCGCCAGCTGCGGCTATTGTTGGAAGAGGGGATCGAGGAGATCACCTTCGTGGGCGGGGAACCGCTCATCTCGGAGGAGCACTACCAGATATTGGATTTCCTCATCGCGCACAAACTCACGGATGTGCGTTTGTGCTACAACACGAATTTCTCCACTCTGAGGTTCCGGGGGCGGGACATGATCGACCTGTGGTCGCGCTTCCGCGAAGTCCATGTCGCCGCCAGCCTCGACGGCTCCGGCCAGCGGGGCGAATATCTCAGGAAGGGTCTGTGCTGGGATTCGGTGGTGGCCAACCGGGAAGAGATGCTGCGTCGGTGCCCGAATGTCGCGTTTTCGATCTCAACGACTCTCAGTATATTCAACGCGCTGCATGTGCCTGATTTCCACCGGGAATGGGTCGAGAAGGGGTATGTCAATCGTAATGAGTTCATGCTCATCATGCTTGTGTCACCTGAAATTTATTGCGTGCAGGCCTTGCCGCCGACGCTGAAGGATAAGGTCCTGGAGTCATATGGACGGCATCAAGAATCGTTTTTGGATGCAGATGCGTCGGCGGCGCGTGATTTTATGGCAGCGGCGCGCTTTATGGAGGCGCGGGACTGTAGCGAATTGTTGCCTGATTTCGTGGCCATGACCCGTCGCTTGGACCAGCTGCGCGGGGAAGACTGCCGAGAGGTTTTTCCCGAATTGGCCGCGGTCTTCTACTGACATCAGGCGTTATCAATCCTTTCGGCGACGATGATTCCTGCGTCGCGTTGGCGGTCTGCCGCCTGGGGAGGCATTGGCCCAGCTCATTGGCGTGATCCTCTGATTCGTCTATGGTAATATAGCCGGCATCGGGCCCCCTCGAGGGCACGATGTCGGAGGATGGAAGTGGTCGAGGCGGGGCTGGCAGCCCTACTTAGGGTTATTTGCGAACCTGTCCGACGGGAGGGATTTACAGTCAAGTATTTTCTGCGGACCTTCGGTTGTCGGGTCAACCAGGCCGAGACCGAGGAACTGCGCGCGCTTCTGATATCGGCCGGGCATACACCCGCCAAAGTGCCGGCCGAGGCCGAGCTCTGCGTGGTCAATACCTGCACGGTTACCCGGGATGCCGACCGGGAGGCTTTGAAGTTGTTGCGCCGGGTCACCCGCGAGAACCCAGCCGCCCAACTCGTGGTGACAGGTTGTCTCGCCGCGCGGGCCCCCGAGAGCGTCCGCGCGGCAGCTCCGTCCGCCACGATCGTTAAGGGGGGAAAAGAGGGCTTGGCGCAAGCCTTGGGGCTTCCTGGGTTGGAATCTCCGACACTGGCGCCGGACCGGGCGCGCGCCTTGCTCAAAATCCAAGACGGCTGCGACGGCTCCTGTTCCTACTGCGTGGTGCCGCAGGTAAGACCGGAACTCCACAGCCTGCCGCCCGAAATCGTCCTCGATAAGGCCCGCGCTCTTGTCGTGCAGGGCGTTGCCGAGATAGTGCTTTGCGGCATAAGGCTGGGACGGTATCGCCACGGCGCGGTCGGGTTCAGCGGCTTGCTGGAAAGGCTCCTGCTCCTGCCCGGCAACTTCCGCCTGCGCCTCTCCTCCTTGGAAATGACCGAGGCTGACGACCACCTGGCTGCCTTGATTGCCGATTCAGGGGGCAAGATCTGCCCGCATCTGCACCTGCCTCTTCAGTCCGGCAGCGACGCGACCCTGCGCCGCATGAACCGCCCCTACCGCGCGGCCCAATTCGCCCGCTGCGCCGAGGCCCTGTGCCGGCGCGTCCCGGACCTGGCACTTTTTACGGACATCATCACCGGCTTCCCCAGCGAGAGCGAGGCCGAGTTCCGCGAGAGTCTGGAGTTCGTCAGAAGCCTGGGCCTTTGCGGGCTGCATGTCTTTCGATTCTCGCCCCGGCCGGGAACCCCTGCCGCAACCATGCCCGGAGCCGTAGCGCCCACCTTGGCGCGTGAGCGGCTGGAATCCTGGCAGGCGCTCGACCGTGAACTCCGGCTTGGCCACCAGAAGCGGGCCGCAGGCCGCCGCCGGGTCGTCGCGCCTTTGCGCAACGGCGTCCGCGGCCTCACCGAGGACTTCCTGGAGGTCCGCCTGGAACGGCCGTTGCCCCCAGGGCTCTGGGAGGTGAACTTGCGGGACGCTTCAAATACCGCTATAATTTGCGACTCGCGGTTAAATGGCTGACTGTATTTTCTGCAAAATCATCGCTCGACAGGTTCCCTCTGAAATCATATACGAGGACGATTTGACCGTTGCTTTCAAGGACGTCAACCCCCAGGCGCCCACGCACCTGCTCATTGTGCCTAAGAAGCACATCGCGGGCTTGAGCGCCTGCGGAGCGGACGACACGGCACTGCTCGGACACATGCAGATGGTGGCCGTAGCCGTGGCCGAAAAAGCCGGCGTGGCTTCTGGTTATCGTCTGGTGACCAACAACGGGCGAGCTGCCGGGCAGTCCGTGGACCATTTGCACTATCATCTGTTGGGGGGCCGCTGTATGCAGTGGCCCCCGGGATGAGCATCTCGAAAAATAAGGTGGTGAGTACATCAAATGGTTTTTGTCAAACTGCGTGAGGGCGAGAACGTCGAAGATGCGCTTCGGCGCTTCAAGCGGGAGTGCGAGCGCAACGGCATCCTCAGGGAGATCAAGCGCCGTGAGCGCTATACCTCTCCGGCCGTGAAGCGCAAGCTCAAAGCCGCGGAAGCACGCCGCAAGATGCGCCGGGCCAGACGACGGCGTACCCCTGCCTGACCGTCGTTGTGTCCGCAGGAATTCCCCGGAGCCGGCCTTGTGCCGGCCCGGGCCCTTTTAATTCATGGCACTAATCTCAGATGACGTCTTGGAAGCCATTCGCGCGCGCGTGGGCATCGTGGACTTGGTCAAGGAGTTCGTCCCACAGCTTCAGCGCGCGGGGCGCAGCTATAAGGCCCGCTGCCCGTTTCATCAGGAGCGTACGCCGTCGTTCATCGTCACCCCGGATCGCCAGACCTTCCATTGCTTCGGCTGCGGCGCGGGCGGCGATGTGTTTGCTTTCCTGAGGAAGATGGAATCCCTGAGCTTCACCGAGGCCGCCGAGAAGCTGGCCGAGCGCGCCGGGGTGAAGATCGTCAAGACCTCGGAGGCCCTGGGGCCGGCCGAGCAGGAGCGCTTGAAGATTAAGGAGCTCCTGGAGCTGGCGGCCGCCTTCTACCATCAGACCTTGCTCAAGTCGGCCGCGGCCGCGGCTGCCCGCAAGTACTTAGCCGCGCGCCAAGTCTCCCCCGAGACGATCGCGGCCTTCCGGCTGGGCTACGCCCTCAAGGACGGCGACGTGGCGGCCCGGGCCCTGCGCAAGGGATTCTCCGAGGAACTCGTGGTCCAGGCCGGCTTGGGCCGCAAGACCGAGCGCGGCCTGCGGGACTATTTCTTCGACCGCATCCTGTACCCTATCCAGGACGCCAAGGGGGCCGTGGTCGGCTTCGGCGCGCGGGCCCTGGGCGAGGCCATGCCCAAGTATCTCAATTCGCCGGAGTCTCCTGTCTTCTCCAAGGGGCGGGTCCTCTACGGCCTTTTCTCCGGTCTGCCGGCGGTGCGCAAGGAGAGGCGCGTGGTCCTCATGGAAGGCTACATGGATGTGATGGCCGCGCACCAGCACGGCCTACCGACAGCCTGCGCGCCACTGGGCACGGCCTTGACCCTCGATCAGGTCGCGCTGGTCAAGCGCTACGCCTCTGAGGCGGCGCTGGTCTTCGACGCCGACCGCGCCGGCGAGAACGCGGCCCTGCGCAGCGCGGAACTGCTCCTTTCGGCGGGGCTGGAGGTGCGCATCGCCACCGTGCCCCAGGGCAAGGACCCAGACGAGTTCCTGCAGGCTCACGGCCTGGCGGCCTTCCAGAAATGCCTGGCCGCGGCGGTGGACCTGGCCGAGTTCCAGACCGAGCTGGCGCTCAAGCGCCGCCCCGGGACGTTGGGCCCCGCGGATAAGTCCGCCGTGGCCAAGGAGGTCCTGGCGACCATAGCCCGGTGCCCGGACGAGATTATCAAGGACGAGTGGCTGCGGCGCCTATCACAGAGGCTCGATGTGGACGAGGCCTCTTTGCGCCGGCAGCTGTCCAAGCACGCCGAGGTTCGGCCGCGGCCTGCGGCAGCCTTGCGCGCGGAGCCGGCGGCGCTGGCTGGAGGGGAAGAGGACCTGTTCATCTATGTCTTCATGCAGTCCGGCCTTTTCAAATCCCTGCGCGAGGCTGACCTGGGCTCCGGTACGTCACTGCGGATCTGGCGCGCGCTGGCCGGGCTGCCGTTGCCATGGCCGGCGGATTGGCCGACGCGCCTGCGCGATGGGCTGTCCCCGGAGGACAACTCCTTGGTTCAAAGCATGCTGCTCAAGGCCGACGAGCTCGACGGCAGTGAAGCCGCGGCGCGGCTGGAGGAAGTCCTTTTCCGCCGCCGGGCCCGCACCCGCTATGAAGAGTTGCGTGGGATCATGACCCGCGACGGCCGGTTGGCCCCGGCCGAGCTGGAAGAATATCTGAAGCTGGCGACAGCATTGAAGGGGTCGCCGAAAAAGTGAACTAGGGGAAAAGAATATGGCATTGCATACGAGTCAGGCGATGAGGAACCTCATCGAGTTAGGCAAGGAGCATGGTTACCTCACCCTGGAGGAGATCAGCCGCACGCTCTCCATGTCCAGCGTTAAGTCCGAGGAGGTCGACGAGCTTATGAGCACGCTCGAGGACCTTGGCATCGAGATCGTGGACCGCAAGAAGTCGGCGGTGGCCCCGGTCGTCGAGAAGGAGCGCTTCGCCGAGGAATGGAGCGCGGGTTCGGATATCTCCAACTCGATCCGCATGTACCTCTCCGAGATGGGGCGGGTCCCCCTGCTCAATCGCGAGGAGGAAGTGACCTTGGCCCGCAATGTCCGGGAACGGGAGCGGGAACTGCGCCTGTTAGTCCTGGAGTCTCCCGTCACCCAGCGCGAGATTCGCTCCTGGGAAACCCTCATTGAAGCCCAGGAGATGACGCCCAAGGAGCTCATGCCCCGGGGCCGCAAGACCGCCTCCGAGCTCTCGGGCATGCGGCGGCGCATGAAGACGGTGGCGGACTTCATCGCAAAATCCGAGGTCGTGATGGACCGGTTGCGCGAGAAGCTCAAGGATACCAAGCTTAATCCCCTGGCCCGCATCAAGCTGACCAAGGCGGTCGAGGCGCAAAACAAGTTGGTCATCGCGAAGATCGTGAGCCTCAACCTCAACCAGGACAAAATCAAGCGCCTCACCAACAAGATCAAGAACCTGGCCGCTAAGATCCACGAGTGCCAAGACGAGCTGGAGCGCTACCACCACCGCTTCGGGATGAGTTTCGTCGCCCTGCGCGGATATTACGGCCAGGTCAAGAAGGGCAAGCTCAAGGCTGAGGCCTTCCGGGTCAAGACCGGCTACTCCCCGACCGCTGTTGAGGCGGCCCTGGAGAACATGCAGGCCGTGACCGACCGCCTGGAGCGCACCCAGCACACCCTGCCCATCCCCATTGAGAAGTTCCTGGAGCTCGACGACAAGATCGTGTCCCTGGAAGATACCATCCTGGCCGACAAGCTCAAGCTCATCAAGGCCAACCTGCGCCTGGTGGTCTCCATCGCCAAGAAGCATGTCAACTCGAACCTGGAGCTCTCTGACCTCATTCAAGAAGGGGGCCTGGGGCTTATGAAGGCCGTGGAGAAGTTCGAATACAAGCGGGGCTTCAAATTCTCCACCTACGCCACCTGGTGGATCCGGCAGTCCATCAACAGGGCCATCGCGGACCAGGCCCGCACCATCCGTATCCCGGTGCACATGAAGGAGCTGATCTCCAAGCTCACCAAGGTGACCCGGCGCTACCGCCAGGAGTTCGGCCGCGACCCGAACCTCGAGGAATACACGCGCAGCCTGCACATCTCCATGGACAAGGTCAAGAACGTCCTGAAGATCATGCAGGAGCCGGTGTCCTTGTCCACGCCCATCGGCGAGGACGATGATTCGTATCTCGAGGATTTTATCGAGGACCGCGCCGGGGCGGCTCCGTCGAATTCCGCGACCACCTTCCTGCGCCGCGGGGAGGTCGAGAAGGTGCTCTCGACCTTGACCGACCGGGAAGCCAAGATCATCAAGCTGCGTTTCGGGATCGACTCCGGCTACCCCCGGACCCTCGAGGAGGTGGGCCGCATCTTCCGGGTGACGCGCGAGCGCGTCCGGCAGATCGAGGCCAAGGCCATCCGGAAGCTGCGCCATCCCTCGCGCAGCCGATCTCTGCGGGACTACCTGGAATAGCGAGCGGCGCGCCGCTCTAGCTCTTTCGGTCCATCAGGTCGCGCAGGATTTCCGCCGCCATGTCCCGGCCGCCCAGCCCGAAGGCGATGGCCGCGGCGAGGCCTACCGAGCCCAGGATGATCTGCATGGCCGCGGAGATGAAGTTGAGTTTCATGCCCAACTGCTCCATGGCGGTCATGGCGGAGACCACCACCACGAAGATGTAGGCGGCGTGGGCGAGGATAGTACCCCCGCGCACGTGGTTGGCCGAGGCCGCGTTGAGCACGATCTCGTGAAGGAAGCGCGCGAAGAGCAGCCCGGCGAAGAGGATCAGCAGGGCGCCGATGAGGATGGGTAGGAACAGGGCGAATCGTTCTAGGAGTTCGGAAACCACATTGAGATTTACGGCGTTGGCCGCCGAGACGAAGAAGACGAACAAGACGAACCAGTAGATCAGGAAGGTGAAGATGTAGACAGGGGACTTGCCCAGTCCCAGGCGGGCCAGGATCTCATTGATCCCGATCCGGCTCAAGTGCTCATCGAGCCGGGCGCGGCTGAGCAGGCGGTCGGCGACGGTGCGCAGGGCGCGGGCCGTGAACATGCCCGCGAGCAGAAGGAGCAGCGCCGCCGCCACGCCCGGGATATGCTCAAGGCAGCGGCGGTACGCGTCCAGGAAGGGTTCCGGTAGCAGGGTGAGCGCTAGGTTTTTCATGTTGGCGGTGCTATTCTAGCAAAAATGCCGTGGGTCTCCTGGGGGTGACGGGGCCGCGGCCGGCGCCGGGCTGAAAGCCCAGACAAATAGGACGCCGCGCGGGTATTTTTAGGCCGACTGCCGGGCGTTGCGTCGCGCGTTTTCTTATGCTACCATCACGGCCCAATGATAAGGTTTGGCACAGGCGGTTGGAGAGGGCAGTTCTGCGACGAGTTCACCTTCGCGAACGTCAGGAAGGTGGCGCACACCATCTCGGCCTACGTCAAGGAGAACCCGGACTTCGGGGCGGCCTCCGTGGATTATCGGACTTGGGTGGGCGAGGGCAAGAGCAGCCCCGTCCCCGTGGTCGTGGTGGGTTACGACACCCGCTTTCTCTCCGAGGACTTCGCCCACGAGGTGGCGGGGGTCCTGGCCTTGGATGGCATCAAGACCATCCTCTCCGCCGCAGACCTGCCCACGCCGGCGGTGGCGGCCGCCGTCTTGGCGCGCAAGGCCGTCGGCGGCTTCATGATAACGGCCTCGCAGAGCCACAGCCATTACAACGGCGTCAAATGGATGCCTTATTGGGGCGGCGCGGCCACTCCGGCCGTCACCGAGGACATCGAGCGGCGCCTCGAACTGCTGGGCTCCCACGTTATCAAGACCATGTCTCTAGACCGGTCCTTGCGCGAGTCGTGGATCGAGACCGCAGACCTCCGGCCGATTTATTTTAAGCAGCTGGCCTCCCTCCTCGACGTCAAGGTCATCCGCAAGGCGAAACTGCGGGTCGGGGTGGACGCCATGTTCGGCTCCGCGCGCAACTATCTCCGCCCGTTTCTGGAGAGCCTGGGGGTCGAGGTCGTGGGGCTGCACGAGGGTCGCGACGTCCTTTTCGGCGGGCGCGCGCCGGAGCCCTCGCCGGAGTCTCTGGCCGAGCTCGCCCAGACGATGGCCAAGAAGAAGCTGAGCCTGGGGTTGGCCTGCGACGGGGACGGGGACCGGTTCGGCATCCTGGACGCTGGGGGGCGTTGGATGGCGCCCAACGAGGTCCTGGCCCTGGCTTTGGAGCACTTGGCGGCCAACCGCGGCATGAAAGGCAAGGTGGCGCGCAGCGTGATGACCTCGCATTTTGTCGACGCCGTCGCCAAATCCCACGGCCTCGACATTCGCGAGACCCCGGTCGGATTTAAGTTCATCGGTGACCTGCTGCGTACCGGCCAGTTTTTGCTGGGAGGCGAGGAGTCCGGCGGACTCTCCATCCGCGGGCATGTCCCGGACAAGGACGGTATACTCGCCTGCCTGCTCATGCTCGAATTGGCGGCCTACGAGCGCAAGCCGTTGGCCGTTGTGCGCGACCGGCTGTTCAAGCGCGTCGGGGCTTTCCATAACCTCCGCCAGGACTTCGCCATGGCCCGGTCCCGGGAGATCCAGGAGCTAGAGGATCGCTTGCGCGTGCGGCCGCCTCTGGAACTCGCGGGGGCTTCGGTGTGGCGCATCGACCAATCCGACGGCTTCAAGTTCATCCTGCGCGACGGGAGCTGGCTGGGTCTGCGATCCTCGGGCACGGCGCCTGTCTTCCGCCTCTACGCAGAGGCGCACGAGCCGCAGAAACTCGCGGCACTCGTGGATGCGGGGAAGAAACTGCTGCAAGGGAGAATTTGATGGCTAAGATAGAATCCGTGCGCGCTCTGGAAATTCTTGATTCCCGCGGCTTTCCTACGGTGGAAGCCGAGGTTTGCCTCGACGACGGAACCGTTGCCTGCGCCGCGGTGCCCAGCGGGGCGTCCACGGGCGAGCATGAGGCCGTGGAACTGCGCGACGGAGATAAGGCCCGTTTCAACGGCAAGGGCGTCTTGAAAGCCGTCTCCCATGTGGAAGGCCCCCTACAGGCTCTTCTTAAAGGAAAGGACCCGCGGGAGCAGCAGGCCCTGGACCGGGCCATGATCGCGGCGGACGGCACTCCCAGCAAAGGCAAATACGGAGCCAACGCCATTCTTTCCCTGTCCATGGCGGTCTGCCGGGCGGCCGCGGCGTCGGCCAAGCTGCCTCTCTACGTCTATCTGCGCAAGGCTTACGGGCTGCCGGAGAAGGAATGGCTGCTGCCCACGCCCATGCTCAATGTCATTAATGGCGGCAAGCACGCTGACAGCGGTTTAGACGTGCAGGAGTTCATGCTCGTCCCTATCGGGACGGCGTCCTTTCATGAGGGTCTGCGCGCTGGCGCCGAAATCTACCAAGTCCTCAAGAAGAGCCTGGCCGCGATGAAGATGACCGTGGCGGTGGGCGATGAGGGGGGATTCGCGCCCCAGCTTAAAGACCACGCGAGCGCCTTGGAGGTGCTGACGGACGCCATCGCCAAGGCCGGCTACCAGGGCCAGGTCCGGCTCGGCCTCGATTCCGCGGCCAGCGAATTCTACGCGGACGGGGCCTACAAGTTCGAGGGTCAGCCCCGCAGCGCGGCGCAGATGGCGGACGTCTACGGCGCCTGGCGCAAGAAGTACGGCATTATCTCCTACGAGGACCCTCTGGCCGAGAACGACTGGGCCGGATGGAAGCAGATGACCGAAAAGATGGGCGCCGACGCGCGCATCATCGGCGACGACTTGTTTGTGACCAATCCCGAGCGCCTCAAGCGCGGCATTAAAGAGCGGACCGCCAACGCCATCCTCATCAAGCTCAATCAGATCGGCACCGTGACCGAGACCGTGGAGGCTATCCAGATTGCACATGAGGCCGGCTATTCCACTGTCATTTCCCATCGTTCCGGGGAGACCGAGGACGCATTCATTGCGGATTTCGCGGTGGCGACTAATGCCGGGGCCATCAAGACCGGGGCCCCTTGCCGTTCGGAGCGCCTGTGCAAGTACAACCAGCTCCTGCGTATTGAGCGGGCATTGGCCGGCAAGGCGCTCTACGCGGGGGCGGCCAGCTTCAAGACCGCGGCCGGGGCCGCGAACTAGACTTACGCACATCGCCCTGGAAGCTTGGCTGCGCCGCAACTGGCTGCGTCTCTTGCTGACGGTCGGCTTGGCCGTTGCCTTCTTCGGCAACCAGGGATTCCGCGGACTGGTGGCTAACTGGTTGGAGCTGCGCAGCCTCTCCCGCGAGATGGCAGTCCTGGAGGCCGAGAACGCGGTGACCGCCGCACGCTTGCGCGAGATGCGTGAGAGCCCGGCCGCGCTGGAGCGCGAGGCTCGCAAGATTGGTTTCGGCAAGGCCGGCGAGATCGAATATCGTTTCGATGCGCCACGGCCCCAGCGCTGAGTCCTGGCGTAAAAAGGTAGAATGGAGTGGGACGAGCGATGGAAGATATCTACCTGAGGCAACTGGCCGTCGGGCCGATGCAGAATTTTGCCTATCTCATAGGGGCTGTGCACGGGGCGGAATGCGCGGTCATAGACCCCGGCTGGGACGCGACGGCGCTGTCGGCCGCCGCACGCCAGGACGGACGCCGCATCTCGGCTGCGGTCCTCACCCACGGTCACTTCGACCATGTCGGCGGCCTACAGGACCTCCTGGGGCAGGCGGCTATCCCCGTGTATGCGCATGAAGGAGACGCCGCCGACCTGGTCGCGGCGCTGCCGGACCTGCACCGCCTGCGCGACGCGGAGCGTGTCCTCTGGGGCGGCCTGGAAGTCCTCGTTCTGCACACGCCAGGCCACACCCCCGGCTCGATCTGCCTTCTGGCGGATGGGAATCTTTTGACCGGAGACACCTTGTTCCTGGATTGCTGCGGCCGCACCGACCTGCCGGGCTCCGACCCGGTTGCCATGCACCGCAGCCTGCGGCGGCTGGCCGTTTTGCCCAAGGACACGAAGGTCTGGCCCGGACATAACTACGGGGACCGGCCGACCGCGGCCTTGAGTGAAGTGCTCAAGATGAACCCGTTCTTGGCCGCTTCGACCTCGGAAGAGTTCCTCCGCCTGCAAGGATGAAGTCATGTATCCTGTGCTCTTCAGTTTCGGTCGGTTCGGGGTGTTCACCTACGGGGCGCTCGTCGCGCTGGGCGGGGCGCTTTCCTGTAGGCTCTGGTACGTCCGGCGGGATCGGATGGGCCTCCAGCGCCAGGACGACTTCTGGCTGCTCGTCAACGCCCTGTTGCTCGGCGGCTTCATCGGAGGCCGTGCCCTCTTCATCTTCGAATACGTGCCCTTCAGGCCGGCTGAGCTGGTGGCCGCGGCCTGCTCCCTCAACAAAGGTTTTTCCGTCCTGGGCGCCTTCGTGGGGGTCGTCAGCGCCGTCTGGCTGGTGGCCCGCAGCCGGAAGATCGCCTTCCTGCGCCTGCTCGACTATGTCTGCTTGGTCGCGCCGCTCTGGCATGCCTTCGGCCGCCTGGGCTGCTTTGCGGCCGGCTGCTGCTTTGGCCGGCCCGCTAACCTCCCCTGGGCCGTGCGCTTCACGGACCACCTGAGCATGGTCGACCGGAACCTGCTCGGCGTGCCGCTCCACCCGACCCAGCTTTACGAGGCGGCCGGGAATCTGGGCCTCTTTCTGGCTTTGCGTAGTTTTGTCCTGCCGCTTTTGGAGGACCGCCGGCTTTCTTATGGGGTTCTCAGCGGCCTCTATTTCGCGGCCTACGGCGTCCTGCGCTTCGGCATCGAACTTTACCGGGGTGACGCCGTGCCGGGTCTCGTCGGCCTGACCGCCGGACAGGGGCTTTGCTTGCTCCTGCTGGCGTGCGGACTCGCCCTCGTCGCGTGGGCAAGGCGCCAACCATGCATCCGGTATTGATTTCGCTGGGCGTTCTGCATCTTCCCACCTACGGCGTGGCCGTGGCGGCCGGCTATCTGACCGCCATCTTCTGGCTCAAGGCGCAGGCTAAATGGATGGGTTTTGATGAGGACCGGTTTTGGCGCTTCATTTATTGCATCTTCTTCGGCGCGATCGCGGGCGGCAAGCTCCTCTATTGGGCGGTCTCCTACCGGGAGATACTGGACGGTCGGCTGCACATCATCGGCGACATCCGCTACGGTTTCGTATTCTTCGGCGGCGTGCTGGGGGTCTTGGCCATGGGCTGGGTCGCGCGGGCATGGCTGGACTTCGATTATTTGAACGTTGCCGATCATTGCGCGGTGGCCTTGCCTTTCGGCCATGCCATAGGCCGCTTGGGCTGTTTGGCGGCGGGCTGCTGCTATGGCCGGCCTACGAACCTGCCCTGGGGCATTGCCATGGGAGGCAATCTGGCCAGCGTCACGCCGCGCGAGCTCTGGGGCATCCCCCTGCATCCGACCCAGCTCTACGAATCGGCGGCCGACGCGGCCATAGGGTTCATACTTCTGGCGACCCTGCTGCCGCGCGTCCGGCGCAAGGAGTTGGCGCCGGGCACCGTCTTTTTCTCGTACTTGGTCCTTTATGGCGCGGCCCGGTTTATCATCGAGTTCTTCCGATTTGACGACCGGGGCGCCTCCTTGCCGCCGTTCTCGGTCTCCCAGTGGATGTCCTTGGCCGGGATAGCGGTCGCGGGCGCTCTTCTGGCCAGCCGTGGAGCGAGGGCGCGATGACTTCTGGGCGGGAGGATTTCGTCGTTGAATACCCGGGCCAGCGCCTGGACCAGTTCCTTGCCGACCGTCTGCCGCACTTGAGCCGCAGCCATCTTAAGAAGCTCATCGGCCAGGGGGCGGTGCTTGTGTCGGGCCGGCCCGTGGCGGCGGACCGGCGGCTGCGGGCCGGGGATGCTGTGGCGGTCGAATATCCCCGGCCGGAGTGGACGCCGGCCCTGGGGACCCTGGCGGATTGGGTCCTGCATGAGGACGGCAAACTCCTGGTCCTCGATAAGCCGGCGGGCCTGCTGATGCATCCCTTGGGGACGAGCTGGCTGGCCGCGCCCGAGGCTGCCCTCTCCGAGCCGGAGCCGAATCTGGCCGGGATCCTTCTGCGTGAGCGCCCGGGCATCGTCGCGGCTGGCACGCCGCGTTGCGGCATCGTACACCGGCTTGACAGGTTCACCAGCGGCGTGCTCCTCGTGGCCAAGACCCCAGCCGCTTCCGAGGCTTTGATCCGCGAGTTCAAGTCCAGGCGCGTGGCCAAGACCTATCGGGCCGTGGTGCGGGGGCAGTGGAGGGAGCGCCGCGCCAGCGTGGAGGCTCCGGTGGGCCGCAAGCCCGGGCACCGGCAGGTGGTCGCCACTCCTTACGGGAAGGAGGCTTCCACGGGATTTGTCGTAATCGAGGCAGGCGCGTCGGGCGCATTGGTGGAGGCGCTGCCTTTGACGGGGCGCACGCACCAGATCCGGGTGCACCTGAACCTCCTCGGACATCCGGTGATGGGGGACCTCGAGTTCGACCGCCCCGGGACGGGGGAGGCGCTGCCGCCGCGGCTGATGCTGCACGCCTATCGCATCGAGTTCGCGCATCCCGGCACTGGCCACGCCGCGCGTTTCACCGCCAGGATACCCAAGGACATGCGGGATTTCTGGGCCTCCTGCCGCTGAGCTCGGTCGGGCGTGGATCAGGCCTGGAGCGCGGGGCGGTTCGAGGAGTTGTTCGCCTCGAGGTGCTTGAGGAAGGCCCGCACCGCCCGGTCCTCGCGCCGCACCTTGCGCACTAGGACGCCCAGGGGCCGGGAAAGCTTCTGGTCCGCGAAGCGCCGCAGGCAAAGGCTCCCCGCCTTCGCCTCGGCCGCCACTGTCGCCACGGGCACGATGGAGACCCCCATGCCGCTGGAGACCGCGTTTTTGATGGTCTCGATGTTGTCGAGCTCCATGAGCACCTTGGGCTTGACCCCCGCGCCGCGCAGGACCTTGTCCAGGGCCTTGCGCGTCGGAGTGCCGCGGTCGAAGGCGATGAACTGCTGGCCCGAGAGGGCGCCGAGGCCCAGACGCTCCTGGCGCGCCAGCGGGTGCCGTTTGGGCAGGATGAGGACCATCTCCTCCTCGCCTAAGGCGATGACCTGCAAGTCCCGTCGCTTGACCGGATAGGCCATGACACTCAGGTCGGAGCGGCCCCGCAGCAAATCGTCGCAGATGCGGCTCGCCTTCTGGTAGTCCACCTCCACCTTCACCTCGGGATGGAGCTTGATGAATCCCTTGAGGTAACGCTGTAGGAGGTAGGGCCCCACGCTGTAGATGGCCGCGATGCGCAGTCGCCGGGCGGATTCTGGGGCGGCGGACTGGATGCGCGCGGTCATGTCCTCGTAGGTGGCCACGATGCGCTTGGCCGTCCGGTAGAATGTCTGGCCTGCGGGCGTCAGCTTGAGGCGCCGGCTGGCCCGGTCCAGCAGCGGCCGCCCCACGAAGCGCTCCAGGTGTTTGAGCTGCTGGCTGACCGCGGATTGGGTGAGATAGTTGAGGTCCGCCGCCTTGGAGAAGGTGCCGGTCTCGATGAGGTCTCGGAAGATGCGGAGGGATTCCAGATGCATCGCTATGATGCTACAAAATTATTAGACAGCCTAATAATCACATTAGCTAAAATTGTTTCGCCCCAGAGACGGCGAATGATATCATGAGGGTAGGTTTCAGCGGCGTCCCCCCCAGGAGGATAACGCATGCCACTCGCGCAGAAGATCAAATACGAAGCGGAACACGACCAGGATTTTGCCCGATGGTCTTCATGGAGTCTTTGACGCCTGTAACGCGTCAGGTTTTGACGCAGGAGTGGGGGCATAAGGCACCGCCCCTTCCGGGAGAGGAGGACGGCCGCCCTTCAGGGGCGGCGCGTCCTTAACGCGCCGTGCACGAGCAGGCCATAATCCAGAGCGTCATCGAATCCATCCGCAAAGACCTGGACTGCCGGGGCCTGAAGGGGAAGGTCAAGTCAGTTTCGCTGAAGGTGGGGGCTTTGGAGCTGCACGGCGTGGAGTCATTTAAGCAGATCTTCGCGATGTCGACCGCCGGGACCTGTTTGGAGGGCGCCGTCCTGGAACTGCAGGTCATCCCAGCGATCATCAAGTGCAATTGCGGCCACCAGGGCCCCGCAGGCGATGGCTTGGACCATCACTCGGACATGCCCATCGCCGAGTGCCCGAGATGCGGAACGGTCTGCCGCGTGGAGGGGGGGCGGGGCGTTGAAGGGATCGATTTGCAGGTGGAAGAAATCCCCGTCAAGTAAGCCTGAAGCCCGTCCTTTGCCTACCTGCCTTGCAGCTTGCCCTTGAGGAGCTCCCCTAGCGTCCCCAGGCCCTGGGAAGCCGAGGACGACTGCTGCATATAGGCCTTTATGTCCGCCTCTTCCTCTTCCTGAGCGCGACTGATTTCGGCCAAGGAGAGCGAAAGCTTCTTGTTGGTCCGGTCGACCGCTTCCACCCTCACCTCGACCCGCTGGCCCTCGTTGAGCACATCGCGCGGGTGGTTGATCCGCCGGTCGGCGCCCAGCCGGGAGATGTGGATGAGCCCTTCCACCCCGTCTCCCACCGCCACGAAGGCGCCAAAGGGCGCCAGGCGGGTGACGGTGCCATGATGGTAGGTGCCCATGGGCCAGGTCTGCTCGGCATTCTGCCAAGGGTCCGGTAAAGCGTCCTTGATGCTCAAGGAGATCCGGTTGCTTTCCCAGTCGATCTTCTTGACGATGATCTCGACCTGCTGACCGACCTTGAGCTTGTCGCCCACGTTCTCAGTCCGGCCCCAAGCGATCTCCGAGACCGGGATGAGCCCTTCGATTCCGCCCACGTCGGCGAAGGCGCCGAACTTCTGAATCGAGGTGACGGTGGCCTGGAGGCGTTGGCCTTCCTTCAGCGTTTCCTTGAGGGCCTGGGCCATAACCTGCCGCTCGCCCTCCACGATTGATCTGCGGGAAAGCACCACGTTGCGCGCGGCGCATTCGGTGACCTTGAAGGTGAAGGACTTGCCCACCTGCTCGGCCGGGCTCTCCTCCCGCCGCAGGCCCATCTGCGAGTAGGGGCAGAAAGCGCGCATGCCGCCGCTGATCTTGACCTCGAAGCCGCCTTTCATCTCCTTGATGATCGTGCCTTCCACCGGGATGCCGCTTGTGCAGGCGCTGCGCAGCTGGGCCTGGCCCATGGGGCCCGAGCCCATCTTCGTCGTGAAATGCAGGTCGTGGCCCTGCGAGGGCAGGTAGTAGGCGCGCACATTGTCGCCCTCTTTGACGGTGAGGTTGCCGTCCGCGTCGATCATCTCCTTGCGGTCCAGGTAGCCCTCGCCCTTGCGGCCTACGTCGAGGAAGATCCAGGAGAGATCGATCTTGACGATGGCCGCCTCGATCATCTGGCCCGGCGTGAACCGTGTCTGCTCCTGGAAGCTCTCCTCAAAGAGCGCCGCAAAATCGTCTTTTTCTTCGGGTGTGTCAGTAGGCTGGTTCTCTTTCATGTCTTCCTTTCCCTATGCTGCCGGAATCGCTGCGCGGCGGCGCCAACAGTATCATACCATTTGGGCCGCGCCTTGGGGCTGCTGTCTGCGCGGCGCGAGTTCAATGGGGAGGGGCCGCCAGCAGCCCCTGGATATTTCCCTTGACGTTCTGGTCGGCGCAGACATCCGCGATCGCTGCGATGGCTGCGGAGAGGGGAAGTTCATATCCCTCCCGCCAGGTCCCTTCGAAGAGCTGGGTCTGGGAGCTGAAGCCGCTCTGCAATAGGCGCGCCAGCCGCAGGGCCTCGGCATCTCGGCCTACCTTGGCTTCGGCCAGGGCCCGGCGATAATAGCATTGCGCCGACAGGGCGTCCTTGGGATAGAGCTTGAAGAGCTCGTCGCATCGGGCCAACGCTTCCTTGGGCTGATTCTGTCGCTCGCGGATATCAAAGGCGAGGTAGAGGGCTATGGCTCCGGTCGGCCGGTGGGGCCGTTGGTAAGGCAGGGAATCGCGGCAATCGGAGGAGTCTTCGGTAGGATAGTCCTTGGCCGCCTGCTGGAGCTGCGCGACAGCGGCATCCGGTTGCCCTAATTCGTCGTAGTCGAGCCCTGTCATCACGCGGGCGGCACCGGCGACTTTGCTGCCGGGATAGCGCTTTATGAATTCCTGGTAGGTCGCGATGGATTGTTCCAGGCCTTCCTTGTGGACCACTGTGTCTTCCCATGTCCCCCAGTGGTGGTCGTCGGCTATCAGGAAATAGGCGTCCGGCACGATCTTGGCATCCGGATAACTAGCGGATAGGTCTTTTAAGATGGAGATAGACTTATTGAACGCCGCCTCGGTCTTCTTCGCGTCCGCGAATTCGGGTCCTTCCTCAAGGGTGTCAATGGCGATCTTGTGGGCCTGGAGGTACAGCTTCAGGGGGATCGCATCATGGTCGCGGCACTCAGCCAGCATCTTGACCTTGCCCCGGGGATATTCGGACAAGCGGTAGTTTGCGATGGCCTTATCGAACAAGGAGAGGTCTTCATAACAGCGGGCGATGCGGTTGTAGATGTCCCACCGGATGTTGAGCACTTCGTGGCCGCGGGTGAGGTCTTGGGGCACCGCGTCATGGCTGATGTTTTTCAGTTTAGCATCCGAGAGAGAGATGAATTGTTGGTAAGCCGCTATGGCTTGGGTGCATTTGCCGTCGCGGCGGAGTCGATCGGCGGTGTCGAGGATGCGGATGGCGTCCTTGAGGATGGCGGCTTTGTCATCCTGGGCCGAGATGTGGGCCGAGAGGCTGAACATGCAGGAGGCCAGCAGAAGGCAGCGCGGCAGCGTGCGAAGTTTTGATGGGTTCATTCGGTGATCATCCTTTTCTAAATCTGAACAAGTCGCTGATCCTCTTCCAGAAAGGCGGTCGGGAGGCAGGCTCGGCGCGCATCCGCGCTTCCAGGGCGGGGATGGCGTTGCCGGTCTGTAGGTGGCCTTGCTCCATTAGGAAATCCAGGCGACCGAAATCCAGGAAGGGGCAGTCCTTGAGATTTAGCTCGATGAGCGTGTCCTGCGGCTGTAGGTGTTGGGTGGCGATGAACTTCTGCATGATATAGAAGGAGCGGATCGTCAGTTCCGTGGTGGACAATTGACGAGGGTCGGTGGAAGGATGGGCGTAGCTGGGGTTGGCGCTGACCGCGAGCAAAACCCCGCAGCCGGCCTGGCGCGAGAGGTCTGCGGGCAAGGGATTGCTGACTCCGCCGTCTACGAGCAGGAGTTCCTCACCGGCCACGCGTCGCGCCACGGGGGTCAGCAGTCCCGGCACGGCGAAGCTGGCGCACAGGGCGGAGACGAGGTCGCCGTCGCGCAGGACGACCGGCGTCCCTTTATGGATGTCCGTGGCGGTGACCGCGATGGGGATTTTGAGGTCGCTGAATTTTGCGTCGCCGAGATGGTGGCGCAGGAATTCCTCCAGATGGCGGCCGCTGGAGAGTCCACCCTTGGGAAGCTTCCAATCCCAGAAGATGCGCAGTCCGCGGTTGGCGAAATCGCGCGCGACCAGCTCGACCCAAGCGACATCGAGGCGGGCGGCGTAGAGCGCCGCGATGACCGCGCCCATGCTGGTGGCGGAGATAAAATCGGGGCGCAGGCGTTGGTGCAGGGCGCGCAGGACTCCGATGTGGGCAAAGCCGCGCGCGCCGCCGCCGCTTAAAGCCAAGCCGAATCTTCTACTCATCTGGTCGATGTCCCTCTAGAGGATGATGCCCTGTCCGCATAGGGCAGCCGCTGCCTAGGTGTTCTTTTCCCGTTCCGCGTATTGTATCATAGCGGTTCTTGGTCCCCGGGAGAGAAGACGGATGCTGAGCTGGATACGCCATTTGGTGTTCGGCAAGGCCTGCGACCTCAAAGACCCGCAGCTCTACCATCGGGTCTCGCTCGTCGCTTTCATGGCCTGGATCGGGCTGGGCGCCGACGGGCTGACCTCTTCCTGCTACGGCCCGGACGAGGCCTTTCGGACCTTGGGCGTGCATTCTCACCTCGCCCTGCTGCTGGCGGTCATGACCGCGGTCACCATCTGCGTGATCGCCCTCGCCTATTCGAACCTCATCGAACATTTCCCCGGCGGCGGCGGCGGCTATCTGGTGGCCACCAAGCTCCTGGGCGAGAATGCCGGGGTCGTCTCCGGCTGCGCCCTCCTGGTCGACTATGTCCTGACCATCGCGGTCTCCATCGCCAGCGGCTGCGACGCCCTGTGGTCGTTTTTGCCGCACCACTGGGCGGCCTACAAGCTCGGGGCGGAGGTGGGCATCCTCCTCTTTTTGGTGGTCCTCAACATGCGCGGCGTGAAGGAATCCGTGACCCTGCTGGCGCCCATCTTCCTGATCTTCGTCGGCACCCATCTCTTCCTCATCCTCTATGCTGTGGGCAGCCATCTGACCGGACTGCCGCTCATCGTCCACGGCGCCGCATCGGACCTGCATGAATCGGTCCGTTCGCTGGGCCCCATGGCCGTGGGCCTCATCCTGCTACGCGCCTATTCCATGGGCGGCGGCACTTACACGGGCATCGAGGCCGTGTCCAACGGCATCAACATCCTGAGGGAGCCCCGGGTGCAGACCGGCAAGGCCACGATGGCGTTGATGGCGGGCTCTCTCGCCTTCACGGCAGGCGGCGTTTTAGTGGGCTACCTCCTGGTCGGCGCCGCGCCGGAGTTGGGCAAGACCATGAACGCGGTCTTGTTGGAGCGGCTTTTCTCCTCCTGGCGGCTCGGCGCTTTCCCAATCGGACAGACCATCGTCATCGGGACCTTGGTCTCCGAGGCCGTACTCCTGTTCGTGGCGGCGCAGACCGGTTTCATCGACGGGCCGCGCGTGCTGGCCAATATGGCCGTGGACTCCTGGGTGCCGCGTCGCTTCTCCCAGCTCTCCGAGCGCCTGGTCACTAAGGACGGAGTCCTGCTCATGGCCGCGGCGGCCGCCGCAGTGCTCCTTTATACGCGAGGCGCCATTTCCGTGCTGGTGGTCATGTACTCCATCAACGTGTTTCTGACCTTCTCGTTGACCGAGCTGGGCATGGCCCGCTACTGGATCCAGGAGCGGAAGCGGCAGCCGCGCTGGAAGAGCCAACTGGCCATACAGGGCACGGGCCTGGTCATGTGTCTGAGCATACTCATCGTGACCCTCTGCGAGAAGTTCCGGGAAGGAGGATGGGTCACGGCGGTCATCACCGGCGCGGCCATAGGCATTTGCTTTCTCATCCGGCGTCACTACAATGCCGTGCGCTACGAGATGCGGCGGCTCGACTCTCTGTTGGATATCCCGATGCCGCCGGATCCGCCCGCCGTGCCCCCCTTGGACCAGAAGGCGCCTACGGCCGTGGTCATGGTGGGGGGGTTCTCGGGCTTCGGTCTGCACCAGATCCTCTCCATCCAGCGCCTTTTCCCCTACTATTTCAAGACCTTCGTCTTCATATCGGTCGGGGTGGTGGACTCCGGCGTATTCAAGGGCTCGGAGGAGATCAAGCGGCTTGAGGCGCGGACTGCCGCGGAGCTGGAGCGCTATGTGGACTGGTGCCGGGCCCACGGTTTCCAAGCCGTCAGTCGCTGCGTCGTGGATACGGAGACGGTCCCTGCCCTCGAAGGGCTCTGCCGCGGGGTCGCCCGCGATTTCCCGCGGGCCATTTTCTTCACGGGCAAGCTCATCTTCCAGGAGGAGAAGTTCAGCCAGCGCTTCCTGCACAACGAGACCGCCTTGTCCATACAGCGGCGCCTGCAGTTCGCCGGTCTACAGACCGTCGTGCTGCCCATCCGGGCCACCTAGGCGCGGTGCCGCGAATTCCTTGCCCGCAAATGGCGGATTGGATATAATGGCTCCATGAGAAATCCCTTTGCGACTTGCCGGCTTGCGGCCGGTTGTTTTCTGACGCTGGTTTTGTCGGCCGGGGCTGCCCGCCGCGCGCGCGCCGAAGCGCAGGCCTCCCCGCTGCCGCTGAACTCCTGGGAAGTCAAGATGCTGCTCAACCCGGCCATGTTTGCCGAAGAAGACTCAGGGGCGGCGTCCTTCTGGCGGCTCGCGCGCTCGGTGGCGGCAGGCCAGGGCCTCATCGTCAATGGGAAGGCGGACGACAAGACGGTCCGCCACCTGGCCTACTTGGATACCGCCGACTTCGCCTTTAACAAGAAGGGCTACATTCTGCGGTTGCGCCAAGCCGATCCGGTCGCCTATCCGCAGGGCGCCTTGCCGAAGTCCGACCTCACCTTGAAGTTCCGCAGCGCGGACCAAGCGCTCTCCGCCTCCAAGGACGTCTCCCCCGCGCCGGGCATCAGCGGCAAGGGCAAGTTCGAAGACGACGTGGTCTTCCAGGACGGTGCGCTCAAGGACGTGTTCTCAAAGAGCGCCAAGATAGATGCTGCCGGCTTCTCCGGCAAGACAGTGGGGCAGTTCGCCGGACTTTATCCGGCCCTGGGCAACCTGTGGCTGGCCCCTGCCGCGGCGATCGGCGTGGTCAACGACAAGCGGGTGGAGGAACACGTCTTCGATCCCGGCACCATCACCCTGCCCGGCGGCGTGATGGCGGACGCCGCGCTGACGGTCTGGCGCTTCGACAAGGCCGGCGAGCCCTGCATCGCCGAATTCTCGTTCGCTTTTGCCGCGGCCCCGGAACCGGCCGAGACGGCGGCGCGCGCTTACATGACCGCGCTGGCCAAGGCCGCCGGAGACTGGACGTACCGCGGCGGCGGCACGAAGACGGAACTGATCTACGGCCCCGGCAATGGCGGCGGGGGAGACTAGGGACGCGGCGGATCGCGCGCCGTTGAAATAGAGGGGGGCATCATGGCTGAAGTGAAACCGAGATTCGAGTTCCGCACTTTTGCGCAGGACTTCGGGCTGGTGGAACAGAAGATGCGCAAGCTCGCCAAATGCGAGCAGATACGGGAAAGCTCCGAGATCTACATCATGTCCGCCGGCAACAGCGAGAACAACACCAAGGTCCGGGACGCCTTGATGGATATCAAGATCTTCGTGACCAAGGAGCAGGGGCTGGAGCAATGGAACCCGCGCATGAAGGGCTCCTTCCCCATGCCCGCCGCGACCCTTAAGAACGAGGTGTTCACGGCTTTCGGCGTGCCCTGCCCGGAACTGAGCCGGCAGGAATACACCTTGGACCAGTTCATCAACGAGCTGGTCCGGCCGCACAAGGACTTGGTGCCGGCTTACGTGATGAAGCGGCGCTTTGCCTTCACCGTGAACAACTGCATCACGGAATACGCCGAACTGCTCATCAACGGCGCGGCCATCAAGACCGTGGCCGTGGAATCCGTGAGCGTGCCCGACATCCTCAAGGCGGTGGAACTGCTGGGCCTGCGCGAATACGAGAACGTCAATTACCTTCGCGCCATCAAGCGGATCATCGGCATGGATCCCCTGCCCGCCTAAGGCAAGCGGGGGCGGCCGGCTTTCATCTTGACGCACTGATTCGACCGGAGGATATCATGGGAAAGGAAATCGAGCGCAAATTTTTGGTTAACGGTGACGGCTGGCGCGCGCTGGCCGAGCCGGTGAAGTACCGCCAGGGCTATCTCTCCACCGTAAAAGAGCGCACCGTGCGGGTGCGCACCATCGATGACAAAGGCTACCTGACCATCAAGGGCATCACCACCGGTGTCACCCGGGCCGAGTACGAATACGAAATACCGGCGGCGGACGCCGACCGCATGCTGACCGACCTCTGCGAGAAGCCTCTCATCGAGAAGTCGCGCAGCACGATAGCCCTCGGCGGGCTTGACTGGGAAGTCGATGAGTTCTTCGGCGACAATCAGGGCCTGATCGTGGCCGAGGTGGAGCTCCAGAGCGCGGACCAGGCCGTCGCCAAACCCGCCTGGGTGGGCCAAGAAGTCTCGGGCGACTCCCGTTACTTCAACTCCAACCTCATCAAGAAGCCTTTCACTAGATGGTGACGCCGGCCGAAGCGCCGCGGTCGGAGAGCGGCCTTCACCTCGACGACTTCTCGCTGGCCAAGGCGCCGGCGCGCAAGCAGTCGGCCTCCGACCGGTGGCTGAAGTACCTGGGCGTGCCGGCCGCCGCCCTGGCGCTCATCGCCCTGCTGCTGATGCCCACCCCGGCCGGCCTCACCCTGTGCGGCCAGAAGGCGCTGGCGCTTTTCATCATGGCTTTGATCCTGTGGGTGGCCGAGCCGGTGCCCAACTACGTGGCTTCCTTGCTGCTCATGGTGATGCTGGTCACCATGGGCGTGTGGGAAGAGCGCAAGGTCCTGGGCGTGCTGGGGCTCGACGTGATTTGGCTCAATGTCACCGCCTTCGTGCTAAGTTCGGTGCTGGTCAAGACCAACCTCGCCAAGCGTCTGGCCCTGCAGATGGCGGTGAAGTTCGGGCGCAAAGCCATGCCGGTTCTGCTGGCTTTCGTGGCCCTGCAGCTGGGGCTGGCCGCGCTGGTGCCGGCCACGGCGGCGCGCTCGGTAATGACTCTGCCCATCATCATGATCGTGGCTGCGGTGTACGGCTCCACGGTCAAGAACCCGAATAATTTCGGTAAGAACCTGGCCTTGCTCAACATCCAGGGGATCAATATTTTCTCTTCCGGCTTTCTCACGGGCAGCACCTGCAACATCATGGCCGTAGCCTTTATCCTGCGGATGACCGCGCACAAGGTGTACTACTCCGAATGGCTGCTAGGCGCCCTGCCGGTGGTGACGGGCGCCATGCTGCTGTCGTGGTGGCTGGGCCCGCGGCTCTTCTTCCGGCTGGCCCCGGAGCAGGAGCGGCCTTCGGTGCCGGGCGGCATGGAGACCCTCACCGCCGAGCTGGGCAAGATGGGCGCGGTCACGCGCGCGGAGTGGCACGGCGCGCTGATCTTCGGGCTGGTGCTGCTACTGTGGGTTACTGACAGGTACCACAAGGCGCTCTTTGGTTTCGAGATTAGCCCCGTGATGGCGGCGCTCATCGGCTGCGTGATCGCGCTTTGCCCCCGCATCGGCCTGCTGAAGTGGAACGACGCCGACATCCCCTGGCACCTGCTCATCTTCAGCACCGGCGCCTACGCCGGCGGCCTGGCCCTTTCTGAGACGGGCGCGGCGCAATGGCTGGTGGATGCCGTCTTCGACCTGTTCTCCATCAAACCCGGCATCAGCTTCTGGGCGCTTTACTGCATCGTGATGGCGGTCAGCATGTTCTCGCACATCGTTTTCACCAGCAAGACCATCCGGACCATCATCCTCATTCCCATGATCATCGCCATCGCCAACCGCCTGGGCTTCAACCCGGTGGCGCTGGCGCTGCCGGCGGCGTTCACCCTGAGCTGGGTGGTCACCTTGCCCATCAGCGGCAAGCCCAACGTGCTGTTCTACGGCACTAACCAGTACAGCATATGCGACCATCTGGTTTCGGGCCTGGCCGTCTGCGCAATGGGCACGGCGTTGCTCATCCTGGCGGGGTTCACGCTCTACCGGGCCATGGGGATCGTGCCTTACTGATTCTATGAGAGTACCGTTGAAGATCATTCTTCTGATGGCCGCGCTGTCCTGCGCTTGGCCCTGCGCCGGGGCGGCGCCGGTTGGTTTCACATCGGCCCACGAGACCGTGGCCATCCAGGCCGACGGCTCGGCGCGCGTGCGCTCGGAGCTGTCCTGGAAGGAGCGCGACAGCGGGTCGTTGCTCCTGCCCTTCAATTATACGGCGGCGGAAAACTTGCGGGTCACGCAGGGGGAAAAGGGCGCCGTGGTCGCGGCGCGGCTGGAGCAGGTGGAGGGGATGACCTATCTGCGGGTCGCGGCGGCGCGGCGCGCCGCGACAGTGGCCGCCGAGTTCATCGTGCCGCGATACCTGGATTGGAACAAGGCGGGGCCGGGCGAATACGGCTATTACAGATGGAAGAGCGTGTACCGCAATAACATGCGCCGGCCTATCGATTCCGTGACGCTGGAAATCGTCCTGCCGCCGGGATTCATCGCCGCCGGTTTCGGAAGGAGCGTGCCCTCCCCGGCCGCCGAAGAAGCCCTGCCTCCCTACTGGGTGAAGAACGTCGACGGCGCCTCGCATCTGTTCATGAAAGCCGGGGATCTCGCGCTGGGCCGGGCCTGCTCGTTGGAGTATTCTTTCGTCCGGCGCGGGCGTTCGCCCTGGCTGCCGTTGGCCGCAGCCCTGGCCGCGCTATTGTGGCTGTTCTTTTGCCGCGACCTCATTTTCATAAAGTAGCTTCACCGCCTTGTGAGCGGCGTCTGCTTTCGCTACAATCTTAATGCGGTCCTGCCGGGACGTCTCCGAAGGTCGCCCTCCCATGCGCGACGAGACCCACGAGCTGCTTGATTCGAAGATCACGCTGCATGACAAGCACCGCTTCGAGATCAAGCTTGACATAGAGCTTGCGCCCCGGCGCAAGAACGTCTACCGGGTCGATACCTATTTCTTCGTGCCCCGGGCGCTCAACATCAATCCGGGCACCTACACCAAGAGCGATTTCTACAACAGCGCGCAGAAGTATATCCGTTTCCGGACCCCGCACATGTCGCTGGCGATGCTGGCCGACTCGGCCAACCGGCTCTCGCCCCTGCACGGGGCACATCGCAAGTTGCTCCCGATCCTGACGGGCCAGCAGCTTGAGGGTCAGGTGCTGGCCGTGCTGGAGGAGATGAAGCTGATGGCCGCCATCGCGCGCGGCGCCATGCGCGATTCCGCGCGTTACATCCTCGTCGAGCTCGAACGGATCCGCAAGACCCCGGCCGGCAACAGCACACTCCTGGCGGCCGTGCAGGATAAGGGCGTGGAAGTCTTGGGCGAGGCTAAGGGCCTCATTGCGGCGATGCGCACCCTGCGGGGGCAGATCGACAGCCCGGTCGTGCCGACCAAGCTGCGCGAGGCTTTCCATTTCTGCGATGAGTACATGAGCATCATGCTGGAGGATTATCTTACGGCCCTGCTTGACGGCGTGCGGGAGAGCGCCGAAGTCCGGGCCAAGCTCTCCACTCTCGACACGGAACTGACCCAGCTCATCCTGGCGCAGCGGGGCTATCGCCGGGCCATGGGCTACCCTTCCGTGGTGCGCCACCGGGGCGTCAACGAGGTGCTGGTCTATCGCCGCAGCGTGCTCAAGAAGTTCGTCTCCAGCGTGCTGTATCTGCGGCTGGAGATCTCGGAATGGGAGGGCTGGAAGCAGTTCCTCTACGCCGTGGCGGCGGCGGTGGCCATGCTGTTCGCGGCGACCACGATCATCTTCGCCCAGACCCGCTACGCCAATACGAGTCTGCCGTTCGTCATCATCGCGGTGGTAAGCTACAGCTTCAAGGACCGGATCAAGGACTGGATGAAGCTGATCTTCTCCAAGGGCATGACGCGGTGGCTGGCGGACCGGAAAGCCGACATCTACGACCCGTTGACCAGCGCCAAGATCGGTTTTTATAAAGAGGCGTTCAGTTTCATCCCGGCGGACCAGGTGCCGCCGGAGGTGCAGAGTCGGCGCAACATCGACAATTTTACCTCGATCGAGGGCGAGGGCAAGCCAGAGCGCGTGATGAAGTATGAGAAGGAGATCACGCTGTTCCCGGGCCCGATCTTCAAGGTCCACGAGCGGCGCAAGAGCCTTAACGACATCATGCGCTTCTCGATCGACGATTTCTTGCGCCAGGCGGACGACCCGAAGGTGGACTACCTGCACCTCAGCGACGAGGGCGACCGGCTGGAGACCCTGCACTGCTCAAGGGTCTATCACGTCAACATGATCGTGCGCTATACCTCCCATGATTCGGGGGGGATACTGCAGGTGAGTTACGAGCGCATACGGATCGTCTTTAATCACGACGGGATCATCAGGCTGGAAGAAGTGGCGGTGGCATAGAAGCCATTCCTGCACTGCCAAAAGCGCCTGACTGCCTGCGACGGGATCTCGCCTAGTAGCGGTAGTTCTCGGCCTTGAACGGCCCTTCCGGATTGATGCCGAGATAATCCGCTTGAGCCTTGCTCAGCCGTGTGAGCTTGACGCCCAGCTTGGCCAGATGTAGGCGAGCCACTTTCTCATCCAACAGCTTGGGCAGGACATAAACCTCATTTTTATACTTGCCCTTGCCCCGGCTGGCCCACAGTTCGATCTGGGCCATGGTCTGGTTGGTGAAAGAAGCGCTCATCACGAAGCTCGGGTGCCCCGACGCGCAACCCAGGTTCACCAGCCGCCCCTCCGCCAGCACCGTCACCACCTTGCCGTTCGGCCAGACGAACTGGTCTACCTGAGGCTTCACGTTGATCTTCTTGATCTTCGCGTCGTTGGCGATAGAGGCCACGTCGATCTCCAGGTCGAAGTGCCCGATGTTGCACACAATCGCCTGGCTCTTCATCGCGTCAAGATGCTGGCGCATGATGATGTCCCGGCAGCCGGTCGCGGTGATGAAGATATCCCCCACGGCCGCGGCCTCGTCCATGGTCACCACCTGGTAGCCCTCCATGGCGGCCTGCAAGGCCGTGATTGGGTCGATCTCGGTCACCAGCACCCGCGCGCCCATGCCCCGCAAAGACTGGCAGCAGCCCTTGCCCACATCGCCATAGCCCGCAACCACGCAGGTCTTGCCCGCAATCATCACGTCCGTGGCGCGCTTGATGCCGTCGAGCAATGACTCGCGGCAGCCGTAGAGGTTATCAAACTTGCTCTTGGTGCAGGAATCATTGACGTTGATGGCCGGACACTTCAAGGTGCCGGCGGCCTGGCGCTGGTAGAGCCGGTGTACGCCCGTGGTCGTCTCCTCGGAGAGGCCCACCACGTCCTTGAGAAGTTCGGGCCGCAGGTCGTGGACCATGTTGGTCAGGTCGCCGCCGTCGTCGAGCAGCAAGGTCGGACCCTTGCCATCCGGCCAGAGCAAGGATTGCTCGATGCACCAGTCGTATTCCTTCAAAGACTCGCCCTTCCAGGCGAAAACGGGGGTTCCGGCCTTGGCCACGGCGGCCGCGGCATGGTCCTGGGTGGAGAAGATGTTGCAGGAGCTCCAGCGCACCGAGGCGCCGAGCTTGGCCAAGGTCTCGATCAAGACCGCGGTCTCGATGGTCATGTGCAGGCAGCCCGCGATGCGGGCGCCGGCCAAGGGCTGCTTGGCGGCGTATTCCTCGCGCAGGGCCATGAGGCCCGGCATCTCGGCTTCCGCGATGGTCACTTCCTTGCGGCCCCAGTCGGCGAGGCTGATATCTTTGACTTTATAATCCATGGTGGTCGTGTTCATTGTCCCCTTTCTCCGTCGTGATATTCAGGAATTATAGCTTAATTTGTTATCATCACATCAATATGCTCTCTCACGAGATTTTCGGCAACACCGCCGCCGCCCACCTGCTGGCCTTGGGCATTTTTGCGGTCGTCCTTTGGGGCGTCATCCTGGCGCGACGCCTGGGGGCGGCCCGCCTACATCAATTGGCCTTGCGTACCGGCGATGGTGTGGAGACGCTTTTTGGCAAACTCCTAGACCGCGTGCGCATGCCCGAGGTCGCCTTGGTCGCCTTGTACCTGGCCACCCGGCACCTCCACATGGCGCATCACCTCAACCGGCTCATTTACGCGGCCGCTTTGGCCGCGGTGGTTTATCGGGCCGTGACCTTGCTCCAGGTCGTCGCGGACTTCGCGCTGCGCAAGGCCTTGTCCGACAATAGCCGCCCTTCCGCGGATGACGAGGGCAAGGCGAAAGGGCTTTCCTATTTAGTTGGTTTCCTCCTGTGGATATTGGCCGTCCTTTTCGTCTTGAGCAATCTAGGATTCAACGTCACTTCCATGCTTGCCGGCCTGGGCATCGGCGGCGTAGCCGTGGCCTTGGCCGCCCAGGCCGTGCTGGGAGATTTTTTCAGCGCGCTGGCCATCTATTTGGACCGGCCTTTCGTCTTGGGTGATTTTATCGTGGCCGACGATATGCAGGGCACGGTGGAGGCCATCGGCATCAAGACCACGCGGTTGCGCGCCTTGTCCGGAGAGATGCTGGTCATCCCGAATTCCAAGCTGACCTCGACCAAGATCCAGAACTTCCGGCACCTGCGCGAGCGGCGCATCGTGATCATCGTGGGTGTGCCGTACCAGACCTCGGCGGAGCAGGTCAAGAAGATACCGGAGCTCCTGCGTTCGGCGGTGGCGGCCTCGGCCAAGGCCCGCTTCGACCGGGCGCATCTGAAGGCATTCGAGCCGTCCGGATTCTCCTTCGAGCTGGTGTACTATGTCTTGGACCCGGTCTACGCGGTGTTCATGGATGTCAACCAAGCCATCCACCTGGCCATTCTGGACGCTTTCCGCAAGGAAGGCATCTCCTTCGCGATGCCGGCCACCGTGTTCCATCAGGCGCCCGGCGTGGGCGCACCCCAGCTTTGGTAAGAGAATCCGCCTGCCAGTGCTACCTTCTGGCCGCGGGTCGGGGCCGGCGCGCGGGGGGGGCTAAAGCCTGGCGCGATTGCGACGGCATGCCCTTGTTAGCTCGTCAGCTTGAGTTCTTGGGCGGCATCCTGCCTTTGGAGCGCGTGGCGGTCTCCATCCAGGCTGATTGGATAGAGCGATGCGGGTCCTTGTCGCCGCGAGCGCATTGGGTGGTGGTGGACCCTGACGCTCCGGCCTTGGATTCGGTCTTGGCCTTGGCGCGAGCTTTGCCCTTAGATCGTTGGACCTACCTCTATCATGTGGACATGAGAGTTTGGGAACCGGGGATTTTTGAGTTATTGGCGCAAGGCATCCCGGCCGCGGAGGCCGTTGGAAATGAAGCTCTGATCCCGGTCCAAGGTGGCCGAGGGGGGCATCCGGTGCTGCTGTCTCCAGGGCTCAAAACCGCTTTGGCGGCCTTGGACCCGTCACGGGACCGGTTGGATGTCTGGCTGCGCTCCCGCCGCGCGGCGCAGGCGCAGGTCCCCTATCCTTGCATCCACGACAATTGGAACACCTGAGGCTTTATGATCATATCGCTGAAGACTTCTCTCCCTGGCCCTCGTAGCCGAGCCCTTATGGCCGAGCGCCAAGCCGCGGTGGCGCGCGGCTTGTTCCATGTCACACCCATCTTCATCGCCGGCGGCTGCGGCGCCGTTATCGAGGACGTGGACGGCAACCGGCTCATTGATTTTGCGGCCGGCCTCGCGGTTCTCAACGTCGGCCATCTCGCCCCAGAAGTGGCCGAGGCCGTGCGCGGCCAATCCGAAAAGTTCCTGCACGCCTGCTTCCATGTCACTCCTTACGAGGGCTATGTCCGGCTTTGCGCGGCTTTGAACCGCTTGGCGCCCGGCGGCTTTCCCAAGAAGTCCTTCCTCGCCAACAGCGGAGCCGAGGCCGTGGAGAACGCGGTCAAGATCGCCCGCGCTTACACCGGCCGGCCTGGTGTGGTCTGCTTCGAGCACGCGTTCCACGGCCGTACCTACATGGCCATGACCATGACCGCCAAGGAAAAGCCTTATAAGATAGGCTTCGCCCCTTTCAATCCGGGCGTCTACCGCGCGCCCTTTCCCTACTGCTACCGCTGGCCCACGGGCCAGGACCCGCTGCGGGTCTCGCGGGAGTGCTTTGCCGCTTTTGAGCGCCTGCTACGCGAGGAAATCAAGCCCGATCAGGTCGCGGCCGTCATCATCGAGCCGGTCCTGGGAGAAGGCGGCTTCGTGCCGGCGCCGGCGGAATTCTTGCGTCTGCTGCGCACCTTCTGCGGAGAGAACGGCATCGTCTTCATCGCCGACGAGGTCCAGACCGGCTTCGGCCGCACCGGCGGGCTTTTCGCCTGCTCGGAGCTCGGCATCGTGCCCGACCTTATGACCCTGGCTAAGGGTTTGGGCGGCGGCATGCCCATCTCGGCCGTGGTCGGCCGTGCCGAGATTATGGACGCGCCCATGGCCGGCGGCATCGGCGGCACCTTCGGCGGCAATCCCGTCTCCTGCGCCGCGGCGTTGGCGGTCATCGATCTGTTCGAAAGCGGCGGGCTCCTGGGCCGCGCCCGCGCGTTGGCGGACAAACTGCCGGCTAGGCTTGCCGCCCTGAGGCGCTTTGCCAAGGTCGGAGACATACGGGGCCTGGGCGCCATGCAGGCCCTGGAGCTGGTCTTTGACCAGGCCGGCAAGGAGCCGGACCCGGAGACCACGGTCAAGCTCATCCGGCATTGCTACGAGCGCGGCCTTATCCTCATGAGCGCCGGCACCTACGGCAACGTCGTCCGCCTGCTCATGCCATTGGGCATCAGCGACGCCGAACTCGACGAGGGTTTGGCGGTGTTGGAAGGTGGGCTCAAGGCTCTGGCCGCCTAAGGCGAGCTTAAACTGCTACAATAGAATCCTCGCTCCGCGCCGTAACCTACCCTCCACGAAGCGCGAACAAACCATGGGCTTCTCCTCTTTTAATTTCGACCCTCGCATAACCGCCGGCATCCGCGCGCTCGGCTACTCCAAGCCGACGCCCATCCAACTGCAGTCCATGGCGCCCATCCTGCAGGGCCGCGATGTGATGGGCCTAGCGCAGACCGGCACCGGCAAGACTGCGGCATTCGCCCTGCCCATACTCCAGCGCCTGCTCTCCGGCCCCCGCGGCGCCACGCGCGCGCTCATACTGGCTCCGACACGCGAGCTGGCTGACCAGATCGAGCAGGCCTTCCGCGAACTCGGCCGGCAGACCGGCCAACGCAGCATGACCGTGTTCGGCGGCGTCGGCGCCGGGCCCCAGCTCAGCGGCCTGCGCAGCGGCGTCGAGATCGTAGTGGCCTGCCCGGGCCGTCTGCTCGACCATCTACAGCACGGGGCGTGCAACTTCTCGCGCCTGGAAGTCCTCGTGATCGACGAGGCCGACCGTATGTTCGACATGGGTTTCCTGCCCGACATCCGCCGCATCCTCAAGCATCTGCCGGCGCGTCGGCAGACCCTGCTTTTCTCCGCCACCATGCCGGACGACATCCGCAAACTCGCGCACGAGATCCTGCGCCAGCCGGTCACCGTGCAGGTCGACCATACCGTGCCCCTGGCCACTGTGTCCCACGCGCTCTATCCCGTGGTCGAGCATTTGAAGTCCGCCTTGCTGGCCAAGCTCCTGGAGCAGACCGGCGGCTCCACCGTGCTGATCTTCACGCGCACCAAGCACCGCGCCAAGCGCCTGGCTGAGCGCCTGCGCGAGGATGGCCAGGACGTCACCAGCCTGCAGGGCAACCTCTCACAGAACCGGCGCAAGGCCGCGCTGGAGGGCTTCCGGGAGGGCAAGTTCAATATCCTCGTGGCCACCGACATTGCCTCGCGCGGCATCGACATCTCGCAGATCACGCATGTAATCAATTACGACATGCCCGACACGACCGACGCCTACACCCACCGCATCGGGCGCACCGGCCGCGCCGCCAAGACCGGCGACGCGTTCACCTTCGTTACCAGCGAGGACGAGCCCATGGTGCGCGACATCGAGCGCGTCCTGCGCTCCCGGCTGGAGCGCCGCAAGGTCGAGGGCTTCGACTATTCCGCGCGGCAGACCGCCACACCCGCGCGCGCAGCTGGTCATGCGCATCATCACGGATCGCCCACGCCGCATCGGTCAGGGCCGGCCGCTCTGGGCCAGAAGCCTGCGGGCAGTTTTCCGGGACGCTCCGGCCGGTTCAAGTTCCGTGCGCGCCGCCGTCGCTAAGGCGCCGCTTCCGGTCAGCCAGCTTTTTTGATCGAGCTGCGGATGTATTTCTTGCTGGCGCCGGTCTCGCCCGCCACTTTGTCGACCAATTCGGATGCGCTTAGGCCGCGGCCTATGGAAAGGCCGTACTTGTTGTGACTCTGCCAGCGCTTCATGCTGGCCCTAATCACTTGTTGATTTGCGCTGGTCTGCGCGAGCGGGCCGTAAGACGAGGCGGCGCGCTCACGGTCCGGGGTCTTGCCGGTTTTCATGAGCTCACTTCCGGCGCCCGCGCGCCGGATCTTCGGACGAGCCCTTGCTGCCTCGGAATATCGTCACCTGCTTCTTGTGCTGTAGCTGGGTATAGAGTTCGCAGAGGAGGTCTCCCAGGACGTCGAGGCGCCCCAGTTCCGCCTCGGCCGCGGCCGTGGAAAGTCTTTTGACCATGCGGATCTGGTCTTGGATGTCCGAAAGGCCCACGACGATGCGCTGGTGCGGTCCTTGGGGTTCGCTCATTCTTGAGGCCTCCTGAACCAGAGTCCGTAATCAGTATACCAGTTTATGGCCGGAGCCGGAGGAGGAGTGCGACCGGTTCCCGGGCCGGTTCAGCCCAGCAGGAAGGCCGCGAGGATGTTCTGGGAGACGCGTAGCCGGTACTCCGCAGTGGAGCGCACATCATCAATTGGGCAGACATCCTGGCTCATCAGGTTGCAGGCCTGCGCCGTGACCTCGGTCGTCAGGCGCTTGCCTCGCGCGAATTCCTCGACCGCGCGCAGGCGCCGGACCGTTGGTGCCATGCTGCCCAGGGCAAAGCGCAGTTCCCGGACCCTGTGGTCGGGCCCCAGCCACAGCAGCCCCGCCGCAACGGTCTTGGAGATCGCCATGGCCGCGCGCGTGCCCACCTTGCGGAACAGCTGCCGGCGCGGACGGCTGGGCGGGAAGGGGAACTCGATCTCGGAGACCAGCTCGCCGGGCGCCAGGTTCGTCTTTTTGACTCCAGCGAAGAACTCTGAAAAAGGGATGACCCGTTCGCCTTTGGCGGAGACGACTCTGATCTGGGCTTCGTAGACGGCCAAAGCCGGGAAGGTGTCGCCCGCGGGAGAGGCGTTGGCGATGTTGCCGCCCAAGGTGCCGCGGTTCTGGATCTGCGCCGCGCCCACGGCCGCGGCGGCCTGGACCAGCAGCGGGAACTCCCGGCGCACGAAGGCGTCGTCGCGCAGCTCGGCATGGGTGGCCAAGGCGCCGACGCGCAACCCGGCGGCGGTTTTGCGCACCGCGCGCCACTCGGCCACTCCGGACAGGTCGAGGATGCGGCGGCCGTTGAGCTCCCCCATGTTCCAGAGCACCATCAGGTCGGTGCCGCCGGCCAGGGGCAGGCAGCCGGGATGTTTGGCGCACAGGATCACGGCCTCGGCCGCGCTGCGCGGCCGGAGCACGGTCATGCTCCCGGGAGAGCCCCTCATCGCTTCCGGCTCCTGGGCTTGGGCCGCGGCGCTTTGGCTACGGACTCCACGATGGTCTGATAGCCGGTGCAGCGGCAAAGATGGCCGGACAAGGCCCGGCGGATCGCCAGCGGGTCGCCGGCCGTGGACTTGGGCAAGACCGAGGCGGTCATGAGCACGCCCGGCGTGCAGAATCCGCATTGGGCGCCGCCGTGTTCCAGGAAGGAGGACTGCAAGGGGCCCAGGCGCTGCTCGCGCCCCAGGCTTTCCACGGTCTCGATCCGGCGGCCTTCCATTTGGCAGACCGGGACCAGGCAGCTGGTCACGGGCTTGCGGTCCACGAGCACGGTGCAGGCCCCGCATTCGCCCTCGCCGCAGCCTTCCTTGGTGCCGGTCAGGCCGAAGTCCTCGCGCAGCACGTCGATGAGGCGCTTGAATGGGGGGCCCTTGTAGGCGCGCTTGCGGCCGTTGACCGTGAAGGAGATCATTTCGTTTTCTCCGCGTTCCGGAACTTCCCGCAGATGTTTTCGGGCAAGACCGGTATCTCGCTGAACCAGAAGCCCGTCGCGTCGTGGATCGCCGCCACCACGGCCGGGGCCGGGACGTCCATGGGCATCTCGCCGAGCCCTTTGGCGCCGTGCGGGCCGCGCGAATAGGGCTCCTCGACCAGGAGGACCTCCATGGGCGGGGCGTCGGCGAAGCTCGGGATGATGTAGTTGGTGAACTGGGAGTTGCGCATCCAGCCGCCCTGGAACTCGGCGCGCTCGAAGAGCGCGTAGCCCAGGGCCTGTAGTGTGCCGCCCATGATCTGGCCCTTGGCCAGCGCGGGGTTGATGGCCTTGCCGATGTCCTGCGCCGTGGTGACCCGGCGCACGCGCACCTCGTAGGTGAGCCGGTCCACCTCCAGGTCCACCGCGACGGCGGCGTAGCTGAACACGCCGTAGGCCTCGCCGCGGTAGAGGCTGTCGTCCCAGGTGATGTCCGCGGGCTTCTCGTAGGCGACCTCGAAGCGCAGCTCCTGCCGGCCGCCGCAGAGGGCCGCGGCCGCCTTCTTCAAGGCGGCGCGGGTCCGGGGCGCACGGCCTCCGGCCTGGGCCAAAGCGTCCTTGAGCTGGCCGGCCGCGCGCTCGATCAGGCCGCCGATGACCATGGTGGTGCGGCTGGCGACCGTGGGGCCGCTGTTGGGGACCAGGGCCGTGTCCGGCACCTCGACCTCGATGAGCCCCGGGGGCAGGCCCAGGGCCTGGGCCGCGATCTGCGTGAAGATGGTGATGGCTCCCTGCCCCAGGTCCGTGGAGGCGGCTAGGATACGGACGGCGCCGCTCTTGGTCAAGGCCACGGCGGCGCGGCTGGCGAGCGTTACCTCGCCGCTGCCCGTGAAGCCCGCGCCGTGCGGGCACAGGGCTATTCCGATGCCGCGCCAGGTGGGGTTGCCTTTCCGGGAGTTCCAGCGCGCGTAGAGCTGGCGCTTGCGCAGGTAGTGGCCCCTCCGGGCGCAGAGCTCCAGGCACTTGAGGGCGCCCACGCTCTCTTGGAGCTTCTGGCCCGTGGCGGTCACGGCACCCACGCGCCAGGCGTTGCGGCGGCGCAGTTCTAGAGAATCGAGGCTCAAGGCGGCCGCGATCTTCTCCATCTGGAGTTCCGCAGCGAAGATGGTCTGGGGCACTCCGAAGCCGCGGAAGGCGCCGTTGGGGGGAGTGTTGGTCGCGACCACCGAGGCGCGCACCCGCACGTTGGGGCACTCGTAAGCGCCGGTCGCGTGCAAGGTGCCGCGCGAGAGGACGACCCCGGAGCAGGTGGCGAAGGCTCCCCCGTCCATCACTACCTCGATGTCCTGGGCCAAAAGCCGGCCGTCCTTGGACACGCCGGTCTTGTGGCGCACCACGGCGGGGTGCCGTTTGGTGGTGGCGGACATGTCCTCCTGGCGGTCGTAGATGAGCTTGACCGGCCGTCCGGACTTCAGCGCCAGCAGCGCGGCGTGGCCGGCGATGACCGAGGGATAGTCTTCCTTGCCGCCGAAGGCTCCGCCCGTGACCGCGTTGATGACCCGGACGCGCTCCGGGGGGAGGGCGAAGGTTTTGACCAGGGCCTTGTGCACGTAGTAGGGGCACTGCAGGGATCCGTGGACCACGATGGTGCCGTCGGGCTCCACCCAGGAGGCGATGCCGTGGTTCTCGATATAGGCCTGCTCCTGGTGGGGCACCCGGTATTCGCCCTCCACGATGCGGTCGGCCTGGGCGAATCCTTGCGCGAGGTCGCCCTTTTCGATGAGGTGCCTCTTGAAGACATTGTCCTCGCCGCGCAGGAGCTGTTTCTTGGCCAGGGAATCGGCGATGGACAGGACGGGCTCGCGCTCCTCGTATTCGACCTTGATGTGCTTGAGGGCCTCGTAGGCCCGCGCGCGGTCGGGATGGCCCACGATGAGGATGGCCTGCATGGGATGCATGACCAGGTCTTCGGTGAGCAGGGGCTGGTCGGCCTCGATAAAGAGGACATTGTTGGTCCCGGGGATGTCCGCGGCGCGGGCCACGACGCATTCGTCCCAGGGGAAGGTCGGCGCGAAGTTAATCTTGGTGATGCGCCCGTAGGCGATGGCGGTGCGCAGAGTGGCGCCGTGCAGACAGCCGGGCAGCCGGTAGTCATCGATGTACTTGGCCGTGCCGGAGAGTTTCTGGGGCGCGTCCGCGCGCTTGAGGCTGGCGCCAATCTGGAGCATGGCGGCCCTAGCCCCGGCAATAGTCCACGGCGTTGCGGAACAGCTCGAGGCCAACGCCGGCCTTGACGAAGGTCTGCCGAGTCCAGTTGGGATGCTGGAACTTGGAGATGTAGCGCTCCGGGTGGGGCATCAGGCCCAGGCAGTTGCCCTCGGGGTTGCTCAGGGCCGCGATGTTGAAGACCGAGCCGTTGGGGTTGGCCGGATAGCCCGCGAGCTTGCCGTCGTCGGAGACATACTGCATGGCGATGGACTTGTTCTTCTTGAGGTCCTCGAGCTGGCGGGGGGAGCGCAGGACGAGCTTGCCCTCCCCGTGCGCCACCGGCAGTTCGATCATCTCGGGCAGGCCCTTGAAGAACAGGCACGAGCTCTGCGTGTTGAGGCGCAGATGGACCCAGCGCGCCTCGAAGAGTCCGGAGTCATTGGCGGTGAAGCCTGCGGTCTGCTCGCTGGCGTGCGCCACGGGCAGCAGCCCCGTCTTGACCAGGGCTTGGAAGCCGTTGCTGATGCCCAGCACGGGTCGGCCCAGGCGCACGAAATTGCGCAGCTCCTTGATATGGAGTTTGAGCTGGTTGGCGAGTATGCGGCCCGCGCCCAGGTCGTCGCCGTAGGAATAGCCGCCGGGCAGGACCAGGATGTCGTAATCCATGAGCCGCGCGCGGCCGGCGCGGATGAGGTCGATGTGGACGCGTTCGGGCGCTCCCCCGGCCTGAGTGCAGGCGTCAGCGGTCTCTAGGTCGCAGTTCGTGCCCGCGGCCCGCAGGACGAGTATGCGGGGCTTCTTCACCCGAGCCTCCCCGGTAAGGCGTCCTGCCAGGCGCTCTTGAGTGTGCTCAGGGCGGATTCCATGACTACGCGGCCGTCGAGGCCCGCGACCTTGAGCACGGGATTGGCCATGGTCGCTCCCACGCGCTTGGCCGGCAGCCCGCGCAGGGCCTTGAGCAAGGCCGCCTCGCGGTCCGGGGCGACTTCCAGCAGGATGCGGCTGGCGCTCTCCGAGAAGAGCAGGACCGCGTCTGAGTAGATGGCCGACCGGCGCGGCACCTTGTCCAGGTCCAGGGCCGCCCCGAATCCGCCGGTGAAGCACATTTCCGCGGCGGCGACTCCTAGTCCCCCATCGGACAGGTCATGCGCGGATAGGGCCAGGCCCTTGGCCAGGGCCGCCTGGACGCCTTTGAACATGGCTGCGGCGGCGCGCGGGTCAGCCGCGGGAGCGGCGCAGCCGAAGCAGCGGCCGCAAATCTGATGGAACAGAGAGCCGCCGAGTTCCTCGGCGGTCGAGCCTACGAGGTAGAGGGCGTTGCCCGGCCCCTTGATGTCCATGGTCAGGGACTTGCGCACGTCGGCGACCGGGGCCAGGGCGCTGACCAGCAAGGTGCCGGGGATTGCCAGGGTCTTGCCCGAAGCGTCCGCGGACTGGTTGCGCAGGATTTCCTGGCATGAGATGAAGGGCACGCCGAGGCCCAGGGCAGCGTCGCGGCAGCCTTCCGCGGCGCGCACCAGGGCGCCCAGTTGTTCCGGGTCGTCCGGATCGGCCCAGCAGAAATTCCCCAGCAAGGCGGCGCGTGAGACGTCCGCACCCACGCAGAGCAGGTTGCGCAAGGCCTCGTCCGCGCAGGCCAGTGCCATGCGGTAGGGGTCAAGGCGTCCGTAGGCCGGATTGAGGCCATGGCCGACAGCGAAGCCCTGGAAATCGTCAGAGTCGCCGGTGGCGGCGTGGGGCCAGATGACGCAGGCGTCCCCCGGGCCGTCGTGGCGGCTGCCCTGTAGGGGCTTGACGACCGTGCCGCCCTGCACCTCGTGGTCGTACTGGCGGATGACCCATTCCCGGCTGCAGACGTTGAGATGGGCTAGGCCTTCGGTCAGAATCTGGTCCAAGCCCTTTTCGCGCGCCGGAGCTTTGGCGCCGGCCGGCTTGGGCGCGGTCCAGACCGCGGCCTTTTCCGCGCGGGGCAGACCGCGGCTGAGGAATCCTAGGTCCAAATCCACCACCGGGGTCCCGGCATGGGTCACCACGAGGCGGCCCGTGTCCGTGAATTCGCCCAGGACCGCGGTCTCGCAGCCTTCCGCCGCGCAGGCCTGCGCAAAGGCGTCGAGGCCGCGCGGCGGCACGGCGAAGAGCAATCGCTCCTGCGACTCGGAGAGCCATATCTCCAACGGCGCCAAGTCGGGGGCCTTGAGCGGGGCTTTTTCCAAGGAGATGCGCGCCCCGCGCCCGCCCGCAAGCGCGGCGACGGCCGCGGCGAAGCCGCCAGCGCCGCAGGCGGTCACAGCCCGGAAGAGCTTGCGGTCGCGGGCGGCAAGCAGGGCGTCCAAGAGCCTCTTGCCGTTGAGCGCGTGCCCCACCTGGACGGCGGAAGCGTCGTTTCCGTCCGGGCCGGCGCCCGGCGTTCGGCGCAAGCCGTCTCGTCCGGTGCGGCCGCCGGCCGCCGCGATGAGGTCTCCGGCCTTGGCCTCCTTGCGCACTGCCCAAGCGGGCAGCAGGCCCACGGTGCCGCAGAAGACCAGGGGGTTGAGGCGGTAGGCGTCGTCGAACCACAGTCCGCCCGCAGCCGTGGGGATACCCATGCGGTTGCCGTAGTCGCGCACCCCGGAGACCACGCTGCCGAGGATGCGGCGCGGGTGCCGGACCGTGTCAGGCAGGGGGCCGGCATAGTCGGGAGGCGCGACGCAGAGGTGGTCGGTGTTGAGGACCGGCCGCGCGCCCAGGCCGGCGGCTATCACGTCGCGGATGACGCCGCCCACGCCGGTCTCGGCCCCGCCGTGGGGTTCGATGGCGCAGGAGTGGCTGTGGGCTTCTACCTTGAAGGCCAGTGCCCATTTCGGGCCGAAGGCCACGATGCCCGCGCCGTCCTGGAAGGTGGAGAGGCACCAGGCCCGGTTGAGCCGGCGTGAGGCTTTGACGATGGTCTCGTCGAGGAGGTTCTTGAAGCGGCGGGTCTTGCGGCCGTCGTTGAAGCGGACCGGGCCGGCGAAGGTCCGGCTCCGGCAGGGCTCGGACCAGGCGCGGGCCAAGGTCTCCAGCTCGGCCGGGGTGGGCTCGCGCCGCAGGGTGCGGAAATGGGCTTGCACCGCAGCAAGCTCGGCCGCATCGAGGGCGGCGGGTGCCCGGTTCTTCTGGGCGGGGGGGGGCATCAACGGTCCTCGTGCACGAGGATGAGGTGGATGGAGGGATTGGCCAGCGATCGGGCGACGGCCTTGTCCAGCTGGCCGCGGCCGCACTTGGCCGCGATGTGATAGGCCAGGCCGCAGCGCACTGCCACCTCAGGCATGCCCAGGTCGCCTAGGGCCGCGCGTACGCTTTCGGCGGCGGTGTCGGCGACCGCGGGCTTGAGCCACACCTCCACGCGCCAGCGCTCGGCGCTGTTGGGCGAGGCCGCCGCGGCGCCGTGGCAGAGCCGGAACTCCTGGGTCACGCAATCGCAGAGGAGCTCCCGGACGGCGACATGCACATGGCCGAGGTTGAGGGGGCCGCGCAGGTCGTAGAGCCGTCCCACGCGCACGCCGCGGGCCGCGGCGATGCCGGCGTCGTGGAGCATCCGGAGGGCGGTCAAGCCGGCGGCATCGGCGAACTCGGGCTTGAGGTTGACCTCTACGACATAGCTGCCAAGGGAGGAGGGCGCTTTGGCGGCGAGAAGGCCAGGTTTATCGCTCATAGCTCAGAATCCTTTTGCCATCGCCTCCGCGTTCCGGCTAAGCGAATTGGAACAATAGAGAATTTATCAATTTTAGAGTGAGGGCGCAACTAAATGGACTCGGTAATTCTGGAATATATCGAGCCAAGCGCCGTCTCGCGAATGATATGATAGTGTCAGATCGAAATGGATATTACCAGAAAGGGATTGCTCAAGCTCGGCCTGTCGGCGGTGGCTGGCGGGCTGCTGCCTCCTTTGCTGCGCCGGCCTCTCCTGGGCCGGGAGAAAGAGACGCCCCGGCCGGCCTTCCCGGACCTGGTCGCGGTGCGCGACGATTCTCCGGCCCGGATGTTCGACGCCGGCATCCGGGCCTTGGGCGGGCTTGAGCGCTTCGTTAAGAAGGGCCAGAGCGTCCTGGTCAAGCCCAACATCGGCTGGGACAAGACTCCCAGCGAGGGCGCCACCACCAATCCCGACCTTGTGGGGCGCATCGTGGCCGCGGCTTACGAAGCTGGCGCCCGGAAAGTCTATTGTTTTGACCATACCTGCAACCGCGAGGAAGACTGCTACTTGCGCTCCGGCATCGCCGCGGCCGTCAAGAAGAACGGCGGCGAGATGCGCTCGGGAGCCGACCGGAAGTCCTACCGCCAGGCCGCCATTCCCGGTGCGCAGGTGCTCAAGGGTGCCCTGGTCCACACCCTCTTTCTCGACTGTGACGTCGTCATCAACGCGCCCGTCCTCAAGAGTCATGGCGGGGGCCGTATGACTGCGGCCTTGAAGAACCACATGGGAGTGGTCTGGGACCGCCGCTATTGGCACGGCAACGGCCTGCATCGTTGCATCGCGGAATTCCCGCTGCTACGCAAGCCTGACCTCAATGTGGTGGACGCTTTCCTGGTCATGATGGAGAACGGCCCCTACGGCGGCACCACCGACGACCTCGACATGAAGAAGATGCAGCTCTTGTCCGCGGACCCGGTGCTCGCGGACACCGCGGCCGCGAAAGTCCTGGGCCGGGCGCCCGAGAGCATCCCTTACCTGAAGTTGGCGGCGGAGCTGGGCTTGGGCAGCATGGATATCGACCGCGCCGCCGTCAAACGCGTCTCCTTGAAGGTCTAGAACCGTGGCCCCGCGCATCCGGCTCCTCTGCCAGGCTGCGTTCCTGTGTTTGAGTCTTGCTGTCTTCGCCGGTTTGGTGACAGACCGCCACGCCGTCTCGCTCTACCACGGCCTGCACTTGTTCCCCACCATGTCCTGCCTGCCCTGGTTCTCCCTGCCACCGTTGGGAACATTCACGCTGGGCGTGGCCGGCGTTCTGCTGGCGGCCACGCTCCTCTTCGGCAGGCTCTATTGCTCCTTCCTATGTCCGGTCGGCTTCCTGCAGGAACTCGCCCGACAAGCGGGCCAGGCCATGGGCTGGGCGGGACGGCCGTGCCGTGGGTGGACGATGGCGCGGCTTCTTATCCTGGGCCTCTGTCTGGGGCTTCTCGCGCGGCGATCCTCGGCGTATCTCTATTTCGACCATTTCAGCAACCTGGGCCGCGTCTACGGCCTGGCGAGCAGGCCGGGTGCGGTGGAAGGCCTCATGGGCCTGGCATTCCTGGCCATTATGGTCTTGCCGCCGTTGCGCTGGGCTCGTTGGTTCTGCGGCGCGCTATGTCCTTCCGGGACCCTATTCATGCTCATGCAGACCGTTGCTCCCGGCAAGGTCCGCAGTCGGGGGAATTGCGGGGGGGATTGCGGTAGATGCGCCGCCGCATGCCCGGCCCTGTGCATCTCGGGCGGACGCATCGACGCCAAGCTGTGCGTCAATTGTCTGGAATGTTCGGCGGCGTGCTCCAGCGGCGCCATGGCCTTCCGCTTCCGCCGTCCGGGCAGGACGGCCTCGGCCAAGAGCGAAGGCGATGTCCCGGCCGCCGCGGCCTTGAGCCGGCGGCAACTGCTGGCCGCGGCCGGCCTTTCCATCTTGGGCTGGTGCGGCGCCCCTTGGGTCAGGAAGAGTCTGGCCGCGGCCGGTCCGGCCCGGGCGGTGATCCCTCCGGGCGGCAAGGCTTACGCCGATTTTCTGGAACGCTGCGTCGCCTGCCAGACTTGCGTGGCCGTCTGCCCGAGCCGGGTCCTGGCCCCTGTCGGAATGGAACTCGGCGCGGGCGGCCTAGCCAAGGTGCGGCTTGATTACGGCGCCAGCTACTGCGCCTACGAATGCAACGCCTGCCTGGCCGTTTGCCCGAGCGGGGCCATCTCTTATTTTCCCCTCGAGGCCAAGAAGCGCATCCGCATTGGCAAGTCCCGCCTTATCAAGGAAATCTGCATCCCTTACGCTTTCGGGCGCGACTGCGGCGCCTGCCAGGAGCAGTGCCCGACCGGGGCCATCACCATGGAGCCTTACCGCGAGGTCTACGCGCCGGTGCAGCATGAGGACTACTGCATCGGCTGCGGGGCCTGCCAGTTCGCCTGCCCGACGCAACCGCGCAAGGCCATCGTGGTCGATCCGCTGGATGTCCACGGCTTCGCGGCGGCGCCGCGGGCGGCCGCCCGCCGTAAGCAGTCGGCTGGCGGCCCCGTCGGATTCCCTTTCTGAGGCAGGCGGGCTTCAGCCCGTCATCAGCTCGGCCAATTCCGGGAACACGTCGCTGAAGCGGCTGTTTCTTCTCCGGTCCAAGGCGTGGATGCGCTGTCTGAATTTGTCCAACAGGTATCCGGCATCCTGGGCCACCATGAACTTGACGGCATCTTGAAATTGGCGGGCCGCTGCCGTGGCCTCGCCGCCATAACGTTCGACCAGGAATTCGGCGTGTGCGTCATATCGGTCCGCCACGCGGCGTTTTAGGCGCTCTGGCAGGATCTGCACGCTGTATTCCGATGGTTGTAGGAGGATGTTCAGGTAGATGTCCGGAGGCTTGAGGTAGCCGATCTCCAGCCACTCCTTATGAAAATCGGGCAGATGCAGGGCGTTCATGGCCGTCAAGGTGGGCGCTATGGTGAAGCTGACTTTGGGACACGCGGCGAACATCCGCTGCCTGTTGCGCAGCACTTCTTCCCAGTCCTGGTTGATCCGGATATACTCTCCTCTCTGGCCGGAGGCATCCAGGCTCGCTGCGATATCGACCCTGTTGAACCGGTCCCATAGCCGCATCGCGTCCAAGTCCCGGAAAGTCGTGGCGGAGAAATTCGTGCTGTAGCTCAGAGGGACGTCGAATCGCCCTTGTGCGGTCAGCAGGTTGAGGATGCGATAGTGTTCTTCGCACAGCAGGGGCTCCCCGCCCGCGAAATAGAAATGCTCCACGTGCGGAATCAGGGGCTCCACCTGGCGCCAGAGTTGTTGCGGGTCGCGGGTCGCGGTCGAGACCGCCGAGCCGCCGATGCCCTCCCCTTCTCCCGGCCCCTTGTGCTCTGAGCACCAGGCGCTGCTGCGGTCCGCATCGCAATAGACGCAGGCGAAATTGCAGATGTTCGAGAATCGGATGTCCAGGAAAGGCATCTGGAATCTCGCGACGCTTCCGTCCGGCGCGGTCGAGTCCACGAGGGGAAAATGGCGGGAATACTCCTGGTTCTGGGCCAGGCGCGGGCTGGAGCAGCCGACCGCTTCCAGCACCAGGCAGTTCCGGCATTCCGGGCTCGGCCTTCCCTCCAGCATGTTACCCCGGATCGTCCTAAGACCGGGAGAATTCCATATCTGCGCCAGCGTCGATTCCCTAACGGAGCCGACCGCCTGGTCCGGGGTCGCCCTGCAGCAATGGCAGACCTTGCCGTCGGCGCGGATATTGAGGTGCACCCAAGGCACCATGCAGAAGACCTTGGAGTCTTTCAGCAATGATTCCGCTGGGCGCATCTGCTGGAGATACTATCAATTCGGGCGCGCGGTTTTTTCCCGCAAAGAGCTTGCCCCGCGAGTCCCGGCCAGGATAGAATGTCCAGGTCCATGGATTTCGACCTCTTCGTCATCGGCAGCGGCCCGGGTGGGGAAGGCGCGGCCATGCAGGCGGCCAAGTCGGGCAAGCGCGTGGCGGTGGCGGAGAAGTGCCAGGAGGTGGGCGGCGGGTGCCTGCATTGGTCCACCATCCCTTCCAAGTCCCTGCGCCATAGCATCACGCACCTGGCGGAGTTTCGTTCCAACCCTTTAACGGCCGAGTACGCGCGCGGGTTCAAGATCGATTTTCCGGCATTGGTGCGCCATGCCGAGGGCGTCATCCACCAGCAGGCCACCATGCGCCGCGGCTTCTACGATCGCAACCGGGTGCGCCTGCTCCAAGGCCGGGCCGCCTTTGTCGACCCGCACACGGTGGAGGTGGAAGGGCCCGACGGCGCGCGCGAGCGTTTCACCGCCGCCCATATCATCATCGCCTCGGGCTCGCGGCCTTATCGGCCGTCGGAGGTGGACTTCAGCCATCCCCGCGTGCGCGACAGCGACACCATCCTGGCCTTGGACCGCACCCCTGCATCCATCACCATCTACGGCGCCGGCGTGGTGGGCTGCGAGTACGCCTCGATGTTCTGTAGCCTGGGCCTCAAGGTCAATCTGGTCAACACCCGCGACAAGCTCTTGAGCTTCCTGGACGACGAGATCATCGACGCCATCAAGTATCATTTGCGCGACCAGGGCGCCATCATGTGCCACAACGAGTCCTGCGCCCGCGTGGAGGCCCGCGACGACGGGGTGACCCTGCACCTGAAGTCCGGGCAGAAACTCAAGACCGACGTCCTGCTCTGGGCCAACGGCCGCACCGGAAACACCGAGGGTTTGGGCCTGGACCGGGCCGGCCTGGCCGCGGACGGGCGCGGCAACATCGCGGTCAACGAGTTCTACCAGACCAGCGTCCCGCATATCTACGCGGTGGGTGACGTGTCCGGACCGCCCGCTTTGGCCAGCGCGGCCTACGACCAGGGCCGCGTGGCCGCGACCCATGTCCTGCAAGGCGTCAGCGACGAGCGCTTGGCGCGCTTCATCCCCACCGGCATCTACACCTCCCCCGAGATTAGCTCGCTGGGCCGCACCGAGGCTGAACTCATCGCGGCCCGAGTGCCTTATGAGGTGGGGCATTCTTTATTCCGCAACCTGGCGCGGGCCCAGATCAGCGGGCATCCGGTGGGCATGCTCAAGATCCTGTTCCACCGGGAGACCATGGAGATCCTGGGCATCCATTGCTTCGGCGCCCAGGCCGCGGAGATCATCCATATCGGCCAGGCCGTCATGATGCAGACCAACGGCGGCAACGACCTGCGCTTCTTCGTCAACACGACCTTCAACTACCCGACCATGGCCGAGGCTTACCGGGTGGCGGCGCTCAACGGCCTCAATCGGCTGGTGTGAGCCGTCATGGAATCACTTCTGTCCGGGGAACATTCTCCGATGGCGGCTTCCTATCGCGCGCTTTGTGATATGATTAAGTCATGGGGCGGCGTCTTGCTGTCGTCGTGCTCTCGGTTGCGGCCGCTTGCTGGCCGCCGTCCGGCTGCGGCCCGACTGCGCCTGCCGAACGCCAAGCCGCTCCAGCCATCAGGCTTAAACTCTTGCAGGCGCCCGCGACGGCGCTGGACGGCTGGGGAAGTCTGCGCGGCCAAGCCGTGGTGCTGGAGTTCTGGGCCACTTGGTGCGACGACTGCGTGGCCGCCATCCCACACCTGAACGGATTAGCCGAGCGGCTCCAGGGCCGGCCGGTGCGGTTCATCTTCATCACGAACGAGGACCCGGCCGTCGTCAAGAAATTCCTGAAGACCCATCCCCTGCGCGGCTGGATCGGCCTCGACGCTGACAGTTCCGCCTTCGCTGCGTTCGGGGTGCGCGGCATTCCCCATACCGTGGTCCTGGATCCCGAGGGCCGCGTCGCGGGACAGACCTATCCCGAACTGCTGACCCCAGGGATGCTGGAAGCCGTCCTGAACCGGCCGCTAGCCCGCTAAGAGTCCGGTTGCGGCCAAGAGCGCTATGGCCACGCCCAACAGCGACTCGCCCGCGATGAAGCCCGAGGCCACGGTGACTACGTATTTGTCGGCGAGCTGAGGCTTCTTCTTCTCCAGGACCGTGGTGATGGCCGCGCCGATGAACATGGACAGCGCGTTGAAGAAGGGGATGACGAAGGCCAGTCCCAGGCCCATGGCCGAGGGGATGAACCTGTGGTACTTGGGGGCCATCCTCTCCAAGGTGGGGATGAGTATTCCCAGCAGCGCGCCGACCAGCAGCCCCCACCGCGCCGTGGGGTGCAAGGCCTCGAAGCCGTTGGCCAGCAGGCGCGCCACCGCGGCCCAGACCTGGGCGGAGGGGGCGGGCCATTTGTCCGTTCCGAGCGCCGTGGCGTCGGGGACCAGGATGTAGAAGGCGGGGACGACCACCACCAGGCCCGCGATAATGCCCAGGAGCTGGGCCAAGAACTGCTTACGTGGGTTGGCACCCAGCAGATAACCGGTCTTGAGGCTGGTCAGCAGGTCTGCGGAGGCCCCGGCCGCGCCGGCCGTGACGCTGGCGGTCATGAGGTTGGTGGTGATGTTGGAGGGGGCGAGCACGCCGAACATGAGCTGGGTGATCTTGCCCATGGCTCCGATGGGCACGGTATCCGTTTCTCCCGTGGCGCGGCAGGCCACGATGGAGAGGAAGAAGGTCATGGCCACAGCTACGAATCCCATCCAGAGGGTGGTCCCAAAATAGTACTTGAGCACCGCCATGCAGCCCAGTCCGGAGATGGCGAGCCCGGTCAGGAACCACGACGCGGGCACCTCTATGTGCGCGAGCTGGTCCGCCGTCTTGGAGGCCCGGGGCAGGAATATGCCGGTGATGCCGGAAAGGGCGCGCAGCACGGTGCGCCACTGCAGGGCGAACATAAAGAGCCCCGAGGTGGCCATGAGCGAGGCGCCGGTCCAGGTGCTCCAGCGCACGATCTCGCGGTAGCCCAGCTTGGGGTCGATGGCGCCCAGCTTGGCCATCCAGGGCGCGAGCACGCCGTAGTTGATGCACGCACCCAGGAGCATGGACCAGCCCACCTTCCAGCCGATGATGGCGCCGGCCGCGACCATGATGGTGGAGAGCTCCACGGAGATGGTCAGCTTGTCCAGGGGATAGCCGTTGATGGTCCCCGGGAATTTGAGCATGCCGGGGATGGCTAGGGCTTTTGGGATGCCGGCGTCGCGCAGCCAGGCCACGGCCGCGCCGAGCAGGCCGGCCGATCCCAGGGACTTGGCCTTGTCCGCAGCGTCGGCGCCCTTGGTGTGCAGGCTCTTTAAGACCTCGGCCGCCGCGATGCCGCTAGGGAACTTGAGTTGCTCGACGTTGATCATCTGGCGCTTCATGGGGATGGACATGAAACAGCCCAGGCCGGAGAGGAAGATGGTCCAGCAGGTCAGTGGGAACCAAGGGATGTGGTGACCGGTGACCAGGAGGTAGGCCGCGATGGCCGAGGTCATGGTGCCGCCGGTGGAATAGCCCGCGGAGGACGCCGTGGTCTGCATGCAGGTGTTTTCCAGGATGGTGAACTCTCCCATTGCGGGCAGCACGGCGCTCAAGGTGCGGCAGATGGCGAAGGAGAGGATACAGGCCGTGATGGCCACGCCCAGGCCCCAGCCGGTCTTGAGGCCGACGTAGAGGTTGGAAAGGGACATGAAGGCGCCCAGCAAGGAGCCCATGATGACGGCGCGCCAGGTCAGCTGGGGCATGTCGCCCCGGTAGACGTTCTTGAGCCAGTCCGCCTCGATCTGCTCCGGTGTGAGCTTTGGCCCTTGGGATGCGCGTGCGGGTTCGCCCGTCTCGGGAAGCTCCGTGAATTCTTCGCCTCTCGTTTCCACGAGGGGCTCGCGGTGCTGGTGCGGTTCGGGCTGCTGGTCTTTCATGGGCTCTCCTGTCGACAGACGCTCCGCGGCGAGGCGGGTAGATTATAATTGTTTTTTTGCAGAGCCGTTTCACCAACGGCGCGGGACTTGGTATAATAAGGATGTCGCTTTAGAAGCATCCCGGAGGGACTTCATGGCCTACAAGATCAGCGAAAAGTGCAACGCGTGCGGCACCTGCTTCGAAACCTGCCCGTCGGAAGCCATCGTCAAGGGCGCGCCTCAGTACCAGATCGATGCGGAGAAGTGCATCGACTGCGCCGCCTGCGAAGCGGCCTGCCCCGAAGGCGCCATCTCAGCGGGCAGCTGAAGCCGCCGTTCGTCGAGGCTCACAACGTCCCTCAGGCTCGGCCTGGGGGACGTTGCCGTTTGTGGTATGATTTTTGGGCTTGGACTTCGACTTCACCGCCGGCAACATCATCGCGGGCCTGCTCTTCTCGGGCGTGGGCTTCTGGGCGCTCATGCGAGGCAAGAAGCTGGGGAACTTCCGGATGATGGTCTTGGGCGGCCTGCTGTTGCTCTATCCTTACTTCGTCTCCACCACCTGGCTGATGTGGGCCATCGGCTCGGCGCTGACCGCCGCCCTGTTCTTCTGGCGCGATTGAGGCGGCGCCCGCCGCACGGTCAAGGCCTTTCCGGCCGTCCCCAACCCTGGGTCAGGATGCGATGCTGGCGCGCGCGCTGCGCGTCCGTGCGCGCGACCGCGATCGGCCGGCCCTCTGGGTCTATGCCCGTGTAGAACATGGCCGTCGCGACGGTCCCAGGCGCGGGGATGAAGCACTGCGCCTGCTTCGGCTGCCAGCCGCGGGACTGGAGCCATTGCGCCAGCGCGCGCATGTCCGCTTCCGTGCAGCCGGGAAATGCGCTCATGAGGTAGGGCACCACGAACTGCTCTTTGCCCGCGGCGCGGGACTCGCTTTCAAAGAGCGCCAGGAAGCGTTCGAAGTGCTTGAACTCCGGCTTGCGCATGAGCGCGAGCACCTTGGCGCTGTAGTGTTCCGGGGCGAGCTTGAGCTGCCCGCCCGTGAATTCCCGGATCAAGGCGCGCGCGTAGGCCGGGCTCCTGAGGGCGAGGTCGTAGCGCACCCCGCTGGCGACGCGCAGGTGCTTGACTCCGGGCAGGCCGCGCAGTTCGCGCAGCAGTGCCGCGAGACCTTCCTGGTCGTCCTGAAAATGCGGGCAGATCGCCGGCGCGAGGCAGCTCGGCCTCCGGCAGGCTTTGGGATCGGCGGAGCAGCGCGCGCCCCACATGTTGGCGCTGGGCCCGCCCACGTCCGTGAGCGCGCCGTCCCAATCCGCGCGGCGGGCGAGGCCGCGCACCTCTTGAATCAGCGAAGCCCGGCTGCGCGAGGCGATGTGGCGGCCTTGATGCAGGCCGAGCGCGCAGAAGGAACAGCCTCCGGCGCAGCCGCGGTGGGCGGTGATGCTGGATTTGATCATCTCGACTGCGGGGATGGTCTGCCGGTAAGAGGGATGCGGCTGCCGGGTGAAGGGAAGTCCGTAGAGGCGGTCGAGTTCTGGGGTGGTCAGGTGTTCGGCCGGAGGCGCGAATACTACGGTCCGGCCGGCATGGGCCTGGGCCAGCCAGGAGCACGAGAGCATCTGCTTTTCCAGTGCCAAGGTTGCGGCCATGAGCTTTTTGGGATCGGCCAGGATGTCCTCGTAAGAGGGCAGGTTTTGGCAGTCCGCCGGCGCGGCCTGGGAGACATAGGCGGTGCCGGGAATGCCTTGCAGATTTTCCTGGCCGGCCAGCCGCCGGACGATTTCCAGCACGGCGCGCTCGGCCATGCCGTAGACCAGGAGGTCGGCTTTGGAGTCGAGAAGGATGGAGCGGCGCAAGGAGTCGCCCCAGAAGTCGTAGTGCGCGGCCCTTCTTAAGGATGCCTCGATGCCGCCAAGCACCACGGGTAGGCCGGGGAAGGCTTGCTTGACGAGGCCGGTGTAGACCATGCTGGCGCGGTTGGGCCGGCCGCCGGCGCGGCCTCCGGGGGTGTAGGCGTCGTCCGAGCGCTTCTTGCGGAAAGCGGTGTAGTGTGCGAGCATGGAGTCGAGGGCGCCGGCGCCGACCCCGGCGAAGAGGCGGGGCCGGCCGAGGCGCAATACGTCCTGGGGCGAGTCCCAGCGCGGCTGGGCCACGATGCCGACGCGCCAGCCGTGCGCGACGAGCCAGCGGCCGAGGAGGGCGGAGGCAAAGGAGGGATGGTCGACATAGGCGTCGCCGCTGACAAGCAGGATGTCGAGCTCGGGCCAGCCGAGGCGGTCCATCTCGGCGCGGGTGGTGGGGAGAAAGAGGGGGGAGTCCATCCAGGAAGATTTTATCAGTTACGGGGGACGGGAGCGTTCTTCGTTGTAAGTCTCAGGGCGAAGCAATATAATCCTGCAATGATATTCTCTAAGGCCAGACTCCTTCTGTTATCGTTGGTCTCCTCGGCTTTGCTGGTCTTCGCCGCGGAGCAGGGGTGCTCTGGCAGGTCCGCGCCCAGAACGTATTCCAGCGATAAGAACGGGTTCTCATTGCAATATCCGCGGTTCTCCAGTATCGCCGATGGCGCCGACGTCAGGACTCAAGCCTACATGGCGTGTGAAGGCTGTGGCGAGAAGTTGGCTAGGGTCTTTCAGCGATCGCGGAAAGCGGATCAGATCAGCGACTATGAGGTCAGCGTTTGGAAGTCAACGGCCGCGGCCGATAACGGCCAATGCGGGTCGGATGCCCAGGGGCGAGGACAGGATGGTTTCCCAGCGGTGATGAAGGTCGGGGGGCTCGAATTTATTCTGCACACGGCGTCGGACGCCGGCATGAGCCATTTCGCGGACACGACGGAGTACCGAGCCGTACGCGATGGCGCTTGCTGGCAGGTACAGCTCTGCGAGTATGGGTCGTTAGCCGCGCCCTACAAAGACACGGGCCGCACGGTTTCGAATTTTAGCAAGAAGGAAGCTCGCGAGGTCTTTAGGGCAGTGCTGCGGAGTTTTCGCTTTGAAGAGAATCGGAGGTCGCGATGAGAAAAAGTCTGATCTATTCGTTGTCGCTTTGCGTTCTGGCGGTCAGCCTCGCCGGCGCGCAGACAGCCTTGCCCAGCACGGCGACGTACTCCGGCCACGGCGCGGCCAGTGTCTCCAAGGACATTCTGGAAAAGTTCGCGCCCAAGCCTCTGGCCGACACCCTTTCGCGCAAGATCCAGACCATGCTCGACGTGCGCGCCCCCGGCGCCGGCGCCTTGGCCCCGGACGGCAAGGCTCTTTATTTTAGCTGGCGCGTCACCGGCGTGCCCCAGGTCTGGCGCATCGACGGCCCCATGCGCTTCCCCATCCAACTGACCGGCGGCCAGGATGCGACCTTGCTCAAGGACATCGCGCCGGACGGCAGCTTCCTGGTCATCTCCCGCGACCGCAAGGGCGAGGAGAATCCCGGCCTCTACCTCCAGGACCCGCAAGGCGGGCCGCTTCAGGTCATCCAGCACAAGCCCGGCATCCAGACGGAGTTCCAATTCGTCAGCGACGACAGCCGCTGGGTCTATTTCCGCTCCAACGACAAGAAGCTCTACGCCTACGCCCTCTACCGCTACGACCGCGCCCAGAAGCGCATCGAGGAAGTCTTCACGCAGGACGGGCTCTGGGATATCGCCGACCACAAGGGCGGCCGCCTGCTCCTGGCAAAGGAAGTCGGCTCCAACATGGCCGAGTTTTACGAACTGGACGAAGCGAGCAAGGCCCTGACGCCCCTGTTCGGGCAGGGCGAGCGCGAGGACTACTCGGCCATGTACGGGCCGGGCCAAGGCGAGGTCCTGGTCAACACCCCGCATTTCGGCGAGTTCCGGCGGCTCTACTCTTGGCGGCGCGGCAAGTTCACTCCCATCTCCCCCGATATCAAGCATGACGTTTCGAACTGGTCCATCGACCACCCGCGCCGGCGGGTCCTCTACACCGTCAATGAAAGCGGCTATACCAGGCTCCACGCCATTGACGCGCGCATCCACGCGGAACTCAAGCTGCCGGCCTTGCCGTCCGGAGCCGACCATGTCTTCTTCGGCGCGACGACTCAAGATGGGCGGTTCTCCGTGCTCGCCGTCGATCCCGGGACGCGGCCTCTGGAAAGTTATGTCCTGGATTGGCGCAGCGGAAGTTTGAGCCGCTGGCATGCGGGCAGCGCCCCGGAGGTGGACCTCTCCGGGTTCGTGCGCGCCAAACTGGAAAGCTACCCCGCCCGCGACGGCACTGCGATCCCGGTCTTCGTGCGGGAGCCTAAGGATTGCGCCAAGCCCTGCCCCGTCATCGTGGAGTTCCACGGCGGGCCGGAGGGCCAGGCCAAGCCTGGCTTCTCGCCCTACGCGCAGATATTCCTGGACGCAGGCTTCGTCTTCGTGGAGCCCAACGTGCGCGGCAGCGACGGCTACGGCAAGACCTGGATCCATGCCGACGACGGTCCCAAGCGCCTGAACATCATCACTGATATCGAGGACGCGGCCCTCTGGGCGCGCAAGCGTTTCGCCGACAACGGCGTCGCGCCCAAGGTCGGCATCGCCGGCGGCAGCTACGGCGGGTACTCGAGCTTGGCCGGCATGACCATGTTCGCGGGCGCCTATGACGCGGGCGCGGAAGTGGTGGGCATATCCAACCTGGTCACCTTCCTGCGGAACACCGCGCCGTACCGCCGCATCCTGAGGGCCAGCGAGTACGGAGACGTGGACAAGGACCGCGAGGCCCTCGTCAAGCTTTCGCCGATCACCTACCTCGACCGGCTCAAGGGGCCGATGCTCTTGATCCAGGGCGCCAGCGATCCGCGCGTGCCCGTAGGCGAGGCCCTGCAATTCTACGACGCGCTGCAGGCCCGCGGGGTGGACTCGGAACTGCTCATCTTCCCCGACGAGGGCCACGGCGCGCAAAAACGCGACAACCGCGTCTTCCAGATCGGCTATACCTTGCGCTTCTTCGAGAAGCACCTGCAAAGCAAGGCGAGCTAGGCGCTTCCGGGCTGGGCCCAAAGAACCCTGCCTTCAGGGTCCGTCGGCTCATGCGGCGCTTGAGACGGGATTGCTATACTCGAAGCGACATGGCGATTCCGGCTCGAGTCTTTGGCCTCGCGCTTCTCCTGCTCGCCGCGGCCTTGCGGCCTGGCGCGGCGCTGGACCCCATGGACATTCCCTTTGACGGCCCGGGCCTCTCCGCGAGCCGGATCCTCTCCGAGTTGCGCGCCGACATCGCCTCGCCGGCCGGGCGCGCGGCCTTCCCCATCGGGCCCGCGCGGGCGGTCCGGCCCGTGGTGGTCGCGGTCAGCGGGCTGGCCATGGATGATATCGGGCTCTGCGGGGTGGAACTCAGGGACATCGTCAAGATCTGGAAGGAACTCTTTCCCAACCAGCCTCCGGACGTGGCGCGCATCAGCCGGGCCCTGGCCGCCTTGCAGGACACTTTGCGCGACGCCGGGGGCGACAAGCCGCGGCCGCAGGACTACCTGGCAGAGTCGCTACGCGAGGCGGCGCAAAAATACCGCCTCGATGTGGAGATCGTGGATTTCCCCTGGTCCCGCGACCCCAAGGACTCGGACCGCGCCGCCGACGAGTTCACGCGGCGCCTGCTGGCACTGCGTGACGGCCCGGCCACGCGCGGCCAGCCCCTCTACATCGTGGCCCATAGCTGGGGCGGGGTCCTCATCCATGAGGCCCTCATGCGCCTGGAGCGCCAGGGCCGGCCGGTCGTAGTCGAGCGCCTGGTCACCCTGGGCGCGCCCTTGGTCCCGGACAAGCTCTGGCTCCGGATATTCAAGAAGATCGGCGGCGGCGAGGCCCACCTGCAAAGCCGCGTGGCCAAGCCGCGCGGCGTGCGGCGCTGGGTGAATTTCTGGGCGGATTTCGACCCCGTGTCCAACTCCGTCTCCGCCGCGGACGAGAACGTCCGCGTGGACTTGCCCGCCCGGCCCTACGAGTTCAGGCTCCAGGCCCTGCTGGATACCCCCGCGCGGCGGGCCGCGCGCAAGGACCTGGCCCTGCTGCGCAGCGCCGGGCTCTGGCACTTTTCATATCTGGACGGGTTTCAGGCCGAGTTCCCCGCGCTCCACGAATCGGTGTTCTGGAATATCCCGGAGATGGAACTGCCCATCGCCCTGCCGGTCTGGCCCAGGAGTTGAGGCCCAGTTATGAATGACCTTGTGACTAGTCGCGGACTTCGGGACTGCGCCCTCCTGCTCGGCGCGGCGTTGGCGGCGGCCATCTTGGGGCCGGCCGCGGTCGGCTGGTGGATGGACTTTTCGGACGCGCCGGTCCGCTCCGACGCCATGGTCGTCCTGGGCGGCAGCTACGAGCGGCCCTTATATGCCGCCGAGCTCTACCGTCGCGGCTTGGCGCCCGAGGTCTGGCTCAGCCGCCCGTTCCGCGCGCCGGAGGAATCGAGGATCGAGGCCTTGGGCATCCCTCTGTTCGCCGAGGAGAAAGTCAATCGCGCCATCCTGATCAAGTCAGGCGTCCCGGCGTCCCGTATCCGGTTCTACGGGCAAGGAGTCCTGAGCACCGCGGACGAAGCCCGCTCTTTCGCGCGCGCCTATGACGCCCGGGGCAAGAAGGTGCTGGTGGTTACCTCGCGCTACCACGCGCGGCGCGCCCGCCTGGAGTTCCGGCGCCTGGTCCTAGCCGACGATGTCCGCGTCGCGGCGCCGCCGGGCGGCGATTACCGGCATTGGTGGCGCGACCGTCACCTGGCGGAATGCGGAGTCACCGAGGCCATCAAGACCGTGCATTTCTTGCTGGGGGGGATGTTCCTATCCCAGCCGGCTACGGAAGCCGGTGCGCCGCCGCCAGACAGATCCGGTCCAGAGCCTCGTCTACCGCAGGCCGGTCCAGGTTCGCGCCGTTGACCAATATCGCGAAGGCGTAGAGCTTCCCGCTCTTCGATTTGAGATAGCCCGCCAGGTTGCGGGCATTGCCCACGGTGCCGCGCTTGAGGCGCATGCCCGCGGCCAAAGGGTCCGCCTTCATGCGGCCCTTGGCCGCCCGGTCCACGCCCGGGGCCGCCAAGGACTCGTAGTACACGGTGAAATACGGCGTCGCCCGCATATGGCGCAGCACGCGCACCAAGCCATCAGCGGTGAAGCGGTCCTGCTCGGACAGGCCGCAGCCGTCGACCAGATGGAACGATGACTCGGCCAGCCCCGCCTCGCGCAGGAACGCCGCGACCACCCCCAGGCCCGCCTCGAAGCTGCCGCGGCCGGCCGCTTCCTTGCCTAAGGTCCTGAGCAGTTGCTCCGCGTAGAAGTTCTGGCTGTTCTTGTTGATGATCTTGATGATCTCCGCCAAAGGCTGGGACCGCCAAGTCAGGATGGGGGCCAGGCTCTCCTCGCGCAGGCCCGCGTCCTCCCAGGAGACGATCTTGCCCACGCGCAGGCCCTTGCGCTTCCAGACGCGGCGCAAGGCCTCGGCCGCGAAGCGCGCCGGGTCATGCACGGAGACGAAATCGCGGTACGGCGGGCCCGGCGGGATGTAGCCGAAGAACCGCACCGTGTTGGTCCCGGGCTCGCGGCGATAATCCAAGTGGGGCAGGCCCCGGCCGGTGACGGCTTGGTTCAAGACTCGGATGTATCCGAAGTCCGGCGTCAGTTTGATGGCCGGCAGGCGCCCTGACCGGCTCGCGGGCCGGACCTCCAGGTCCACGCAGTTGTCGTTGAAGGAGATGGCCGAGGTCTGCGCCTGGTACCAGTAGGAAAGCTCCTGGTCCGGCCAAGCGGGCACGGTGACCGGGCCCTCGAAATACCGCCCGTCGAGCACCAGGCGCTTGACCCGGCGCACCCCCGCGGCGGTCAGCGAGTCGGCCCAGATTTCGAAGATCTCGTCGAGGCTCGCGCGGCCGCGGCCTGAGATGGACGGGTCGCCCTGGCCGCGCCAGATGAGCGTTGCAAGCGAGCGTTTGCCCTGGTCTTTCTTCTCGGTGAGCAAGATGGTGGTGAAACGGAAATCGGGCTTAAGCCGCATCAAGGCGGCCGCGGAGGATGCCAGCTTGGCCGTGGAGGCGGGGACCAAGGCCAGGTCGGGATTGCGGGAATAGGCCGCGGTGCCGTCGGCGACCGCCACGAACTGGGCCCCGACCACAGCGTTGGCGAAAGGCCTTTCGGCGAAGACCGCGTCGGCCTGGTTGGGGAAATCCTGGGCCCGCAGAAGCCCGGCCGCGGCCAGAGCCAGCCACGCCAGGATGGGCATCGTGCTTAACAGATGCGCGGCAACTGCTCGCCGCTGAGCATGTCAAGCGCGCGCTCGACGCCGATGCGGGTCGTCAGCCGCACCTCGCCGCGGGGCTCGGCTAAGACCTCGCCGATGACCACCGGGGCTGCGCCCGCGTCTTGCAGGGCGGCCAGTGCCCGCTCGCAATCGTGCTGCGGCACGAAGGCCGCGAAGCGGCCCTCGCAGGCCATGTAGAGCGGGTCGAGGCCGAACATCTCGCAGGCCCCTGCCACCGCCGGGCGCACCGGTATGCTGGATTCGTCTGCGCGCACGCAGAGGCCGGCTGTCTGGGCGATCTCGTTTAAAGCCGTGGCCAGGCCGCCGCGGGTCAGGTCGCGCAGACAGTGCACGTCGGCCTCGGATTCGAGCAGCGCGCGCACCTGGGGCCACAGGTGGCAGGCGTCGCTCTTAAGCTCGGTCTCGAACTTGAGCCCCTCGCGCACGGAGAGCACGGCCGCGCCGTGCGCGCCCACGTCGCCGCTGACGATGACGGCGTCGCCGGGCCGCACCCGGTCGGGCCGGATGGGTTGCGCCGCTATCACGCGGCCCACGCCCGCGGTGTTGAGGTATATCCCGTCGCCCTTGCCGCGCTCGACCACCTTGGTGTCGCCGGTCACGATGCGCAGGCCGATCTCGGCGGCGGCGGCGGCCATGGAGCGGGCCACTGTCGCCAGGGCTTCCAGGCTCAGGCCTTCCTCCAGGATGCAGCCGCAGCTCAAATACAACGGTTGTGCCCCGCACATGGCCAGGTCGTTGGCCGTGCCGTGCACGGCTAAAGAGCCGATGTCTCCGCCCGGAAAGAAGATAGGCCGGATGACGAATGAATCCGTGGTGAATGCCAGCCGGTCCTGGCTGGGGTCGAGGATGGCGCCGTCATGCGCCTCGCGCAAGGCCGGGTCCGGGAAAGCGGCCAGAAAAATATCGCGGATGAGCCGGTGCATCAGCCTCCCGCCGCTGCCGTGGGCCAAGGTCACGGTGCCGCCCGGCTCGTGCGGGACAGGGCAAGTCAGGCCGGGCTCTTTCATGCGGAAACCTTCTCCCCGCCGCGGTGATAGCGATGATACGCGGCGCAGGCGCCTTCGGATGAGACCATGGGCGCTCCCAGCGGATGCTCGGGCGTGCAAAGGGCGCCGAAGGCCGGGCACTCATGCGGCTTGCGCAGGCCGCGCAAAACCTCCCCGGCCAGGCAATCCTTGGGCTCCGCGGCCGCGATCTGCGCGACCTCGAATCGTTGTTCCGCGTCGAGATCAGCGAAAGCCTCGCGCAGGCGCAGTCCGCTGGCGGGTATGGGGCCGATGCCGCGCCATTGCCTGAGGCAGGGCTCATAGACCTCGTGCAGCAAAGTCTGGGCCGCGGCATTGCCGCCAGCCCGGACCGAGCGGGCATATTGGTTCTGCACCTCGCACTGCCCGCGTTCCAGTTGACGCACGAGCATGGCCAGGCCTTGGAGTATGTCGAGCGGCTCGAAGCCGGTCACCACGATGGGCACGCGGTACTTGGCGGCTAAGGGGGCGTATTCAGCACAGCCGGAGATGGTGCAGACGTGGCCAGCGGCTAAAAAGCCCTGGACCTTGTTGTCAGGAGAGGAGAGGATGGCTTCCATGGCCGGGGGCACCAGCACATGGGCGACGAGCAGGGAGAAATTCTTCAGCCCCGATCGGCGGGCAAGGCTTGCGGCCATGGCGCTCATGGGCGCGGTGGTTTCAAAGCCTACGGCGAAGAACACCACCTGGCGCTCCGGCGCGCGGCGGGCCAGCTCGACGGCGTCGAGGGGGGAGTAGACCACGCGCACATCCGCGCCCTGGGCCCGGGCTTCCTGCAGACTGCTTTGCGAGCCGGGCACGCGGAGCATGTCGCCGAAAGAACAGAAGATGACCTCGGGCTTGCGCGCGATGGCGATGGCGCGGTCGATGAGTTCCAGGGGGGTCACGCAGACCGGACAGCCGGGGCCGTGCACCAAGGAGATGGTCTTGGGGATGAGCTGGTCGAGGCCGAAGCGGACGATGGCATGGGTCTGTCCGCCGCAGATCTCCATGACGGTCCAGGGGTTTTTGGCTAGAGTTTGCAGGATGCGGGCATAGCGTTCGGCGGCGCGGCGGTCGCGGTATTCGTCGAGGTATTTCACTTGGGTTCTGAGGCTACGGCCTGGTCGAGTTCTTCGAGATATTGGAAAGTTTGGCGGGCCTCTTGTTCGTCAAGGACGCTGATGGCGAAGCCGGCGTGCACGATGACGTAGTCGCCGATCTTTGCTTCGGGGACGTAGGCGAGGCAGGCTTGCTTGGAGATGCCGTCGAAGTCAATCTTGCCGAAGGGGAGGCCGCCGTCAGAGGAGGAGATGCTGATGAGTTTGCCGGGGATCGCGAGGCACATGGGTTGGTTATAGTTTACCAAAATGGATTATGAATCCGGTGCTCGGATGCGCATTGCCGTGACGAGCGCCCGGCGGCCGTATGCCGGGCGCAACCCATGGCAGCATTCGTGTCCCGGCAACTTGCTAGAATATGCAGGTATAATCTGTCCGATTTGTATCTTGGTCTCGGTTTATGAGCACCCCTTTCCACTCGAAGTATTACGCACATGAACTCACCAAGCGTTGTTCGTCTGACAACCTGGAAAAGCTTTCGCAGTCGCTTAACAACGCGACCATTGACCTGAACCCCCATCAGGTCGACGCCGCCCTCTTTGCCTTCCAATCCCCTCTTTCCCGGGGAGCCTTGCTGGCGGACGAAGTTGGACTCGGTAAAACCATCGAGGCAGGCCTTGTCATCAGCCAGCTTTGGGCGGAGCGCAAACGCCGAATTCTCTGCATCCTGCCCGCTGCGCTCCGCCAGCAGTGGGAGCGCGAGCTGGCGGAAAAGTTTTTCATCGACTCCTTAATCCTGGAGTCGGCCAACCATAAGGTTCTCCTGGCCCAGGGGCAGGCGAGTCCCTTTGAACAGAAGGACAAAGTCGTGCTCTGTTCCTTCCAGTTTGCCCGGCGCGAGGCCGCGGCCATCCAAAGGACGGCCTGGGACCTTGTGGTTGTCGACGAGGCCCATCGCTTGCGCAATGTTTATAGAACCGGGAACAAGATCGCGCGCGCCATTCGTGACTCCATTGCCGGCAGGCCGAAGATACTCCTCACCGCCACGCCGCTTCAAAACTCGCTCATGGAGCTCTATGGGCTGCTCAGCTTCGTAGACCCCCATCTTTTTGGGAGTGACGACTCGTTTCGGGAGCAGTTCGCCAAGAAAGCCGGGGATGAATCCGCCGATGAGTATTCTGTATTGCGGCGTAGGATCGCGCCGGTGTGCCAGCGGACTTTGAGGCGGCAGGTCTCGGAATATATCCGCTTCACCAACCGTATTTCCCTGACTCAGGACTTCACTCCCAGCGCTGAGGAGTGGCAGCTTTATGAGCACGTCTCCGCTTATCTCCAAAGGCCGCAATCCTACGCGCTGCCGGTCGGGCAGCGGGCCCTGATCACCTTGGTCCTGCGCAAGATATTAGCCTCGTCCTCGTTTGCCATCTCAGCCACTCTTGGCACTCTGATTGAGCGATTGGAGGCCAGGGAAAACCAACTGAAGCCTCATCAGGCTGATCCAACTTCTTCGTTGGCAACGGATTACGAGTCCCTCCCGGAGACCCAAGAAGAGTGGGAGGCGGAATCCGACAATAATGCCGCCGCGACGCCGGCCGAGGCCCCGGCTAATCCCAACGCGGCCGACCTGGCCGCCCTCCAGAAGGAATTGGAGGACCTCAAAAACTATAAGAAGCTGGCCGAATCCATTAAGCTCAACGAAAAGGGCAACGCCCTGACCATCGCCTTGAAGACAGGACTGGAGCGAGCATCCCAGCTCGGCGCAAAGCGAAAAGCCCTCATCTTCACGGAGTCCCGCCGCACCCAGGCTTATCTTAAGGAGATGCTCCAGGCCAACGGCTATGCGGGTGAAGTCGTCACTTTCAATGGCACCAACCAGGACCCCGACTCACAGCGGGTCTATAAATCCTGGTTATCCCGCCATGCGGGCCAGGATTGCGTCACGGGGTCGCCTAGCGCGGATATCCGTTCGGCTCTGGTAGAGGAATTCCGCGACCGCGCCCCCATTATGATCGCAACGGAATCCGCCGCGGAAGGCATCAATCTCCAGTTCTGCAGCCTGGTCGTCAACTATGACCTTCCATGGAACCCCCAGCGAATCGAGCAGCGCATCGGACGCTGTCATCGCTACGGCCAGGAGCACGATGTCGTCGTCATCAACTTCATCAATAGGAAGAACGCCGCCGACCGCCGGGTCTTCGAACTCCTGGCTCAGAAATTCAAGCTTTTTGAGGGGATTTTTGGTGCGTCTGATCAAGTGCTCGGCGCGCTGGAGTCCGGGGTGGACTTCGAGAAACGGGTCAACGACATATACCAGTCCTGCCGAACAACGGAAGAAATCGACGCGGCCTTCGACAGGCTCCAGGTTGAGCTGGACCTCCAAATTCAATCAAGGCTCGAAACAGCCAAAACCCAACTGATGGAGCACTTCGACGCCGAAGTCCAGGACCGGCTGCGGCTCCAGAAGGATAAAACGAGCCAGCAAAGAAACCGCTTCCACTCTTTGCTCTGGCGGCTGGCCAAGGGGGAACTGCGGGACTGCGCGGATTTTTCCTCCGATGAGGTTCTTGAGTTCGACTTAAAAAAACTGCCGGACTCCATCCAGGCGGACGCAATTCCCAACGGACGATATGCGCTGCTTTCCTCGGTCGCGACGCAAGGCATCCACCACTTTCGCATCGGCCATCCACTCGCGGAGAGGATGATCGCCGGAGCCCGCGCCCGCGAACTTAAACCGCATGCTCTCACTTTCAACTACAATCCCCGACACGGGAAAATCAGTCTGGTCGAAGCGCTCCAGGGCTTCTCGGGCTGGATTCAACTGCGGCTGGTCTCGCTCAATTCCCTGGAGCCTGAAGACCATCTGGTCTTCTCGGGACTACGCGACGACGGGAGGCCGCTCACCGCGGATGCTTGCGCGAAACTTTTTGAGGTTCCCGCCGAGTCATCGGGTCCGGTTGAGCTTCCCACTGCCGTGGCCGACAAGCTCGCAGAAGCCGCCAAGGAGGGCGTTCAGGAGACCCTTAACGCCGCCGAGGAGCGGAATAAGAATTTTTTTGACGCGGAGATGGAGAAGCTGGAAAATTGGGCGTACGACCTTAAGGATGGACTTGAAGCCGAGCTTCGCGAACTCCAGAGGACGATCACTATCGCGAAGCGCGAAGCCAGGCAAGCGGCCGACTTGAATACCAAGCTTGAGCTGCACAAGAAGGTCATTGAACTGGAACGCAAGCGGAACGAAAAAAGGCGCAGCCTCTTTGAGGAGCAGGATCGGATTGAAAAGCAAAAAGACGATATTCTCTCGACGGTGGAGGCGAAACTTAAGTTGGATGTGACTCAAGAGGTGCTATTCACGATTCGCTGGCGGGTAGCGGCAGCATCCTGATTCCCATGGAACAGAACCCCGGCAGCCTGTTGGCCCAAAAGGTCGTCGCAGACCTGCGCAAGGAGCGCCTTCTCAGCGCCAAGCAGCTTGATGAGCTGACGGACAAACTGGTATCGGGCAGCCTCAAGGCCGAGGACTGGCATCTGATCGTCGAAATCGCTGTTGAAGCAGAGCAGGCCAAGAAAAATGCCGAAGCGAATTGAAAGGCTCTCATTAACCGGTTTTCGCGGTGCCTCGACCGCGGTGGACATCCCTTTCGATGCTTCCAAGCCCATAGCCCTGGTGTTTGGGGAAAATGGCACAGGCAAATCGTCCATCATCGATGCGATCGACTTTGTTTGCAACAAGCAATACGGGTCGGTCGAGGATCGGAGCGGAACGACTCCGAAGGAACACATCGTTGCCCTGAAATTTGCGTCAAAGGACCTCCGCGTCGCTCTCCAGGCAGATGGTCAGACCTGGGTGGGCAAGCTGGATAAGGGCTCTCCATCGGTTTCGGGGACGGGCAACCCACCGCGCGCGATAATCCTCCGCAGAAGCCATATTCTAAAGGTCATTGATGACCAGCCGGCGAATCGATACAAGGTTGTGCAACCCTTCATCGCCCTCCCCTGCATAGATTCTTCCGAAAAGTCCCTGAGAGACTGCATCCTATTATTAGAGAAGGACCTGGACAGGGCCGCTCACGCGAAGGTCCAGGCCGAGAAATCTTTGTCGGACTCCTGGGCAGCAGAGGGCAGCCATGGGACCGGCTTCCTCGTCTGGGCCAAGGAGCGATCCCAGGGAGACGCGGTCGCCATGAAGGCCAGCGCTGCTCATGCCAAGGAGTTTCAGACTTATCATGAGAAAGCCCAGAGCACTGTTGACGCGATGGGCAACTCGATCAAGGCTAGAATTGACGCGGATGGCAAGCTCCAAAAGGCTGAGCAAGCCGTCAAAGACCTGGATCAGGCCGCGCAGGAATCGGATCTCATTGATCTCCTGACCCAGGCCCAGAAATATCTCCCAAAGTACTCTCACCCGGATGAATGCCCTCTTTGCGAGAGGCCCGGCATCACGGTCGCGGCCCTGCTTGCGCGGATCACTGCCCGCCTCAGCGCCATGAACCGGACGATCTTGCTCAAAAAAGAACTTGATTCCATTCGGAAGATGCAGCACAGCGCCGTTGTGATTGCAGAGACAGACCGTGCCGGCGTGATTCAGTCAGTCCGATCCCTCGCGGGAGCCTTGAGCAAGTCGAATCTGGCCGAGGTGATGACTCTGCGGCTGGATTGGTCTCAGTACCCCAACATGCGAACAGAGGCAGCTCCTCCCGTCAACGATGAAATCGTGCGGGAAGCGCAGAAACTCCAGCTCGCCGCCAAGGCATCTCTGGCCTCAATAAGGATTAAACACGACACCGAAGTGCGGGCCCTGAATCAATTGGGAATGATTCAGCGGGCGGTTAAAGAGGTCGAGGAGAATACCAAGAAGGCGCTTGATCTGGAGAAGAACTGCAAGCGTGCTCAGGCGATCCTAACGATCATCGAGAAACACCGCAAGGAATACGTGGACGGCATTCTGACCGGCATTTCCACGGAAGTGGGGAATTTGTGCGAGAAGATACATCCAGGCGAGGGCATAAAAGTCCGGTTCTTCCTGGACTCCAAAAAACGCGGCTCGCTTGAGTCTCTTGGGGAGTTCGGGGGCGAGAAGGATATCCTCCCGCAAGCCTATTACAGCGAATCTCATCTAGACACGCTGGGGGTCTGCGTCTTTTTGGCGCTGGCGAAGCAATTCCGGGACGAAAACACCGTTGTCGTCCTCGATGATGTTGTCACCTCGGTTGATGCGCCGCACATGGAGCGCTTCATGGCGATGCTCATGGATGAGGCGGCTCATTTCAGCCAGCTCATCGTGGCCACGCATTACCGTCCTTGGCTGGAACGGTTCCGTCATGCGCGAGGACCAAGCGCCAATGTTCAATTGATCCACTTGGCTCCGTGGACCCTCGCGCGCGGAATTCGCCCAGGGGGGGCCAAGCTTGCTGTTCAAGAGTTGAGGGAGGCTGCGGCGGCGGTTCCGTTTGACAGGCAGGTGGTGGCGTCTAAGGCTGGGGTATTTTTGGAAAGCCTTTTGGATCAGTTGGCGCTTCTCTATGGGTGTAAGGTGGCGCGAAAGGCTGATCCGAGTTATACCTTGGGCGAATTGCTGGACTGCTTCGGAAAGAAGCTTCGACCTGCTTTGAAATGCATCACCAACGTCGCTGGGGGGCCTCCCAAGGAAGCGCCGATTGGGCCGATGCTGGACGGCGTCACTGCCTTTACGTGGATTCGTAATCAGCTCGGGGCCCACTGGAACCCTTCCGGGTTTGATATTCCGGATGCTGACGTGCTGAAGTTTGCGCAGAAGACCATCGAGCTGGCCGAGGCATTGATCTGCGCCAAGTGCGGAGCGTTGCCGATCAAGAACAAGACGGGGACGCATTGGCAGTGCCGGTGTGCTGGCGAGGGCCTAAGGCTCTATCCTCTGGAGAACCCGGACTAACCGATATGCGCCTAATCCGAGCGAAGATAAAGAACTTCCGCTGCTATCAGGACGAAGTGGTCATAGAGTTCGAGGACCTGACTGTGTTTGTCGGCCGGAATGACTCCGGGAAATCGGCAATCCTGGACGCTCTGGACATCTTCTTTAATGAGAAGGTACCCGAAGCCGACGATCGATGTGTCCATGGGGCGGACCGAGATATTCGCATCACCTGCGAATTCGACCAACTTCCTCGGGAACTGGTCATCGATGTTCAGCATCCGACCAGTCTCGAACAAGAATATCTCCTCAATGGAAGCCGAAACCTTGAGATTTTGCGCATATACTCCTGCCCTGCTGCTGGAAAGCCAAAACTTCAAGGAATCTACTCGCGGGCACAACATCCCACTGCGGAGGCCTATAGCGATCTCCTCTCTTTGACGAACGCAAAACTTAAGCAACGGGCGCGGGAACTGGGCGTTGACCTCAGCGGGGCTGATCAGACGGTAAACACTGATTTACGACGAGCTATATGGGCGCACGCGGCCGGAGGCCTGAACCTGCAAGGGACAGACTTGGAGCTGAAGGCGGAAGCAACCGGCAAGGTATGGGAACAACTGAAGAAGTGCCTGCCCGTCTTTGCCCTCTTCAAGGCAGATCGTTCAAGCACAGACCAAGACGACGAAGCACAGGACCCGATGAAGGCGGCAATCAAGGAAGCTATCCGGTCTCAAGAAGTAACCCTCGAACAAATCGCCGCTACAGTGAAGAGACAGGTTCAGGAAATCGCGAACCGCACGGTCGCCAAAATTCGCGAGATGAGCCCGGAGTTAGCCAGTCAGTTGACGCCTCGTGTGTCAAACAAGAGTTGGGATAGCCTATTTTCTGTTAGCCTCACTGGAGATGCAGAAATTCCGATTAACAAGCGTGGTAGCGGGACGCGGCGGCTTATCCTCCTCAACTTTTTCCGGGCAAAAGCGGAGCAGGATGCGGAAACAAAGGGTGCCAACGTAATCTATGCCATCGAAGAGCCTGAGACGAGTCAGCACCCTCACAACCAGAGGATGTTAATCGATGCCTTCGAGGACATCGCAGAGCGGCCGGGATGCCAGGTATTGCTCACCACCCATACGCCAGTCTTGGCACGCCGATTCTCGCAGAGTTCCCTGCGGCATGTCGCTAAGGCAAATGGTCAGCCTGCGGTCCTGAACGGACGCGATGAGGCGACATTGCGAACAATCGTCGACTCGCTCGGCGTCTTGCCCGACCACAACATCAAGGTCTTTTTTGGGGTTGAGGGGCGGCACGACATCACCTTCCTCAAGATACTTTCGAAACTGTTGCGGGACGGGGGAGAAGATATTCCCGACCTAGGTCTAGCTGAAGATTCCGGCCATCTCCTATTCGTACCGCTTGGCGGTAGTTGCCTAGATCTCTGGGTCGCCCGTTTAAGAGAGTTCCATCGTCCTGAGTTCTACGTCCTTGATCGGGACAATCCCCCGCCAGCTCAGCCAAAATACCAAGCAATCGCAGCCCAGCTTCAAGCTCGCCCGAACTGCACTGTCTGGACCACAGGGAAGCGAGAGTTGGAAAACTACATTCACCCGGACGCAATTAGACCGGGCGTGCCAGGCTATGCGGGCACCGGTGCGGACTTTGAAGATGTCCCGGCACTCGTGGCTCGGGCACTACATGAAGCTGACGGTAGAGGTGCCGCCTGGGCCGAGGTGGAGGCCGACACGGAGAAGCTCGGGAAGAAGGTTTCCCGAGCGAAGCAACGTCTGAACTCGGAATTCGCAGGAAGAATGACGCCCGACCTGCTTCGGCAGGCGGATAGAACTGATGAGGTCCGAGGATGGCTCCGCGCGGTTGGGGCAGCCTTGCGAGCATAGCCATGGCCAACCACAAGACAAAACTTGAGCTCACCTGGATCGGCAAGGAAAATCGGCCCAAGCTGGAGCCTCGGATTTTCATCGAAGATCCGGCCAAGTCCCAGCACGCTCCGTTCCGTGTCGGCAAGAACGACATCTTTGATAACCGCCTCGTCTTTGGGGACAACCTGCTGGCGCTTAAGGCGGTGGAACAGGAATTTTCCGGAAAAATCAAATGTATTTACGTTGATCCCCCGTTCAATACGCAGCAGGCCTTTGAGCATTACGATGACGGAATCGAACACTCCCTCTGGCTTTCTCTCATGCGGGACCGCTTCGAGTTGCTGCGCGATCTGCTCGCGGAGGATGGATCACTTTTCGTCCATATCGACGATAACGAGCTGGGGTATCTGATCGTCTTACTCGATGAGGTTTTCGGCCGCAAAAACCGTGGATATGTTGTGACTTTCAAGCAAGGGTCGGCGACTGGACATAAATCAATCAATCCCGGCTGTGTGAACACGACGAACTATGTCGTCCTCTACACAAAAAACAGGACGGCCTGGAAGCCAAACCGTCTTTTCACAGGCAGAGAGCGCGATACAAGATACGGTCAGTTTATCCCCAACAGAGACCAACATCATGATGGCTGGAAGATAACGACCTTAATGAAGGCATTCGCGGCCAATCTCGGCGTCATTGAGAAGGAGGCCAGAAAACTTACCAAGGATCAGCCTGAGTTGATAGACCAGTTTGTTCTTGAAAATGCAAAGAGCGTAATTAGGCTCGCTCGACCCGATTACGACAGCGTCAGTGCGGATGCGAAGAAGCTAATTGATGCTTCCGCTGCAAAACCTGATCGGATTCTTAGATTGGAACGGGAAGGCTATTCGGACATCTATTTGATCGGTGGCGAAAGAATTCTATTCTATTCGGACAAGCTCAAATTGATTGATGGAGAGCATGTCGCGGGTGAACCACTTACAACGCTATGGGACGACATCCTGTCCAATAACCTTCATGCGGAGGGCGGGATCGAATTCCCGAAGGGCAAGAAGCCAGAAGCTCTAATCAAGCGAGTCTTAGAACTTGCAACCAATCCCGGCGATTGGGTCCTCGACTCCTTCGCCGGCTCCGGCACCACCGGCGCCGTCGCCCACAAAATGGGCCGCCGCTGGATCATGGTCGAGCTCGGCGAACACTGCCACACCCACATCATCCCCCGCCTAAAAAAAGTCATCGATGGCCAAGACCCCGGCGGCATCACCGAGTCCGTCAACTGGAAAGGCGGCGGCGGCTTCCGCTACTATCACCTAGCGCCTTCCCTTCTGGAGAAAGACCAGTTCGACAACTGGGTCATTAGCAAAAAGTACAATCCCCCAATGCTGACCGAAGCCATCTGCAAATTGGAAGGCTTCATCTACGCCCCAAGCGATACGGTCTACTGGCAGCACGGCCGCTCAACCGAGAGGGACTTCATCTACGTGACCACCCAGACCCTCTCCCGCGAGCAATTTCAGAAGCTATCGGACGAGGCCGGCGAGGGCCGCAGCCTCCTCGTCATGTGCGGGGCTTTTCGCGTCAAGAATCTCGATGAGTTCCCGAATCTCACGGTCAAGAAAATTCCCAAGGCTGTTCTCTCTCGCTGCGAATGGAGCCGCGACGATTACAGCCTGGAGATCAAGAACCTTCCCGTAAAACCCGTTGAGGAACCGACGCCTCAAACCAACGGTAAGCCGCGCTCCAAGACCGAGCGCCGCGATCAGGCCATTCTCTTCGATCTTTCTGGCGTCGAAGGAGGCGCGTAGCGATGAATTTCAAGCAGCTGGTTTCCCGGATTGAAGAAACCCACAGCACCCTACAGCAGCGGGCCGTGGCCGCTGTGGATGTGGCGCTTGTCATGCGGAATTGGCTGATCGGCCGCCATATCGTTGAGTATGAGCAGAAGGGGGCGGACCGCGCGGCTTACGGCGAGAGGTTGATGCTCCAATTGGCCGAGGCTTTTGTCGGGCGAGCCCGCGGGTTCTCGTTGTCCAATCTGAAGCTGATGCGGCAATTTTTCCTGCTGTATCCGCAGAAAGGCCAGACACTGTCTGGCCTTTTGAATGTCGACGGGCCGCGAGGCGAGATTAGCCAGACGGCGTCTGGCCAATGGCGCGGTTTATTTCCGCTCAATTGGTCCCACTACGTGTTCTTGATGCAGACGGCCGACGAGCGAGAGCGGAGGTTTTACGAAATAGAGACGGTCAAGGAAAAATGGTCGATTCGTGAGTTGAAAAGACAGTTCAACTCATCACTCTACGAACGGCTGGCCCTCAGTCTCAATAAAAAGCGGGTGCGTTCCCTTTCGCGCAAGGGGCATGTCATCGCGTCTGCGCAAGATGCGGTGAAAGACCCATATGTGCTGGAGTTTCTCGGATTAAAGGAGGAGGCCGTCTACTCTGAGAGCGACTTGGAATCCGCCATCATCGACAAGCTGGAGCACTTCCTGCTGGAGCTGGGCAAAGGTTTTCTGTTTGAGGCGCGTCAAAAGAGGATTACATTCAACGAAGAGCATTATTTCGTGGATATGGTTTTCTACAACCGCCTTCTGCGCTGCTACGTGGTCATCGACCTGAAGATCGGGAAGCTGGCCCATCAAGACCTGGGTCAGCTCCAAATGTACGTGAATTATTTCGACCGGCATGTAAAAACGAAGGATGAGGGGCCCACCATCGGCATCCTGTTGTGCAAGACAAAAAGTGACGCATTGGTTGAGATGGCCCTGCCGCAAGGCAACCGCACGATTTTCGCGAGCCGCTATCAGCTTTACCTGCCCAGCAAAGAAGAGCTGCGCAGGCAGATTCGAGCTATCCCTGAAGGCCCAAAATGAATCCTCATGTAAACAGCATCGCCAACCGGCTGAGCCTTCGCGCTCCGCAGAAGGGAGGATGTCCCGGGTCTAGTTGAAAAGAGTTGAGGCGATTCCCCCGGCTTGGTAGCATCAAGTTGGGACAAGAAGCACCAAAGGAGGAATCGCCAAATGGGAAGGTATCAAATTCTTCGTCGCAGGGACAGCGGT
>CAIRTQ010000008.1 GCA_903881545.1 uncultured Elusimicrobia bacterium
ACCGCTGTCCCTGCGACGAAGAATTTGATACCTTCCCATTTGGCGATTCCTCCTTTGGTGCTTCTTGTCCCAACTTGATGCTACCAAGCCGGGGGAATCGCCTCAACTCTTTTCAACTAGACCCGGGACATCCTCCCTTCTCGGGATACCAGGAAGAAACCTCGTCCGACCCGGAAGAGGAGAAAAGCAGAATCTTCGGGTCGGCCTGCACGTTGCGCACCGTGACGGTCAGGGGGCTGGCGCCGGCGAGCAGGGCGCCCTTATGATAGGAACCGGAGAAGCACGCGTCGATAACGGCCGTGACATGCTTCGAGGGCAGCTTCGCCAGGTTGGCATAGAACAAATCCAGCGGATAGCCGCTCAGCCGGACCAGATTCGGATCCGCGTCCGAGGGCACGAAGTACGCAGCCTTGGTTTCCACATCCGGAGCGCCGTGTCCGGTGTAATAGACGAACGCGTCAGCCTGCTTGTCCTTGACCATCTCGTAAAGCTTGCCTCGGTAATCGCCTTGGGTCCCGAAGTACTGCTCGAAGTCGCTCTTCGTGGGGCTCTCAAGATACCAGACGTTCGCCCTCTTGTAGCCAAGGACGCGGACCAGGTATTCCCGCATCAACTTGGCGTCGTTGCGCGCGAAGCTCACCTCGGGCACCAGGGGATTGCGGTAGTCCTTCACGCCGATGACGACCGCCACCGCGTCAGGGTTGTCGCTCTTCGTAGTCGGGAAATTCATGAGCTCCGGGGCTGTCCCCTGGGGGGCGCTGGAGACGGCGACCGCGGCCGCGGTGCTGTTGGTCTCAATGCCGATCTCCTGCAAGACCCGCAGGGCAGGGGCGTTGGCGGGGTCGATCTGCAAAGCCAGTTGGGCGAACTGGCCGGCTTTGTCGAAACTCCTGGCGTCAAGAGCGGCCTGGGCCTTTACGATATATCCTTGGATAGTCTGGGCGCGCTGCTCGCTTTCGGCCATCTTGCGGACCCGTTCGGCCGCAAGCGATTCTCTCCTGTTCTGCTGCTCGGCGCTCTCAGCGATTTCTTCGCGCCATTTCTGCCGTCGCTGGCGGCCTTCATCAGGGCTCCCAAAGCCGTAGGAGACCGTGAAGCGATGGGACAGCCCCAAGGTGTCGTGCAGCATGATGGCATAATCGACGCCGATATTCAGGACACTCAACCCGCCGCCGAACGTGGGATAGTTGCCGTCGTAGCCCCCCCGCAGGGCCACCCAGTTCCACGGGGTGAATTCCCCGCCGGCCCTGACGGCCAGCGAGCCGCCCTGCGGACGCACGGCATCCGCTTCGAGAATGAACCATCCGGGGATTCCAGTCGCGATACCGCCCCGCAAGGTGCGCGGGAGCTTATCCTGAACGCCGTCCCTGCGCATGGGTGAGGCCAGGACGTTCTGATACTGCGCGCCCAGGCTGAAATAGTCGAATCGCATGGATAAGCCGACATCGAGGTCGGAAGCGAAGGCCGTTTCACCCGCCAGTGACTGGCGCAGATACTTGCCGGCCACGCCTGCGGAAAGGTTCTCTAGCGGCTGCACGCCGAAGCCGAACAGCCCGGCCAAGCGCATGTCGCTGGTCTGGCCGGTCACATTGTTAGAGGCGTCCCGCTCCGAGATGCCGGGCATATTGAAATTCAGCGCGCTCAAGCCGAAGCCTGCCGGGAAATCCAACGAATGGGCGAAGGACAGCTCGGAGAGATTGCCGCCGTCGAAAAGCCGGAAGTAGCTGGCCGAGGCCTTGGTCCCGAACGGGAAGCCCAGGCCGGCGGGGTTCCAATAAAGGCTCTCCGCGCCCTGCGCGGAGGCGGCCAAGGCGCCGCCCATGGCTTGGGCGCGCGCGCCCGAGCCGGCCTCCAGGAATTCTTGCGCGAATCCGCCGTTATAGGTGGCGGCGCAAAGAGCCGCCGGAAGCGCCAGGGCCAGGACCATCAAGAGGGAAGCCAGGGTATTCCGTTTCATGGCTATTTCACCCCCACCTTGACGGTAGTGTGGGTTCCGCCCGCGTCAATGTAGCAGAGGTAGCCTCCCATGGCCACGACCCGGCCGCTCCCAGTCTTTCCGTCCCAGATCACCTCGTTGGAGCCTTGCCGCCCCCCTGCCGCCCCCGCCGCGAAGGATTGCGTCCATACCTTGTGGCCGAAGGCGCTGTATATCTTTATGCTGACGGCGGTGTCCGCTGGCAGGTTGTAGCGGATTTTGGTCGTCTCTCCCTTGAGCGGCGAGAAGGGGTTGGGATAGTTCGAGGCGTCGGCGAAGTTCCCGGAGAACCCGAACACGCCGAACTTGGTGAAGTGGTTTACGTGCGCCGTCACCTGCCCGCCGATTGCCGCGGAGCCCGGGATGAGGACCCAGGTGCCGGTGGCCGCATCGAAATAGAACATGTGCAGGTTGCTTTCCGGGATGCCGGCGATGTCAGCCGCCGTATAGGGGATGACGATGGTGATGGTTTTTTGGAATGAGCTGGTCCCGTCTGAAAGCAAGAACTCGCGCACCAAGTTGGTGGTCGTGAACCCGGAATTGCTGGGCGGGGCGGTATAGGTGTCCGGGACCATGACGATCAACCGGGCCGACGCGGTTAAGGCTCCGGCCGGAATCGTCACGGTGACGCCGTCCGCGGTCTGCACAATTGTATCCGAAGCGGGATTGACGGTGGCATTGGAGACCCCGGCGCTCCAGGTGGAATAAGAGCCGCGCAGGCCGCCGCCGTTGATGGCGCAGACGCGGGCGTAATAGGTCTGGCCGCTCACGGCATACGGGAAGTCCTTGGTGAGGACGTCGCCGACGTCGCCGTCAAAGAGGCTCACGTCGTTGGTCGCAGAAGATGTTCCGACCTGCAAGTGATACCCAATGATGCCGCTTTCTGGGTCCGTCGCTGTTCCTAGCGTCCAAGTGAATGCAAGGTCGCCGCCCGTGCCGAACCCGGGAGCCGGAGCCGTGGGCGTGCCCAGCGGCGGGGTGTTATCGTTCATCGTGATGGTGAAGCCGGCGGTCAGAACCCCGCTCTGGCTGTCGGGATTCGTGACAACGACGTCCCAGGCGCCGGGAACCGCACTTGAGAGGGAAAGGGTGCATGTAAGCTGTCCGGAACTGACAAGGACCACATTGGTGGCGGTTATGTCGGATTGCCCGGATTTACGGAGGACGACGGTCGGCGTGCTCAGGAATCCTGTCCCGGCAAGATTGGTTATGCTTACGCTGGCGCTGTTGCCGCCCGTGCTGGGGGTGATGCTGGTAACGGTGGGCGCCGGGGATCTGTAGACAGCCGTCATGGTGGCAGCCGCGACCATGCTTACAGTGATGGCCGGGTTGGTTGAGTAGTTGACCCCGTTGCGCTGCCATTTTTGGAAATTATTGCCGCTGGTGGATGCAGGCGCGGCCAGAGAGACCACCGTCCCGCTGTTGTAATCCCGGTCGAATCTCGTGCTGCCGTCGGTGTGGCCGGCATTATCCGCGGGGCTGAGAGTCACGCTGACCCCGGAGGCGGGATTGACCGAGGCCACGGTTAACGGATAGGTCGGCACGTAGGCGAGGACAGCCGTCATGGTGTAGGCCGCGTCCATGACAACGGAAGTAGTCGGGCTGGTTGAATAGTCAGACCCGCCACGTTGCCATTTTTGGAATACACTGCCGGGGATCGAGGGGACCGTCAGTGTGACCGTGGAGCCGGCGGCATAAGTCCTGATGAACTGAGTGTCACCGTTTGAAGCACTGGAGATGTCCGCGGGACTAACGATGATACTGACGCCGCTGGCGGGGTTGAGCGAGGCAACTGTCAGCGAGTAGGACGAACCATATACGGCCGTAATGGTGTGGGCGGCGGCCACGGCAATAGAGGTGGCCGCGCTTATTGAATAATCAGCCCCATCGAGTTGCCATTTAGCAAAGACATTCCCATTGGACGTTGGTGGAGCGGTCAACGCGACGGATGTGCCGCTGTTGTAGGTCCTTACAAACATGGTGCTGCCATCCGCATGGCTATAGTTGTCAGCGGGGCTGATGGCAATGTCGACACCGCTAGACGGATTAAGAGATGCCACGGTCAATTCGTATGGCGTCGCGTAAACAGCGGTAAAGGTGTAGTCCGCGGTCATGGCAAAATTAATAGTCATGCTTGTTGAATAATGAACGCCACCGCGCCGCCACTCGATGAAGTTGTTCCCCCCAGCAGTTGGAAGGGCAGTCAATGTTACTGCGGAGCCAACCCAGTAGGTTCTTGTGAACTGGGTGTTGTCGCTTGAATGGTTGCCGATGTCGGCTGGAGTGACCGCTATGCTGACGTTGGAGCTAGGGTTGCTGGATGCCACTGTTAGTAGATGTTGCGCCTTATAGACAGCGGTCATCGTTGAAGAAGAATTTAATGCGAAAGCGATGGATGAACTGGTCGAATAATCGACTCCACCGAGCTGCCATTTAAGAAAATTGTTTCCGCCAGCGGTTGGAGGTGCGGTCAATGTAATCGAAGACCCGCTGTAAGCGAAATAAGTCCTGGCAAAAGGAGTATTGCCGTTGGAATGGGCATCCTTGTCAGCGGGGCTAACAACAATATTCACGCCGCTACCTGGATTGGACGATGCGACAGTCAAGACAACCTGTGTTAAAGGCAACACTGTGAATGTTCCGCTGCTTGTGAAGGTATGAACTGTATATGGGCCGGTGGCCGTCATTATACCGCCCGTCGCAGTTATTGCGTTCGTTAAGTGCGCGATAACCACCAACCCTGAACCGCCAGCACCACCACCCCCTCCTCCGCCAGATCCTGTGTTTGCTGCGCCGTCCGTCCCTCCGGCATGTAAATTTCCCCCACTGCCTCCAATGCCAGAGCCTCCATTATTTAGGCTATTCTGTCCGGCACCGCCTCCCCCACCACAAAGATAACCTACGCCTGTAATGGGATTAAGGAGGCCTGGTCCGCCTCCACCACCAGCAAGATCCCATATGTTTGTGTTCCCACCGCTGCCACCACACCCTCCGCCCCCACCTCCTTTACTACTATACCCGCCGGTGCATTGGCCGCCTATTCCGCCATTGAATCCCTGACTAGCTACGCCCCCAGCATAAGAATTACAAGCAACGTACCAAGATCCCCCCCCTCCGCCCGAACCTCCGTTTAAGCCTGCAGTTCCAGCCGAAAATGGGTCTTGAGACCCTATCCCCCTGAGCCGCCACCAAATGCAGTTACAGACGCAAATATAGAATCGCCACCATTTTGGCCGACCGAACCACCAGATCCAATAATTACAGAATATGCGCCTGTAGGTAATGACACGGTAGTATACTGATAGCCTCCGGCGCCTCCCCCGCCCGCCCAACCGCCCCCACCGCCCCCACCTCCACCAACTGCTAGCACCCGCATTGTTTGTGCATATGCAACAGACGCCGCACAAAGATGAAGAATTAACAAAGAAGCTGTCTGGACTTTCTTTCGATTCCGAACAATCTCAACATTTCCAACAATGCGGGAAAGCCGTTTCCAGCCAAAACCACTAGGCAACACGGCGACCCCGCCGGCAATTTTTTGTAGGAAATTCATAAAAGATGCATCTTGTCGGCCATGATGCTGTTGTCCTCAACTTTGTGCTCCGTTGTTTAATGTCTCAGCAATATCCGAAAAATCAGCGGGCCAAATATCCCGATTGATTCCAGCGGCAGGAAGCGGCCAATTCGGTCGGATGATAGTATATAAGTGCTATAAACACTGTCAATACAATTTATAGCACCTGGGAAACTCCGGCCGGAAGTCGTTGAATATCCCGGATGGACAAGCTCTACGCGGAGATCGGCGGCCGCATTCGCAGCCTGCGCCAAGCCCTAAAATTCACCCAAGCGCAAGTCGCGGAATTGGCCGGAATAGACATTTCCTTCTACGGCCAAATCGAACGCGGCGCCAACACTCCCAGCCTCAAAACCTTCCTGGCCATCACATCGGCCCTCAAGGCCGCCCCCGCCGACCTGCTGCCACCCTTCTCCAAGCCGTCCCAAACGCACTCCCACGCCATAGACCGCGTCTTGGAAAGCCTCCCCGAGGCCAAGCAGCGGTTCCTCCTCGGCTTGGTCAAAGACATCGCCGGCGAGATAAAAAAGCAGCCTCGGTCTCTCGCGCCGCGGAAATAGTATCATCCCAGCCTTGACTTCAACTCCGTGAAACTGGCCTAATGTTAAGAATCCGCCCCGCGGCTGATTCCAAGGAGAAAATCCATGAGAAGCGTCCTGGTTCTTATAGGCACCATCGTCCTCCTCTTGGCCATGTGGGCCTTCCACACTTACAACACCCTCGTCGGCTCCCAGGAGACCGTCAACTCGAGCTGGTCCCAGGTCCAGAACGTCTACCAGCGCCGCGCTGACCTCGTGCCCAACCTCGTCGAGACCGTCAAGGGCGCGGCCAACTTTGAAAAATCGACCCTGACCGCAGTGGTCGACGCCCGCTCGCGCGTGGGCAGCTTCACGGTGGATAAGTCCATCTTGAACGACCCGGAACAGTTTAAAAAATTCCAGCAAGCCCAAGGCGAACTGGGCCAATCACTGAGCCGCCTGATGGCCGTGATGGAGAACTATCCGCAGATCAAGGCCACGGAGAATTTCCGCAGCCTGCAGGACCAGCTGGAGGGCACGGAGAACCGCATCGCCGTGGCGCGCCGCGACTTCAACGATGCCGCCCGGTTATACAACACGGCCATCCGCCGCATGCCGGCGAGCATCGTGGCGGGCTATGGGCATTTCCTGCCGCGGCCTTACTTCGAGGCCGAAGCCACGGCGCAAAAGGCGCCACAGGTGAAATTCTAGCCGGATGCCTTCGCGGAGGCTCTTCGCCCTATCCCTTCTGCTTTGGCCCGCGGCCCTCTGGGCCGCCAAGCCCATCCCCCCTGCCCCCCCCTCCTACGTCCACAACGAGGGAGTCGTTTCGCCAGAGGCGGAGGCCCGGCTGGCGCAGACCTTGCGCGGCTTCGAGCAAGCCACCGGGCACCAATTCGCCGTGGCGCTGTTCCAAAGCCTGGATGGGGAGGCCCTCGAGGACTATTCCAACCGGCTCTTCCGCGCCTGGAAGATCGGCGACGCCAAGCGCAACGACGGCCTGCTCTTCTGCCTCTTCCAGCAGGACCGCAAATGGCGCGTGGAGGTGGGCTACGGCCTGGAAGGCACGCTCACCGACCTGCAGGCAGGCGCCATCGCGCGCGAACAGGCCGTGCCTTACTTCAAGAACGGCGACTTCGACGGGGGCGTACAGGCCGTAGTCGAAGGTCTCTCGGCCCGTCTGCAGGGACAACCTCTGCCGGCGCGCGCCGACAAGGGCGGCCGATCCGACCTCATCATCATCATCTTTTTCGGTGTTCTCCTGGCCATCCTGAGCTGGGTCCGCCAGATGGCATTCGGCGGTTACTGCGTCGGCCGCAGGTCCGGCGGCTACTGCCGCGGAGGTTTCTTTCCGGGCGGCGGATGGTCCGGGGGTTCGGGAGGCTTCGGCGGATTCTCCGGGGGCGGCGGTTCTTCGGGAGGAGGAGGCGCCAGTGGCGGCTGGTAGACATCCTTTGGCCTGGACCAGGCTTTGGCGGCGTCTGTTCAAACCTTTCCTGAGCCGAGGCGAGAAGGCGAGCATCGCCCAAGCCATCGCGGAGGCGGAGCGGGGCACGACCGGAGAGATCCATGTGCACATACTCAGCCGAACTCGGGGGCGGGATCCCCTGATCTTGGCTCAACACTTTTTTCATAAGCTCGGCTTGGACAAGACCGACGGCCGCAACGGGGTGCTGCTCCTAGTCTCTCACCTGGACCATCGTTTCGCTATATGGGGCGACGAAAGCATCCACGCCAAGGCCGGGGAGACCCTTTGGGCGCAGGCGAAAAAAGTCCTGTTGGCGGACTTCGCCGAACGCCGCTACGCCCAGGGCATCGAAGCCTGCGTGCGCGAGGTGGGCCGGGAATTGACGGCGCACTTCCCCAGGAGCGAGCCCGGGGCCGGAAAGAATCAACTCCCCAACGAGATCTCCGAATCTTAGAGCGTCAGCCCGGCAGGGGCATCCCGAAATCAATGAGCCTTTGACGTTGCTTTAACCTATATCCTTTATTATCATTACTATCGGAACGTTCATTCCGCATCTTGCGCCGTCAGCAGGAATCTTGGACGCAGAGCAAAGGAGAAATCATGAAAAAGGGACTATGGATCATGTTGGCCGGACTGGCGCTGGCTGCGGTCGTGCACGCGGCAGACACTAATCCGAACATCGGCTGCGGGTTCGGCACCAGGCTGTTCGGCGACAAGAACACGAAGATCCCTCTGATCCTCGGCGCGACGACCAACGGCACCTACACACAGACCTTCGGCATCAGCTCGGAGACCGCAGGCTGCACGGCGAAGGGCGGCTGGGTGAAGAACGAGAAGCGGGCGGAGGCTTACGCTGAGGTCAACCTGCAGAAGCTCTCCAAAGAGATGGCGCAGGGCGGCGGAGAATACCTCAGCTCTTTCGCCACGCTGATGGGCTGCCAGGATATGACCACCAAGCAGACATTCTTCAAGCTCTCCCAGCAGAAGTACGAATCCATTTTCACGGCGGCTGACATCGATGCCATGACCATGCTCCGCAACCTCCGCACGGTCATGGCCGCAGAACCCGCGCTCGCAACGCTCTAAAGCGGGCCGGCGATTGCGACCAAGAGGCGGGACGCCTTTGAGGCGTCCCGCCTCTGTTGCGGCAATGCGCGCCTCCTGCCGCAGGTTCATCCTTGCCGCCGCTCTCTTATTGCCGGCCCGCGCCGGACTCGCGCTAGAGGCCTCCTACCGCGACACCCTGGTAGACCGTTCGCGTGAGCTGAAACTGTCCGGTGGAAGGAAATGGCGCAGGCTCCTCCATTATAGGGCGAGCGGCCGAGGCTGGCGCAGCGAAGCCGATGGAGCGCGCTTCTTCCTGTCCCCCGCCGGGCGGAGCGACCCCCAGGCTGAACTCGAGGCGACCCTGTCCGCATTTTTCGAACCCCCGCCAACGGATGCAAAGGCCCAGCATCCCCAGTGCCGCTTTCCGGCGCGCTACGCCTGGCTCAAGGATAGGCTTGGTTTTGACCCGGCCCGCCTGCCGGAGCATCCCTGCCCGGAATTCACGGCTTGGCGGAACGCCATCGGAGCCAAAGCCGTCTCCTTGGTGTTCGCCGACGCCTTTCTGGGCAACCCCTCCTCTATGTACGGGCACACCTTCCTGCGCTTCGAGCGCCAAAGCAGCGGGGCGGACGATGCGCTGCTCGACTACACGCTGAACTTCGAGGCGACCCCTGACACCCGCAACGCGCTCCTCTACACGCTCCGGGGTGTCTACGGCGCGTTCCGCGGCGAGTATTCGCTGACGCCCTTCTACATGAAGACTCAGGAGTACAGCAACCTCGACTGCCGAGACCTCTGGGACTACCGGCTCAACCTGACCCAGGAGCAGATCGACTTTCTGCTCCGCCACGCATGGGAGATGGGGAGCACCTACTTCAACTATTACTTCTTCACCAAGAACTGTTCCTATCAACTGCTGACCTTGCTGGAGGCCGCCGACGACGCCCTCGACGTCAGCGCCAGATTCCTTTTCTCGGTCATCCCGGCGGACACGGTGCGCGTCCTGCTCGCTAGGCCGGGTCAGGGAGAAATGGTCCGCTACCGCCCCTCGTTCGTCACGGAAATGAAAGCCCGGCGCGCCCGCCTCTCCAAAGGCGAGAGGGCATCAGCCTTCAGGTTGGGCCGGAAGGCTGACGCCGCGGGGCTCGGCGCGCTCCAGAGCCTGCCGTCCCGACGCCAAGCCCTGGTCCTGGATTCCGCCCACGACTACCTGCGCTACCGCAGCGGATTCTACACGGAACCGGGCAGCAAGACGCTCCAGGCCGAGCATTCCCTGCTCGTGGCCCGCGGCCGCTTGGGCGAGCCGCCTTTGCCCGCCGATATCCCGCGGCCCGAACCCCTGGAGTCCGGCCACGACACGGCCCGCACGGGCTTAGGTTTCGGGATCAACAGGAAATCCTCCTTCGAGGAACTGTCCTGGCGCCCCGCCTTGCACGATCTGCCCGCCTCCGACACCGGCTACATCCCCGACAGCCAACTCGAGATGCTCGATACGCGCCTGCGCTTCGACAATAAGACCAGGCAGCCCTACATCGAACGCTTGGATCTAGTCAACATCGTGTCGCTGGCGCCGTGGGATTCCTGGCTGCGCCAGCCCTCCTGGAAGGTTTCCACCGGCGTGGATCAAGCCAAGGAACTGGGTTGTAACGGAGCCTCGTGCATGTATTACGGCCTCAGGGCAGGCGCCGGGGTCTCGGCGCTGACCCGCCTGATCCGCCGCGAGCTCTATTTTGCCATGGCCGAGGCGGATTTCGGCGCCAGCCCGGCTTTTGGCCAGGGCTGGCGCGGGGGCGGCGGGGGCACGGCTGGGCTGCTACTGGATATTACGCGCCACTGGAAGGCGCTCTGCGAGGCCACCTACATCGCATACTCACAAAGCCCGGCACAGCAGAGGCTGCGGCTGGAGAACTCGTGGCGGCTTTCCCGCGACACGGAATTGCGCCTCATCCTCGACCGCCGGGTCCCGGATCAAGAGGCAGGCTTCTATTTCAACCTCTACTTCTAGATCCGCATATGGCTGATGGTACCCGGAAGGGCCAAGAACAATCCCTACTAGCGGTTATTCCAGTAATCAAAATTTAATATCCATCCGCTATGCTACAGCCTATGAGTTATAATGACCTTCATAATAACTCCATAGATTCTGACAAGAACAGCATCTGGGTGGTGGACCCGAAGGACTGGCCCGATGGCGACTATGCGAGTAACCCTGACCCGCGAGGCAAGGAATCAGAGGACGCCTGGCTCGAAAAAATGGTACTTGCCGTTCTGCCCTGGGTTATCGTTTTCGGATTCGCGGCTCTGATCATCCTTGCGCTCTTGGGCCTTATCACCTTTCATTAAGCGAAGCCCTCTCCCACCCGAATCAGCCGAAAACGCGATGTCCGGCCTTCGTCGCTAGAAAAGGCTGAAACCAAGGACTCCGTTGGCCCGGCCGACAGCGCCCGCCGATAACGAAGCTTAAGGGGCGGCGTGGACCGGATCGATGAGGAACTTCGGAGGGCACTGGCCGTTGCCGGATCCCGACACCTGGGTCGGCATCACCTTGAGACCGCCAGCAGGCAGCGGATTGCTCAGGGTTATGTGCAATTCCAAAAGCATGTCTTGATTGTTGGCGCGAGTGCACGTCAGGCTCAAGGAAGATGAGCTACCCGGGCCGAAGTCCTGCTCGAACGCGGAGGTCAGGTCGGCTTTGTTGACGATATTGCCCACATTGGCAGTGACAAATCGTCCCAAGTTGGAGTTGGAAGCCTCCGCGACGAAGCTATCGGCCTTGCTGAAATAGGTATCGGAATCCATGCCGGAACAGGTGCCGTGCTTGTACCACTCATGCTTCTCCAGGCAGGATTGCTGGCCCGGCATGAATTTCGCCATGTCGCTCTTGGTCTCGGCCGACAAGTTCAAGGCCGGCATCTTGCACCAGCCGGCGGGATTGTCGAGCTGCTGCACGCTCGGGGCCACCCCGCAGAAGCCATAGGTATGCTGAGAGTCTCCGGTCTTGCTGGGCCACAAGCCGTGCAAGACCAGGTTCTTCGCGGCGAACTGGTCGGCCGACATGCCACGACATTCCGGCTTGTCCTTCTTGGCCTCGCAGAATGCCGGCTCCCAGCTCAGCGCCAGGGTGTAATAGTCAAATTGCCCGGGCACCGCGCCGGAATCACCGTCCACGTTCCGCTGTCCCGGCCGGGAGACCGCGACGCCGGCGAGGTTCCCCTTGCCCGAGGCATCGCGCGCCTTCAAATCGGACAAGACCGCGCTCACGTCCCCGCTGAATTCTGAATTGAGCGCATCGCGCAGGCTCTGCCTTTCGGCCACCGGCACCACCGGAGAGGCCTGGAGGCTACGCCTCTGTCCATGGATGACCAGCCCGGAGCAGATGACAACGAAGCCGGCCACTAAGACTGCATTAGATTTGGTCACCACGCCACCCCCGGGATGATTTCGGCGCTTCATATTACTATATATAGGGCTGCAACCCTATAAGCGTCAATCGACTAAAGGCCTGCCTCACTCTAGGCCTTTAGGCCCAGAGGAGCGACCGGTTCGGGGCCGTTCTCGAAACGCCGCAGGCTGGGCGTGAGGAGCGCGGCCAGAATAATCAAGGCCCCGCCGAAGCCCACAACATAAGAATGCTGGTTGCGTAGAAAGCGGACCAGGAAACTCCCCAGGCCGACCGAGACCAGAACCTCCGGAATCACGATGAACATGTTGAACATGCCCATAAAGATCCCGTACCTCTCCTTCGGCAGGTGCTCGACCAGGATGATATAGGGCATGGCGACGATAGAGGCCCAACCGATGCCGGCGGCGATCATCGGGAAATAGAGCCAATGCGGGTCGTGGATGAAAGGCACGCTGAGAAGGCCCGTGCCGCACAGGAGTAACGCCGCGCCGTGGGCAAGGCTGCGCCCCAGCCGCCGGACCAGGAAAGGCATACACAAGGCGAAGAGCGGAGTGGCCAAGCCCTTGACCATGGTGGTATGCGCGGCCCAGCGGATGCCCTGCTCGTAAAGCTCGGAATTCGGATTGTCAGCGCCGAAGACATTATGGGCCACGGCCACCGCATAGTACATCCACATGCAGAAAAGTCCCATCCAAGTGAAGAATTGGATCACGGCCAAACGCTTCATGACTTGAGGCATGTGCAAGTAGCAATCGAGAGTCTCACGGGCCCATTTCTTGAAGGCCTGCGCGGCGTTCACGGAAGTGGAAGCCTGGAACTCCGCCAGGTTCTCCGGGGGATATTCGGGGGTGCTGACCACGGTGTAGAGCACCGCGAGCAGGAAGATGGCGGCGCATGCGTAGAAGGAAAGCTGTACCGGGGTCTTGCCGAATCTGGAAAGCGCGGGCACGGTCCGGTTGAGGTCTATGGAAGCGATGTAGTTGCCGGCGATGGTGCCCAGCCCTATCATGAGACTCTGCATGGCGTAGCCGGCAGGCCTCTGCGCTGAATTCTGCTTATCCGCCACGAAGGCGCGGAAAGGCTCCATGCTGATATTGAGGGAAGCGTCCAGAACCCACAGCAGACCCGCGGCCATCCACAACGAAGAAGCGCCGGGCATCGCCACCAGGGCCGCCGTGGCCAAAAGCGCTCCGAAGAAGAAGTACGGCCGCCGCCGCATGCGCAAGGAGGGGATCCAGGTCTTGTCGCTCATGTAGCCGATGACGGGCTGGATGATGAGGCCGGTCATGGGAGCCGCGAGCCAGAGCCAGGCCAGCTGGTCGGGCTTAGCGCCGAGCTTCTCGTAGACAGAGCTCATGCGGGCGAATTGGATCTCGAATCCGTGCTGGATCCCGAAGAATCCGATGCTCATGTTCACGATCTGCCAGATGGTGAGATCCGGCTTCTGTGGGCTCGTTTTGTTATTGGTCAAATTATGGCCACCCTAACGGCACGGCAGTCCCCCTCATAGGGGGACTGCCGGCTTCGGCGTCCTGCGGACGCCGAAGGATTCAAAACGACAACGGCTAATCTTCGGTCTGCTCGCTCAGGAAGTTCTGGATGCCCATCTGCTCCATCTGATCCTGGCGCTCCTCGATGTGGTCGATGTGGCGGTCCTCGTCCTTGAGGATGTCCTCCAGCATCTCCCGCGTGGCGTTGTCCTTAACGTCAACGGCCTGGGCGATGGCGGCGTTATAGGCCTTGTTGGCACCCATCTCCTGCTCATGGTCTCCCGCGAACATCTTGGGCACATCAGCGCCAATGAGCATCTTGCGCAGGACGCTGACCGTCGGCCGGCCGTCCAGGAACAAGATGCGGCCGATAAGCCGCTCGGCGTGCTTCATTTCGTCGATGGAACGCTTCCTGAAGTGGTCGTGGAGCTTGCCGTAGCCCCAGTTCTCGCACATCTCGGCGTGCACCATGTATTGACTGATGGCCGTGAGTTCGTCCGCCAAAAGAGAATTGAGCGTGTCGATGAGTTTCGCGTCTCCCTTCATAACGACCTCCTCCCGGTCTTCGATACGCAGCAACCTCTCGAAGCGCGGTTACCAGAAGAATTCTACTTTTGTAGTTTGCGGGAGGTCAACGCGCGGCTACAAGGAACTGCGGCGGCTCAGACATTCCCCGGCGATGTTTGGTAATATTCCTTAGAGATGCCACTACGCGCAGGAAGCGGAAGCAAGGGCCGGTTCGACTGGATATTCATCGCCACGGTGGGCGGGCTGGTCCTGATGGGCAGCCTCGCGGTCTGGTCCGCGGCCAACCCCCTCCCCCATTTCGGACAGATCATGCAGCGGCACATCATCGCCCTGCTCCTCGGCTCCGCCCTCTTCGTCTTCGGCATGGGCTTCAACTATCAGGTCTTCCAAGACCAAGCCAAGATCATCTACGGCCTGACCTTGGCCGCCCTGGTCTGCGTCATGGCCGTGGGTGCCGCGCACAAGGGCCACAAAGCCTGGCTCAACCTCGGACTGTTCTCCTTCCAACCCTCGGAGCTGGCCCGAACCGGGATGATCCTGGTGCTGGCCGCCTTCCTAGTCCGGCGCGCACGCCGAACAGCGGAACTGGAGACCGTACTCTATGCCTTCGCGCTCATGGCACCTGTCCTGGTCCTGATCCTCAAGGAGCCCGACCTGGCCACCGCTCTTTCGTTCTTCCCCATTCTGCTGGGCATGCTTTTCTGCGCCGGCGGCGACCTGCGCCACCTCGGCGCTATCGCCGGCTACGGTTCCTTGGCCTTAGGCCTGCCCGTACTCATCACCTGGTGCCAAATCCAGTACGCCGAGCCGGCGCACAACTCCTGGCCCGATCTGATCCTAAGGACCTCGCACTTCGGCGTCACCGCCGTGGGCGCCATCATCGCCGCCGTCCTCCTGAGCCTAGCGGCGTGGCGCCTCGCGAAGATGCTGCACCAGCACATCCGGGGCGCCGTGTTCGTCGCGATTCCCGTCATCTTCGCCGCCGGCCTGCTCTCGGGCATCGTGGTCAACGCCAAGCTCAAAGGCTACCAGCGGAGCCGCTTCGCGGCCTATGTGGCGCCCCAGGAGGACATCCAGGGGGCCGCCTACCATGTCCATCAGTCGCAGATCGCCATCGGCTCCGGCGGTCTGCTCGGCAAAGGCCTGTTCTCGGGCACGCAGTCGCGGCTCGGATTCCTGCCGGAACGGCACACGGACTTCATCTACGCGGTCGTAGGCGAGGAGATGGGACTGTGGGGCACCATGAGCATCCTCGGCCTCTACTTGCTGCTCATCTGGCGCGTGATCGTGGCAGGGCGGGCGGCGCGCGACTACTTCGGATTCCTTGTGTGTAGCGGGCTGGCATCCGTACTCACCTTCGAGCTCGCGCTCAACATGGGGATGTGCCTCGGTCTCATCCCGGTGGCAGGCATCCCTCTACCGCTCATCTCCTACGGGGGGTCGAGCCTGGCCATCACTCTGTGGTCCTTGGGCATCGTGGCCAACATCTACGCGCGCCGCTACGCGCTACTTTAATCCACGATCAGCGTGGCCCGCCGACGGCCGCGCTGGAATATCCAGGCCAGCGGGGCGCAGAGCAGGCAGATGAACACCAAAATACGGAACACATCCATAAAGGATAGGAGCATGGCCTGCTGCAAGACTCCCCGGTAGACCATCTGGTAGGCCGCCTGCAAGGGTTCCCCCACCCCAAGGTTTCCCAGCGTCGCGGAGATGCTAGCCAGGCGGTCCTGGAACAGCGGGCTGGTCGGCGTCAGGTGCGAGACCAAGGTCACCTGGTGAACCTGGGCCCGGCGCAGGTTCATGGCCACCAGCGAGGCGATGCCCACGCTGCCGCCGATGTTGCGCAGGAGCGCGTAGATGCTGGTGGCCTGGTAGATTTCATCCTGGCGCAGGGTGGCCATGCTCAATGTCGTCAAAGGCACGAAGATGAAGCCCATGCAGAAACCATTGAGGACCAGCGGCCAAGAGATGTTGCGCGGGGCGATGTCGAGGCTGAGGCCGCTGAGGATCCACATGGTCGCCGCCATGCCTAGAAAGCCGAGCATGAGCAAGAACCGGTTGTCCACCAGCTTCGTGACACGTCCCACGACGAACATGGAAAACATGGACCCGATGCCGCGCGGGGTCATGGCCAGGCCGCACTGGAGGGCCGGATAGCCCATCAGGCTCTGCATGAACATGGGCAGAAGCGCCGTGGTGCCGTAGAGCACCGCCCCCAAAATACCGCCGAACGCGGTCCCCAAGCCGAAGTTGAGATTCTTCAAAAGGCGCAGGTTGGCCACGGGATGCTTTTGCCGCAGTTCCCAGACCACGAAGGCGATCAAGAAGGCGGCAGAGAGGACGGCGCCCCAACTGATCCAATGGGAGCTGAACCAGTCCAGCTCCTGGCCCTTGTCCAGAACGAGCTGCAAGAGGCCCACGCCCAGCGCCATCAGTCCGAACCCCATGTAATCGAGGCGCGAGCCCGCCACGCGCCTGAGGTACGGCGGGTCCTCCAGGAACATCTGCTGCATGAACAGGCCCACCATGCCGATGGGGATGTTGATATAGAAGAGCCAGCGCCAGGAATAGTTGTCCGTGATCCAGCCGCCCAAGGTGGGGCCGATGATGGGCGCCACCACGATACCCATGCCGTAGGCCGCCATAGCCTTACCGCGCTCCTCGATGGGGAAGCTCTCCAGCAGGACCGCTTGCGCGAGGGGCTGTAGGCCCCCGCCGCCCAGGCCCTGTAGGATGCGCGCCGTCACGAGCTGGGGCAGGCTGTGAGCCATGCCGCAAAAAACGGAAGAGATGGTGAAGAGCGCCACGGAGAACGCCATATAGCGCTTGCGGCCGAAAATGCTGCTCATCCAGCCGGCAGCGATGAGGATTATCGCATTGGAGACAAGGTAGCTGGTTAGCACCCACGCGGCCTCGTCCACGGTGGCGGAGAGGTTGCCCGCGATGTGGGGCAGGGCCACATTGGCTATGGAGGTGTCGAGCACCTCCATGAAGGTGGCCAAGAGGACCGAGATCGTTACCAGCCAAGGGTGATGGCTTGGCCGCCACTCTGCCACCGGCTCATGCGCCATGGCGTTGCTCTTAGCGGAGGTCCACCACCGGGTAGACCGACATTCCCGGAGACAACGGCGGCAACGACCCGGGAGGGCCTTCAAACACGATCTTGACCGGCACCCGTTGCACGACCTTGACATAATTGCCCGTGGCGTTCTCTGGAGGCAGCAGACTGAAGCGCGCCCCGGTCCCGGCCTGGATGCTGTCTATACGGCCCTGAAACTCCTGGCCCGGATAGGCATCAATGCGGATGGCGACCTTCTGGCTAGGCCGCATGCGGGTGAGCTGGGTCTCCTTGAAATTGGCCGTCACCCAGACCTGGTCGGGGACGATGTTCATGAGCGGCTGGCCCACCCGAATGTAGGTACCGATCTCCACCGCCTTGCGGGTCACCTTGCCCGATATCGGAGAAGAGATGCGCGTATAAGAAAGGTTGAGCTCGGCCTGTTCAAACTTCTTGCGCGCCAGTTCAGCCCGGGCCTGGGTCGCCTCCGCCTCGTCCCGGGCATGATCGCAGGACTGTCGGGAGATACGGTCCTTGGCAAAAAGCTCCTTAGCGCTGGCCGCGTCTCCGGCCGCCTTGCGCGCCTCGGCTTCGGCCGCCTTTAGCTCCGCGCGCGCCTGGCCCAGCTTGACCCGATAGTCGGTCGGGTCTATCTCCATCAGCGCAGCGCCGGCCTTGACCTGCTGGTTGTCCTCCACATGGACCTGGAACGCCTGCCCCTCGACCTTGGACGACACGACGATGACGTGGGTGTCGATGAAGGCGTCGTCCGTATCCTCGTGGTCGAGCGCCCAAAGCCAATAACGCCCCCCGAAAACCGCGCCGACCGCCGCCGCCAGGCAAGCGACCGTCAACAGGATGCGATGCGGGCGACTGTGCGAGCGAGGCGGATGGACCGCCCCCCGCGCATGCCCCGCGGCCGCCGGTCCGGACTCCTTGGTCTCATTGACAGGGTCCATGCACTCTCCTTTAGAACCGGAATCCGCCCATCTGGCCCATGGCCAGGGCGAAATTGATGCGCGCCACCTGGAAGCGCGCCAAGGCCGCGACCCGGGCGTCGCGGGCGTGCGTCAAAGCGGCCTGGGAATCGAGCAGTTCGAGATTGTCGGCCCACCCAGCCGCGAACCGGTCTCGCGCCATGGCCAGTTCGTCTTCGGCCAAACGCTCGACTTCCGTCGCGGTGCCCACGCGCTCCACCCCGGCGCTCAGATTGATTAAGGCCAGGCGCACGTCCTCTTCGATGCAGGCCCGCAGATCCTCCAATCGGGCCTCGGCCGCGGCGCGGCGCCCGTCCGCCTCGCGCACGCGACCCTCGATGGCCCGGCCGGTGAATAGCGGCAGCTGCAAGGCCGCCCCCACGCTGCCCGTGGTCCGGTCCCTATAATCAGGAATCAGGCCGCTGAGGCCCACGTCGCCGCGCAGGACCACGGAAGGCGCCCGCGTGAACTGCTCGGCCCGCCACTGCGACCGGGCCGCCTCCAGCCTTTGCGCGGAAATACGCATCTCCCAACGGCCGCCTTGCGCCGATGCCACGGATTCATCGACACGGGGAGGCTCGCCGGGAACGAACCCTGGCTCATCTTTGAGGACCACGCCCCGGTCCAAGGGCAGGCCGGCGACGCGCTGCAAGCGCACCTCGGCCTCCTGAGCCACGTTGCGCGCTTCCAGCAGGGCGAGCCTGCGCTCCGCCTCGCGCGTCTTGGCCCGGGCCACATCTATTCCGGCTGCGGTCCCGGCCCCCTTCTTGTCCTCGGCGAGTTGGCGCAGGCTGGAAGAGAGTTCCACATCAGCCTGGGCCGCAGCAATAGCTTGGCGGGAACGGAACAGCTCCACATAAGCCAGCACCGCGGCCGCGGCCACCTGCTCGGCGGCCAAGGCCGCCTCCATGCCGGTGGCGCGCTCATCGGCATCAGCCGACTTCAAGCGCAGAGCGGAAGGCAGGTCGAATATCTCCTGCACGAGCCGGACGCGCGCGTCGAATGTGTTCCAAGGGCCGATGGTCTCAGAAAACCCTTTACCGCCGAATCCCATGGCGGGTATGTCCTCCGCAAAGGTCCTCATCTGCATCAGCGAACCAGTGAATCGGGGCAGAAGCTCCGCCGCAGACTGCAAGGCCTTTCCCCGCGCGGATGCGGTGCCCGCCTTGGCCAAAAGGACCGCCAGGTTATTGCGTAAGGCGAGAGTGACGCATTCCTGCAGAGTCAGCTCGACCGGAGGTTGCTCAGCCGGATGCGCCGCAAAAGAGAGTGCGGGGCTAAGCAGGACGGCCAGCAGCGTCGCCCGCCGGATGCAGTTCTTCATGGCCGGGAGAACGCCTCCATGCCCCGAGAGACCGTCGCCAGAAGCCGGAGCAGGACGCGCCTCTCGGGTTCGGAAAGTTTGGACATGAGCCGCGCATTACGGCGGAAGCGCTCGGGCATGATCCGGGCCAGGAGCTTGGCGCCGCGCGAGGTCAAGCACACCTTTACTCCGCGCCTGTCCTCATGGCGCCGCTCCCGCCGGGCCAGGCTCGCGCGCTCCAGGCCGTCCAAGAGGCCTGTGATCGTGGCCGGAGTCAGCCCCAGCCTCTGCGCCAGGGCTCCGGCGGCCAGGGCCTGGCCGGGCGCCTGCTCCAGCTCCAGCAGGATGCGGATGCGCCCTTGCGAGATGCGGTAGTGCGCCAACTGCGCCTCGATGGCCTCCATCATGGCTCCTGCCACGCTCAGCAAGGCCAGGAAGCATTCCTGTCCGCTGCGGTCGAACGCCTCATAGCGGGCGGCCAGGGAGTCCAGGGTCTCGCGCCGGGCGATGTCCTTCAGGATAAAGCTGGTCTGCATTTAGTTAGCCACCTTATTATATGGTAACAAATCAAAAGACGGACGCGACGCGCCCCACTTCTTGAAGAGACCTTTGTGCAGGTTCAGGGCGAGCTGAGCGAACTTCTGCGCCGGCCCGAAAAGTGCCCCGGCCAATCGCAATTTTTTTAACGGACCGCGCATATTTTGTATAGTCCCGTCATGAGCGCGTCGGCGAGGTCCGGCCAGGACGATCGTCCTCTGCTCTTGGTCCCGCGCCGCGTGCCCAAGGCGTGGGGAGAAGAGCTGTGGCTCAACTCCACCTGGGGAGATTCCCCAGCCGGCGTTGCCGGAGGCGGCACCTTGGCCCAGGTCCTGCGCCGCCAGCCCCGCCTTCTGGGCGCCTGGTCGCGCCGCCTCTTCGGCGATGGACTTCCTGTCTTCGCCAAAATCCTGCGCACGGATTTCCCTCCCCTGGCACACATCGGATTCAACAGCCTGGTGCGCCCCCAGGAATTCCTCGGCTGGCTCTGCCGGGAAGTCGCCCTGCTCAGCGCCTTGCGCCGCAGCCTGCGCACACCCGACGAGCGGGCCTTCCGCCGCTTCACCAAAGCTTATGGGGATTGGGCCGCGGAACGGGCGTTGGATGGCTGGCAGGCAGCGCCAGAGCGCGACCGGAAATTCACCGCCGCGTTGGGCAGATTCTCAAAACTCGAGCGGCGCGAACTTCTGCAATTATGCGAGGACCTACGGCGCAACCGCCAGCGTATCGTCGGCGTCCTTAATCTGGTCGACCTACGCCGCGAGTCCGGTAATCTCCTAATGATAAAAGCTGGGCTCATCCACGCGCTCTTCGGCCTGTCCTTGCAGTTCCATCCACAGGACGCGACGCTGGTGGCTCTACAGGACTTCATCCTGTCCACGCGGGGCCGCAGCCGCGCGGCGCAGAAGCTGCGTCTGGCCCGGCAGCGGCAGGAGGGCGCGTTCGCCCCCAAGAGCGAAGTCTGGATGCCCCTACCGTTTGAACGACAGCTGCGCCTAGCCGAAGTCCAGCAGAGCTCGGACTGCACCTTCAGCGTCGCCGACTTCTTCACTCCTTTTATCTGGGATCGCGGCGCGCGCTTCCGCAAAGGCCATCCGGTCCTGGGCACATCGGATGCCTCGTTCCGGCGTCTGCTGGGAGTGCTGGATTTTTCCATCACCTCCTTGGCAAGCATCCGCTGCCGCCCCCAACCTTCGGAACCAGGCCCGCAGGCGAAGTCCTGCCGATTGTGGCGCTTGCTGGACCGCCCAGCGGTCTGGCCCTTTTTCACAGTCCAAGTCTTGGACTTGGCGGGAACCGCGGCCGCCACAGCCCGTTGGGTTGCGCCCCTAGCCCCGGCCTTTCAACACGTCATCGTGCTTTCCGGAAAGGCCCGCATCGAATACCCCGGAGGGACACGCAGGCTTTCCGCAAAGGCTCCGGCCTTCGTGCCGGCCAGGCCCACGGCAGACTGGGCGATATCCGCGGGCGAGCCGGCCTCTTTACTTCTGGTCAGCGTCCCAGGGCCGCGCTAGAATTTCCGCATGGCCATGACGCGCAAATACCTCAAGATGATCCGTGGCATACGGCCAAACGCGGCGGATGAGCGGGCCTGGTCTGTCTACATCCTGCGCTGCGGCGACGACAGCCTCTACACGGGCGTGGCCAAGGTTGTGGAAGCCCGCCTGGCTAAGCATAACGCGGGCCGGGGCGCCGCCTATACGCGCTCTCGGCGTCCGGTGCGGCTGCTCTATCGCGAAGACGGACTTACCCGCTCCGAAGCCCTGGTCCGCGAGGCTGGGATAAAATCCATGCCCCGCACCCGCAAAGAACTGTTGGCCGCGGGCCTGGCCGCTGCCCTTACCGCCGACACTAGCGCGCGAAAGGCTGGAAGGTCTGGAGACAGCGGCGAAAGTCGTCGTGAAAATCAAGATACACCTCGCGCGCGGACGAAAGCCTCACGACGTAATAGCCGGCGCGATCGGGGATGACCGCCACATAATGATGGATGACTTTTTCGCCCGCAGGTAGCCGCTCCAAAGGCAGGACACGGGTCTCCGTGACCTCGAAGACGCGCGCCAGCAGGCCGGCCACGCGCATGGGCAGCACCGGGGTGGCGTTACGACGGACGGCCCGGTCAGAACGGCGCATTAATTCCACGGCCTTCTTGGGCTCCACATAACCCGTCTGTTCCGGATCGACCCAGCGCACGGAGAGCCCCGTGCGATAGCTCGCGGTCGGGTCGTCAGGACCTAGGGCATGGAACACCGCGCCCAGGACATCCTCCTCTTCGAAGGTATTCCAAGAAGAGGGCAGCTCGCAGGAAAACAGCCTTGAAGTTGTCATCCGGCTTTGGGGCTGGGAGCCGGGCGTCCCGGCCTCCTCCTGCGCCCGCAGGACGCCTGCACACAAAATTACCGCCGCGAAACAAATGGCCCTATGGCTTTTCGGCATGGGAATCTCCCCTCTCGCGGCGCCAGTTCCTCTCCACGGTGACCGCCTCCTTGAGTACCACCTCCGACTTGGGCAGTGCGTCAATCTCCAACTGCAAATCGGTCCTACAGGAGCCAGGCGTCATGGCCGGGCCGGACTCGGCCTGGGGCAGGGCGCGGGCCCCAGAAAGACGCTCAGGCTCATAGAGGCCGGAGCCTTCGTAATCCGAAAGCATCCCAGTCCGGGCCTGGCGCGCCGCCAAGCCGCGGAAAGATGCCTGCGCGACGACAGCCTTGTCGCAATCAACAAGGGCCTGACGGTCGAACTCCGCCACGGCCGCAATGCCGGCCTTGCGCGGGTCCATGGTCCCATTGCGCGAGGCCGTCAAGCTCTGTAGCAAGTCATCCCCGTACTCGGCGGGCCGGTCCAACCACTGCCGGTAGGAGTCACGGGTCTGCGGGTCCAGGAATACGTCGGCCTGGCGTTCCGCTATCAAAGCGGCGTAGAAGATCCATTGCGCGTTGCGCGCGACGATTTCCACAGCATAGGCGGAGGCGTCCCAGCCGCGTAGGCGGGCGTCGAAACGCATGAGTTCCGCCAGGAGATATCCCGCCTCCGCCTCGATGCTGAATGCGACGCTTTGGCTGCCGTCCGCGTAAATCGAGGCCTGTCCCCAGGCACCACCTTGGGTCCTGGTCGGCGCGGCTTCGGTTTGCAAGGCCTGCAAGCCGGGCACAGGCAGGCCGGTCGCGACATAAGTCCCGGAAGACCGGGAGAGCAACATGACCGAACCGCCCAGGAACTTACGCTGCTCGTGCAAAATGGCGCCGCCGGTCAAAGCGATGGATACCGACGCATCCGGGCCGATGATCAAACGACTATAGGCATGGTCGCCGGCGCGGCCAGGGTCGAGCGCGATGCGCGGAAACAGCGTCATCAGGTCGTTGAGGACCCGGCGCCGCGCGAAAGGCGGGGCGTATTGCGCAATGAGGCGCAGCATGGCCTTGCCTTCCCTGCCATAGGGGGCCTCGGTCAAGAATCTCTCGAATTCCGCCGCCGCAACCTCGCCGAGACTAGGCATGGTGGGCGGCAGGGCGACCGGCGCGGCAGTAGATGCCGTTATCGGGGCCGCCACGGTGACCGTCGAGGCCATGACCACCGTAGTCTCGGTGGAGACTGTCGCGGCCACAGCCACGGGCAGGGCCGACGGGGGCTCCTCCGCGGCTTGGACTTGAGGCATGGCCGCGGCAGGAATCGCAACGGGCAGGTTTGCGGCGGGAGGAACTAAGACCGCCGGCATGGGCGGAACCGGAGGCACCGGCGCAGGCGGTGCAGGCATGAGAACCGGCTGAGCTTCCTGGTCCTTGAGATCCTGCTCCGCCAAGGATGCTTGGGGCAACGGCACCTGGTCTATCGTCTCCAGCTCCCTCAAGGAAAAATAGACGCGGAAATCCTTACGCAACTTACGCGTCAGAATCGGCCAATTCTCTTTAAGGAGGTTGCGGATGGACGCGCGCTCAGCATCGGTCAGGTTCTTCTCGCCCTGGCTCTTGCTTAATATGAGGTCGATCTGTACAAGGACTTGGAGGCGCTGGTTGCTTTCCAAGCGTTGCACGATATAGGGCATGTCGGCATGAGCGACAGGGGTGGAGACATCGGGCGGGAGCACGGTGCCATCCGGCTGGACCTGATAGTGTGCCTTCAAGAGCAACCGGGAATCTATGTCAGAAAGAGGTTCGGCCTTGACGCTGTAGTGCGCCTGGGAGATGGCATCCTGTCCGCGTGCAACGCCGGTCGCCATGCCGAGACAAAGCCCTGTCCAACAGATAAATAAGCCGCGCCGCATCACGACGCAATTATGCATGAGCGGGATTAAAGAAATGTTGCGGTTTTCGGCTGCCATAAGGCATAATCCCCCCATGTTTGATCCGACGGCGCACGAGGCTGCCCACCTCGTGTTCCCGTCTTTCCGCTTCGGCCATGACGACCCGGAGCGTGCCCTAGCCCAGGTGGATTCGGGGATGGGAGGATTCTGCCTCTATGGCGGCGAGGCGCGCCAGATTGCGGACTTCACCACCGAGCTTCAGGCCCGCGCCCGAACGCCGCTGATGTTCTGCGCTGACTATGAGGACGGGGCCACCTCCCACTGCCGGGACGCCACCGCCCTCCCCTCGAACATGGGCATCGCCGCTTCCGGCCGCAAGGAGTTGGCCCGGCTCAAAGCGGAGATCACCGCCCGGGAAGCCCTGGCATTAGGCGTACGCTGGGTTCTGGCGCCGGTCGTGGATCTTGCCTGCGAACCGATGAACCCCATAGTCAACGTGCGATCGTTCGGTGCGGACGTGCGCGTCGTGACGAGCTTCGCGCAATCTTATCTTGACGGCCTGCGCCGCCACGGGGTGCTGGGATGTCTCAAGCATTTCCCGGGCCACGGGCGCACTCGCCTGGACTCGCACCTGGAATTGCCTGTGGTCAAGTCCGCGCGCGGCCTCTTGGCACGCAGCGACTTGGCGCCGTTCCGGGCCTTGGCCGCGCGCGCGGATTCAATCATGGTAGGCCACCTTGCCATTCCAGCCTACGGCGGTGGGAGTATGCCGTTCTCACTTTCGCCCGCGGCGCGCCGCCTGCTGCGCGGCCGCCTGGGGTTCAAGGGTCTGGTCGCCACCGACGCCCTGGACATGCGTGCCATCTCCCGACGCTACCAAGAGAGCGCTGTAGCAGCTCATGCCCTGCGCGCCGGCGCCGATATTCTGCTGGCGCCCAAGAACCCGGAGCAGCTTGTGGCCGGCCTCTGCGCCGCGCTGACGGACCCGCGACTCAAGCTGCTGGCTGCGCGGGCGCAGTCGCGCCTGTTCAAGGCGAAAGCAGATGCGGGGCTGTTCCGAGGGGCGCCGGGTCCGCGGAGGCGCTTGCTCGCCTGCGTGGGAGGCGCGCGGCACCAACGCATGGCCGAACGCATGGCCGAAGCCTGCCTGGCCTGGCATGGCCGCTCATCCACCTTGACCGGCCAGCGCTTGCTATACGCGGAGCCTGGCGTTGCGCCGCGCGATTGGAAAGGCCGGAATTTCCTCGCCACGCTGCGGTTACTGGGAGCGACCATACGCCCCGCTTCGGCGGCTTCCGTTCGGTGTGGAGAGCCCTTGGTCCTAGGGGTCTTTCTCCGGCCGCGCGCTTACACCGGCCGTATAACGCTGGGCCCCCGAGAACTGGCCGAAGCCCGGACGCTGGCCTCCCGCGCCGCCACGGCCATCGTCGCCTGCTTCGGCAGCCCGTTCGTCATGACCAGCTTTCCGGGTCGGAGCGGCCTATGCGCATTCTCCGGCAACGCGGCCGCGCAGAACGCGGCGGCAAGAGCACTCTTGGGGCGCATTCCGGTCATCGGGCGCATGCCCGTAGACATCGCGGCAGGTCAGTAGAGCAAGTAGCGCCGGCGGGCCCGCTCAAACCTCGCGGCATCCAGTTCAAACAGGTCTTTGATCTTTGCGAGGTCGGCACCGCCCTCGATCAGATGCTGGAATTTCCGGGAGCCCATCATCTTGCGGACCTCATCCCAACGCCATTGGAAAGCTTTTGGGTGCGTTAGGCGCACGGCTTGTTCCATCTGGAGGAACACCTCCAGAGGCCGGAAGGCATCGCGGTCCGACACCATAATACGCACGCCATGGCAGACCTGGCCGGCGTAAACCGACTTCGCGGGGATATAGTCCTGCGCAGCGAAGGAGACCCCCTCCATGGAAACCTTTTCAAGGCGCCCCAAGACGGCCCGTACATCCAGCCAAGGTGCGCCGACCCAACCGAAGGGATGCGGCGTGCCGCGGCCCACGGAAAGATTGCTGGCTTCGAAAAGGCCTATGCCCGGGTAGAGCGTGGCGGCCTCCAGGTCCGGCATGTTCACGGACGGTGCGACCCAAGGCAGACCGGTCTGATCGTACCACATCCGGCGCTTCCAGCCCCGCATGCGCACGATCCGGATCTTTAGACCCCGGACGCCCGCTTTGTGCAGCAGGGCCATCTCACCCGCGGTCAAGCCATGGCGCACCGAGACGGGGAAATAGGCCGTGGGTGTGAGCGCCGGCAGGTCCTGATCCAGAAGCATGGGACCTTCCACGGTCGAGCCGTTGATGGGGTTAGGCCGGTCCAAGACGATAAACATGATGCCGGCCCGGGACGCCTCTTCCATGGCCATGCCCATCGAGGCGAGATACGTGTAGAATCGGGCGCCGACATCCTGGATGTCAAAGACCAGGGCGTCGAGTCCACGAAGGTCATCGCGCGTGGGCCGCATACCGGCCATGCCGCCGCGATAGAGACTATACACGGGGATGACGCGGCCGCCCATGGTGACAGCTCCGCCGCCGATGGAGGCCTCTTCGCTGGCACCGGCAAAGCCATGCTCAGGGGAAAAGATTGCCGCAAGGGTGACGCCGGGAGCCGCGGCCAGGACCTCGGCGGTGAGGCGGCCGCCGGCGTCGCGGCCAGTGTGATTCGTAATCAGGCCGATCCGGAGGCCGTGGAGCTCCCGGAAACCGTCTGTTTCCAAGACATCGATGCCGGTCCAGACCCGGCCGGACGGGACGACGCCCCCGGGATGCGAGCGGCCGGCGCAGGCGCCGAGGCAGACCAGGACACAGCCAGAAACGAACGCTTGTCGAATCATGTCAGGACGGCCCCATGATGCCGCTCGCCTACTGGCAGGAAGAATTCAAGATGCTGCCGCCTCCCGAACAGGGCACGGTGTAGGCGTCCCGGAGCCCGTCCCTGCGGCTCACCAAAGCGAAAGCCCCGACCGAGGCCATGGCAAAACTGCCCGCTGCGGCAGGGCCCCGCAGCCGACGCACGCCGCACTCTTAATAGATTTGGGGCTTCCGGGTTCAGCATGGGTAAAGATCGAGCCCCCCGCAGCGGAAGTAGATTGCCGTCTTAAAATTCTCGATATTTCGAAAGCCGCAGGCCATGCTCTTGATCTTCTGTATCTTGCTGTTGAGCCCCTCGCTCATC
>CAIRTQ010000009.1 GCA_903881545.1 uncultured Elusimicrobia bacterium
ATTCTTTCACCTCGCGGGTGAAAAGTTATCGCTTTTCACCGATTCTTCCCTTTCGACGGGACGCGAGGTATTTTATTTCTTATTGATCATCCTTGTTTGAGGATTGGGGGGAAAGCGCAGGACTTGAAATATCAACTTAACACTGTTAAACTTTCAACGCTTCCCGCGAGAACAACTCTATGGGCTACATCGATGCAGAAGACCAGTTGCTGCGGCGCAACCGCCGCACCATGTTTCTTATTCTGGCCGGCGCCGCCTGCCTGCTGGTGCCTCTGGCCGGCCTTCTCTACATCCGGCTCAGCGAGACCCCGGTCTCGACCATCGCAGGCAGCGTCACACATCCTTTCGAACGTCGCGCCAGTCCCATAGACCGTTCCCGGCCAGCTATGACTCCGGCTCCATTTCCGGACGCCACACCGGGCGCCGCCAACAACTCCCTTCTGTTCATCAAGGGCGGCAACGAGTTCTACCCATCATCCCAGCAACCCTCGCCGCCTCCGGCGGCGGCGCCCGCTGCGGCCGAGGCCAATCCGCCGGAGGCCGCCCCTGTCCCTGACACCGCGACCGCGGCCAAGACCAGCCGACCCAAGGCCGTAGTCAAGCCCGTCGCCCGGCCCAAACTCCAGCACGGGAAATTCGGGGCCTCCGCCTTCGGCGGCTTCAACAACCAGAAGGGAACACCAGGCGCCCCTCAAAACGATCAAGCGCCTGCCGACGCTCCCGATATGAGCAGCATGTTAAAGAACCTCCCGGGGAACAGTGGGGCAGCGGGAGCCGACATGCCGGATATGAGCGGCCTGCTTAAGGGCCTACCAGGGGCCGGCGGCCCTACGGGACAGACCCAGAAGCATTGACGCGCCGCCGCTGCGGCGCGGGCCTTACGCCGTAGCGCGGTCCCGGAGCGCCTTCGCCACGGTCGGCCCGATATCGCTCAGACTCTCGATGACCGTGATCCCAACCTCGCGAAAAGCCTCGATCTTAGCGGCGTGAGTGCCGGCCCCCCCCTCTATAATGGCCCCGGCATGGCCCATGCGCCGGCCCGGAGGCGCGCTGCGGCCCGCGATGAACCCGAAGACCGGCTTGCTCATCCGATCCCGATAGAAGCGGGCGGCGTCCTCCTCCGACGAACCGCCGATCTCACCGATGAGGACCACCGCGTCCGTACCCGGGTCCTGTTCGAACAATTCCAAGATGTCGACGAAACTTGAGCCGGCGATGGGGTCGCCGCCGATGCCCACTACGGTGGACTGCCCGAGCCCCTGCCGGGAGATCTGATGGACGGCCTCATAGGTGAGGGTCCCCGAGCGCGACACGATCCCTACGCGGCCCGGCCGATGGATGTATCCCGGCATGATGCCCGCCTTGCATTCCCCCGGCGTGATGACGCCCGGACAATTAGGGCCGACCAGGCGCACGCGCACGCCGCCCCGGGCGGCCGCGTCGAGGCAGCGCTTGACCCGGGCCATGTCCAGGACCGGGATGCCCTCCGTGATGCAGATGACGAGGGCGACGCCCGCGTCGGCGGATTCCAGTATGGCGTCGGCCGCGAAGGGCGCGGGCACGAAGACCAGGGAGACGTCGGCCCTGGTCTGGCGCACGGCCTCGGAGACGGTGTTGAAGACCGGGCGGTCGAGGTGCGTGGCGCCGCCCCGCCCCGGCGTGACCCCGGCCACGATGTTGGTCCCGTACTCGAGGCACTGCTTGGCGTGGAAGGTTCCGGTCCCGCCGGTGAATCCCTGGACGACCAGGCGCGACTCCCTGCTCAGTAGGATGCTCATCGGCCTGCCGCCTCCACGGCTTTGCGCGCCGCGTCCGCCAGGTCTTCGGCCGCGATGATCTTGACCTTGGCTTTGGACAACAGCTCGCGCCCCTTTTCCACGTTGGTGCCCTGCAGGCGCACGACCAGGGGGACGCGGAGCCCGACTTTCCCGAGCGCGGCCAGAATCCCCGCGGCGATCATGTCGCATTTGACGATGCCGCCGAAGATGTTGACCAGGACGGCCTTCACTTGGGGGTCCTTGAGGATGATCTGGAAGGCCTTGGTGACCCGCTCCTCGTTTGCAGCCCCGCCCACGTCCAGAAAATTGGCCGGCCGGCCGCCGGCCAAAACGATGGCGTCCATGGTGCCCATGGCCA
>CAIRTQ010000010.1 GCA_903881545.1 uncultured Elusimicrobia bacterium
CGCAAGCAGGGTCGGTGGTCTGAGGCCGAGGCGATCTTGCGCAAGGCGCTGGAGATCGATCCACGGAGCAACTGGGCCCGCGTCGAGTTGGGGACTCTTTACCAAGGCCAAGACAGAATCTCTGAGGCCGCGACGGAATTTAATGAAGCCATTGCCATCGATCGGAACAATGGCTGGGTTCAATGCCAGCTCGGACGAATCTGCCGTAAGCAGGGGCGATTGTCTGAGGCCGAGATTGCGTTGAACAGGGCGTTGGAACTCGACCCACGGGATGTCAGCGCCCGCATCGAACTGGGCGCCGTTTACGAAGAACAGAGCAAACTCATGCAGGCTGCGGCCGAGTTCGATAGCGCTATTGCCATAGACCCGAATCGTGCTTGGGCTTATTGCCAGCGAGGGCGGATATACCGCAGACAGGGGCTTTGGACCGAGGCCGTGGCGGCAATGCATAAGGCCCTGAAGCTCGATCCACAGAACGGCAATATCCATGTCGAACTGGGCGCTCTCTACGAGGAACAAAGCAGATTCATGCAGGCAGAGAGGGAATTCAAGACAGCCATAGCCATGGATCGGAACAATGGCGGGGCTTATGGGCAGCTCGGACGGACTTATCGGAAGCAGGTGCGGTCGGCCGAAGCCGAGGCGGCATTGCGCAGGGCGCTGGAGATCAATCCACAGAATGTCCGTACCCGCATCGAACTGGGCGCCCTTTACGAAGACCAGAGCAGACTCCTGCCGGCCGCGGCGGAGTTTGAAAGGGCCATAGCCCTCGCTCCGCAAAATGCCGGCGCCCATCTCTGCTTAGGGCGCATCCATCTCCGCCTAGGCCGATGGGCCGAGGCCGAGGCGGAGTATAAAACAACCGCGGAATTGGATCCGCGCGACGAAGGATCCTATATCGGTCTATGGGCCGTCTATCGCGGCCTGGGGCGACCGGCCGAGGCTGCGGCGGCGTTGGCCAAGGCCGTGGCGATCAATCCTGAGAGCGCCTTCGCCTGCACCGAATTGCTGGATCGCTTTGACTGGGACGTGGCCGGAGATGGCAGCGCCAAGGAGCCGACTCGGGAACGCGTATTCTGCCTGCTGCCTTGGACGCACCTGCATATCCGCACGGACGGCGCTTCCGTCCCCTGCTGCGTATGGGGCGGGCCGCCTATGGGAAATGTCCGCTGGTCGTCGATCGACGAACTGTGGAATTCTCCGAGCCTGAAAGCTCTGCGTTTGGACATGATGAGCGGGCGCCCGGTGGCGGGATGCCGGAGATGCTACGAGAACGAACGGTTGGGATTCTCCAGCATGCGGCAAGGAAATAACAGCGATTTGGACCGCCACCGCGGTCGCGAGCGCCTGACCGCGCCGGACGGTACGCTGCCGCGACTTCCGGTGCCATTGCTTGATATCCGCTTCTCCAATGTCTGCAATCTGCGCTGCCGGATCTGCGACCCGACAAAGAGCAGCGCCTGGGCGGCGGATGCCCGGGCGTTGTGTTTGCCGGTCGAGGGTGAATCCATACAGAAGGCTTATGGCGATTGGGACGCGCTGTGGCGCCAGTTGCAGCCGGTGCTGCAAGAGGGGGTCGAGGAGATCGTTTTCGTGGGTGGGGAACCTCTCATCATGGAGGAACACTATCGGGTATTGGATTTCCTTATCGCGCGCAAACTCGCGGATGTGCGCTTGCGCTACAACACGAATTTCTCCACCATGCGGTTTCAGGGGCGGGACGTGATCGGCCGGTGGTCGCGTTTTCGCAAGGTCTGTGTCGCCGCTAGTCTCGACGGATCCGGTCGGCGCGGCGAGTATATGAGAAAGGGTCTGTGTTGGGAGGCGGTGGTGGCCAACCGGGAGGAGATGCTGCGCCGGTGCCCTGACGTCGAGTTCTCGATTGCGGCCACCCTCAGCATATTCAACGCGATCCATCTTCCTGATTTCCACCGGGAATGGGTCGAGAAGGGATACATCCATCATAATTCGTTCGTGCTTAACATGCTTAGGGTTCCTGGGGTTTATCGTGCGCAGGTCCTGCCGGCGGCGCTGAAGCAGCGGGTGCTGGAGTCATACCGGCGGCATCAAGAATCGTTCCTGGATGCGGGCGGGACGGCGGCGCGCGATTTCGCCGCTGCGGCGCGCTTCACGGAGGCGCAAGACTGTAGCGATCTGCTGCCCGAGTTCGTGGCCATGACGCGCCGCCTGGATCGGCTGCGCGGGGAAGACTGCCGCGAGGTGTTTCCTGAGCTGGCCGTGCTCTTCGAGGCAGCTGCATGAGTCCGCGGGATGCTGAGGCGCATATTCAAATGGGGAAATCGCACCGTGGCCAGGGGCGCTGGCTCGAAGCCGAGGCGGCATTGCATAAGGCCTTGGCGCTCGATCCGAAGAACGGCTGCGCGCGCATCGAATTGGGCTCGATTTTTGAAGACCAGGAAAAATTCATGGAGGCCGCGGTTGAGTTCGAAAGAGCCATCGCCATGGATTCGAATCGTGGAGGCGCTCATTGCCAACTTGGGCGGATCTACAGCAGTCAGGGGCGCTGGCCTGAGGCTGAGGAGGCATTGCGCAGAGCGCTGGAGTTCGACCCCCGGAACGGCCGGGTCCTTATGGAATTGGGCGCCCTTTACCAAGGTCAAGAGAGATTCTCAGAGGCCGAGGCAGAGTTTGAAAAAGTCATAGCCATCGATCCGCGCAGCAGCGGCGCGCACTTCCATTTAGGGGTAATCCATTGCAGTCGCGGCCGGAGGCTGGAGGCCGAGGTGGAGTTTCAAAAGGCACTCGCCATCGATCCTCACAATGTCGGCGCTTATCTCCGTTTGGGCGAATTCCATCTTCTTTGGGGCCAATGGGCCGAGGCCGAGGCTGAGTTCCAAAAGGTCGCAGCCTTGGAGCCGCGCGACGACGGGGCCTACATCGGTTTGTGGGCCGTCTATCGCGGCCAGGGGCGATCGGCCGAGGCCGAGGCGGCTCTGGCCAAGGCCGCAGCGATCAATCCGAAGAGCGCCGTCGTTTGCACCGAACTGATGGACCGCCTGTATAGGGACAGAGCCTTAGGCTGCTTGGCGGGGCGGGCCGGCGCTGGCGCCGGCGGGGAGCACCTTGGCGCCCCGTGCCGTTTTGGGTCCGCCGGGTCGGGGGGGCTGCTTTCGTCGAGCCTGGCGAGAGACGGCGCGGCCGATCCGACGGGGGACCGCGTGTTCTGCCTGCTGCCTTGGACGACTTTGCATATCCGCACGGACGGTTCATCGCGCCCCTGCTGCTTGTGGAGCGGGCCGTCTCTGGGAAACGCCCACTCGTCGTCAATCGACGATCTGTGGAATTCGCCGAACATGAAGGCTTTGCGTCTGGACATGATGCGCGGGCGCCCAAGGGCAGGATGCTGGAGATGCTACAAGGATGAACGGACAGGATTTCGGAGCAATCGGCAAGCAGTGAATGTTTCTTTAGACCGTCATCGCGGCCGCGAGCGGCTGACCGCGCCGGACGGGACGCTGCCGC
>CAIRTQ010000011.1 GCA_903881545.1 uncultured Elusimicrobia bacterium
CTACTGACGGGACCTCCGGCCTTCCCTCGTCCATGTTCCATCCTCCCTGCTGCCCTCCGCGGGCGGCATTGAGAGGATATCAGGCCGCTGGGGCCGGAGTCATGCAGACTTGCCGAAAGGACACTGCATATGGAAGCCCGGACACGAGTGATGGTATTATGAGAATCTTGGCCTCCCGCGCAGCGCCGCTCTTGGCCCGTGCCGGAAGAGCGCATCTTTTGTATATGTCCGCCAGCAATCAAGAACCGAGCCCGCGCCGGCCCGAAAATGGTATAATCCGCGCGATGGCCGCCGCCATCTTGCGGCGCGGGCGTCGGGTCGCCCCGCAGGCACCGCGCGGCTGAGAGCCAATGCCTCCCACAGTCAGCGTCGTCATACCCGCGTATAATCGGCAGGCCTACCTCCCCGAGTGCCTGGACTCCGTCCTGGCGCAGGATTTCCCGGACGCGGAGATCATCGTCGTCGACGACGGCTCCACCGATGGCACCCAGGACGTCCTGGGTCGCTACGGCGGCAGGGTCGCGTCCATCCGCCAAGCCAACGCCGGCGTGTCCGCCGCGCGCACGGCCGGGATACGGGCCGCGCGCTCCAACCTCATCGCATTCGTCGACAGCGACGACAAGATGCTGCCCGGCCGGCTGCAGCGGCAGTACGCCTTCATGCAGGAGCATCCGGACGTTGCGGCGGTGTCCGGGAATATCGTCATCCAAGGGATGGAGGACTCTGATTTCCTCGCGGGCGCGGGCGTGACCTTCTCAGGACGGGACTACGTGATCTACGACCATGCCTTCCCCATGCTCCTGAAGCGCAATTTCATGGCCAATCCTGGCGCGATGTTCCGTCGCGACCGGTTCTTCGAGATCGGGGGCTTCGACATCCCCTTGCTCCGTTCCAATTCAGAGGACTGGGACCTCTGGCTGCGTCTGAGCCGTCGCTGGGGATTGGCCTGTCTGAACTGGCCTTGCACTTGGGTCAGACGCCATGCCGGGAATATCAGCAGCACGACGGCGGAGGTCGAGAGCAAGCTCGCGGTCGTGGAGAAAGCTCTCCGCTGCGGGGAGACCATCGATGCCGACGTGCTGGCCGCGGTGAAGCGGCGGCGCTATGGCCTGCTCAAGGAGTATATCGTCCGCAGCCTGCACGGGGGCGCCACCTCGGACTGGGTCGGCAAGGTCGCATTGTATTCCAGGCTGCTGCCCTGGAGGCAGCGGCTGTTCCTGAGGTCGGCTGTCGCGTTGGCGCCCCTGACGCGCCTGCTGACGGGGCGCAACGGATGACCGCAATCCCGAGACGGTTCCGCGTCGCGGTGACCGGGACATGGAACTGGCTGGAGGTGGCGGGCGAGCTATTTCGCCGAGCCGGGATCGATTCGGAGATAGTGCCTCTGCGATCCCGGTCGGAATGCCTCCGCTGGCTCGTGCGCGGGAGGCGTTTCGATGCCGTGCATCACGTCTGGGGCAACCGCCGCTTCCCCGGCGTGGTCTTCCGATTGTCGGGAGTACCGACCGTCTGGCACTGGATCGGTTCGGACGTGACCGCCTTCAGGAGGGTATGCCGCGCAGGAGGAGGGCTGCGGGGCGCCGTGGACCGGCGCATCGCGCTGCGCTGGAGCCGCGCGCACCTAGCGGACTCTCCGGAACTCGCGCACGAGTTGGCCGAATGCGGCGTCGCCGCCCAAGTGGTCAGATTGCTTCCCAAGTCCATTGAGGCGCCGGTAGAACCGCTGCCGCGCCGTCCCTCGGTCCTCTCCTACTGGAACCCGGGCAGCCGGGATCTCTACCGCTGTCCTATCGTCCTGCGCTTGGCCGCGGCGCTGCCGACGGTGGACTTCCTGATCGCCGGAGACGAAGGGACCGGCCTGTCGGCCACGCCCAACGTCAAGTTCCTCGGGCGGCTGCGCGATCTCGGCGAGGTTTATTCGCGGACCAGCATCTATCTCCGGCTCGTCAAACACGACAGCCTCTCCGCCATGGTCTTGGAGGCCATGGCCCGCGGCCGCCATGTGATCTACAGCCAGCCGTTCCCGCACGCGGAACTGGCGTTGGATTTCGACCAGGCCCGAGCGGCGCTGACGCGGCTCCTGGAGCGGTCCACGGCCAACGAGACGGGGGCCGCCTACATCAGGGCGAACTTCAATCTCGATATTGAGGCGCAGACTTTGCGAAGCTGCTACCGCCAATGGTTCGGGCCCGGTGCGTGCCGGGCGGTGGCGCAGGACCACGAGGTCCGGGGATGATTTCCGCGCTGACCTACTTCATCATCGTCTCGGCCGTCATTATTCCCGGGTTCGGAGGCTCGGGATCGTCCCTCCCATACCTGCGCGCCTCGGACGTCATCTGCTTCGCTGTCTTCATCTTCCTAAGCGCGACCCAGTTCCGGTCGATAGGGAGGCTGTTGTTCAGCCGCCATCTGCGTGCCATCTCCATCCCATATGCGTTCCTTCTGGCGTACCTCATCGCTCTCACCGCCCTCCTGCGCGGCATGTTCGTCGTCCAGATGGATTCGGCCACCTTGGGGCAATGCCTGGTGGCGGTCATCGGGAAGGCGCGCCCCTGGTTCATCCCGATATGCCTTTTCAGCATGCTCACCACGCGCCGGAGATTGCAGGGTTCCGCGACGCTGTTCATTGGCCTGGTGTTCGTCGAGTTCGCCATCATGGCCATGCAGAGCACCGACATGCTGGGCATCAACAGTTGGCTGACGCCGCTTTACTTCGGCGAAACCGAAGCGAGGGTCTTGGCGGGTGGACGCGTTTGCGGGACCATGAGCAACCCCAACGACGCCGGCACCCTGCTGACCGTCCTCGGCATCCTGGCCTATTCCCGGGCGTATTTGGGGCGGGATAAGAATTTGAATCTCCGCGCCATCCTAGCCGCGCTGCTCGCCTTGACCGGGTGCGTCCTGTTCTGCAAGTCCCGCCAGGGGACGTTGTGCCTGCTTCTGGGGATGGCCATCGTGCAGGTCGCGACACTCTTGCTGGGCAGGCGCTGGGGCAAAGGCCAATGGGCGCTACTGGCGGTCATGCTCGCGTTTCTGGGACTCGTGGGCCATGGGCGGACCAGCCAGATCCTGGCGGAACGGTTCGGCTTCTTCTTTGGCGAGCAGAGGATAACGGAGGTCTCCTCCGTATCGACCCGGCTCGAGAACTGGCGGCGCATCCCTGAAGTGGACGGCGCCTGGATGCTCTCGGGGCGCGGATACACCGTGGCGGAAACATGGGACAGCGAATACTTCAACACTTTGCGTTTCGTCGGCATCCCCGGGCTTCTCGGTTTGCTGGGCATGTTCATCCTGCCTGGCGCGGCAGCCTGGCGCCGCGCCAAGGCCATCGGACCGCAGCATGAGGACGCTTGGGTGCACGTGGGAGGCGCCGCCTGCTCGATTGCTCTCCTGGCGACCATGACGGTCAACGGCACGTGGAATTCCATGACCATCATGCCGACGCTGATGATCGCGCTCGTGCTTTCCCCGGCGGCCATGCGCCTGGAAGACGAGGAGAGCGCCAGGCGCGGCCCGGGCGCGCCTTCCCGGGGGGCGCGGCGCGCGGGTGCCTTCGCGTGACGGGCCGAGGCCGGGGGAGCGGGACGGCCCTCAGGGCCATGCATTGGACGGACATGTACCCGTTCCCAGCCTTCCCGCATCTCGGCCACGCCGTACACGAGCTGATCCGCGCTCTCCGCCGCATTCCGGGGGACCAGCATGAGGTATACTGCTTCCTCTCACCGCATGGTACCCGGATACTGAGCCCTTTCTTGCGGAGATATCGCATCCAGGCCGAGATCTTGAGGCGGGGCGCCCATGAGCCCGGCTTGCATCTGCGGCCTATTCCCATATTGCCGATGAAGGCCCTGGACCGCTGGATCAGCCCCCTGTGGCAGCGGTTCGCCCTGGCGCGCGTCGGGGCGGAGGCCCACGCCGACCTTCTGCACGTGCACACCTGCATCGATCTCGCTCTCGGGGCCGCCATCTTTCGCAAGCGCAGCGGCATCCCGCTGGTCGTCACTTTGCGCCGCGAGCTGGCCGTCTGCGCTGGGCAGGACTGGAAGATCCGGACGATCGTGGCTGGCCTCCGGCAGGCCGACGCCGTCGTCGCGCCATCGCGGCACTTGGCCCGGCGCTGTTGCGCCCTGATCGGCAGGAGCGTGGAGGTCATCCCGAGCGGCACCGACCCGCTCTTCGACGAGCCTCCGCCGGGACGGCCGGCGCGGAACCGGCGGATCCTCTATGCCGGCATCCTGGATCGAAACAAGGGCATCCTGGCCCTCCTTGGGGCGGCGCGGGGCCTGGCGGCCCGCGGGGTCGATTTTGAGGTCGTGGTCATTGGGGACGGGCCTCTGCGGGACCGGGCGCGGGACCTGGCGCAAGGCCTGCCCGTCCGATTCCTGGGAGAGCTCCCGCCGCTCGCCGTGCGGGAGCAGATGCGGCAATCCCGCTTGCTGTGCGTTCCCAGCTACACGGAGACGCTCGGGCTGGTGTATCTGGAGGCCATGAAGCAGGGACTGCCGGTCATAGGCCGGCAAGGCACCGGCATCGACGGAATGGGCCAGATGGGGCGGGATTATGAGCTGGTCCGCGATGACGCGGGGCTGGCGCCTCTCCTGGCGAGGCTGCTCGCGGACCCGGAGCACCTCGACCGGCTGGCGGACAACGGCCGGAAGCTGGCCGCAGGCTGGACTTGGGACGAGTCGGCGCGACGTCATCGCGCCCTATATGCCCGTTTGACGGGGAAGGGCGATGCGGGCGCCAGCGCCAATGCAGGAACGGAGGCGAACCCATGAGCGAGGCCGCGAGATGAACGAAGAGAGAGAGTTCGCCAGCCGCTACCGCATCGCGCATATCACGACCGCCCATTGCGCGGATGACCCCCGCATCCTGTTCCGGGAGGCGGCCGCCCTGCGCGAGGCGGGGTGGGACGTGGTCGTGGTCGGGCCCGCGGCGGCTTCCGGGAACATCGCCGGCGTCCCGGTGCTGGCGACCCGAAGGATCTCCAACCGCATGGTCCGCGCCTTGTCAGCCACTTTTCTGGGCCTGCGCGCCGTGTGGCGGTCCGAGGCGGCGCTGGCTCATTTCCATGACCGGGAATTGCTGCCGGCGGCGCTGCTGAGCAGATGGCTGCTGCGGCGGAAGGCCGTCTTCGATTCGCACGAGGACGTCTCCTTGTTCGCAGTCCGCGACTCGATACCGCGCTGGATGAAAAAACCGCTGACGGCCGTCATCGGGGGCTTCGACCGGTTCTTCGCGAGCCGGCTGGACGGGGTCGTGGCGCCCACGCGGCTGTTGCAGGACCGCTATCGCAGCATCGCACCCCGCACGGAGACCTTCGTGAACTATCCCGCCCCCGCATTCCTCCGGGCCCGGGACGCCGCCTGGGTGCCCTGGCGCCAGAGACGGCGCGAAGTCCTGCATGTCGGCACGCTGCGCGTCTCGAGGCTCAGGTTCCTGGTAGAGGTCGCGCGCCGCTTCCTGGACCAGCATCGCGACTGGACGTGGACGTTCGTGGGCATGCATCCGCCCGTGCGGGAGTGGTTCGAGCGCAACGTGACGGGGGACATCCGCCAGCGGCTCTTCGGCGAGGCCATGGTCTCGCATCTGGAGATAGCGGACCGCCTCTGCCATGCGCGCCTCGGCGTGAACTTCCATCCGCTGGATAGTCCGCATATCCGGGTTGCGATCCCGCTCAAAGTGTTCGAATACCTGGCCTGCGGGCTGCCCGTCGTCACCACCCGCGTCCCGCTGCTGATGGAGCTGGTGCAGGATTGTCCAGCGGTGCGGATCTGCCCGGAGACGGCCGGTGAGTACGAGGCGGCTCTCGACGCCCTGGCCAGCGGCGAGGATCGGTCTGACCTCAGCGAGACGGCCCGCATGTTCAGCGATACCCGCTTCAACTGCGGCCAGGAGGCGCAACGCTTGGCTGACCTTTATCGGCGCATTCTGGTAGAATAGCCGAACTATGGCCCGAAGACTCATCGTCAACGCGGACGGATACGGATTCACCTTCGGCAACAATAGGGGCATTCTGGAATGCCTGCCGGCCGGCGTGGTCACCAGCGTCAGCGTCAACGCGAATTTCCCGGCCTTCGCGGAAACCGGCGAACTGCAACGGCGATTCCCCGGCGTCTCGATCGGCGTGCATCTGAACCTGTCGGTCGGCAGGAGCGTGTGCGAGCCCGGGCTCATCCCGGATCTGGTCGACGGCAACGGAGAGTTCCTGGGCGCGCGCTTCCGCCGCGCCGCTCTGAGCGGGCGCATCCCCCACGCGCAGATGGTCCGGGAACTTTCGGCCCAGGTCGAGAGGTTCGTCGCCCTGGGCATCCGCTTGACGCATTGGGACAGCCACCAGAACCAGCACCTCTACCCGCCTTTCTTCCGCGCTGCCCTCGAGACGGCCCGGAAGTTCGGCATCCCGCGCATGCGCACCCACGACCATTATCTCTTCTCGGCCCGAGGCTCCCGCGCTTGGGCGGCGGCCCTGCATCTGGCCACCCACCCCCGCCGGGCCGCCGTCTATTGGATGTCCTCGCGGATGATGGCGCGCGCTCGGGCCCAAGGCATGAGGATGGCCGACCGGCTCATCACCCCGGGCATACTCGACGGCTGCAGAAAGTTTCATCGCGAGTTCTGGCTGGAGCTTTTCCGGCGCCTGCCGGAAGGCCTCTCCGAGGTCTACTGCCATCCCGGCTATCCCGACGAGACGCTGGCCAGCCATGCGCGCTACGTCCAGGAGCGTCTGGAGGAATTGCGTATCCTGAGGGACCCGGAGCTGGCGGCCGAGGCGCGGCGGTACGGTGTGGATTTGGTCTCGTTCCGGGAGGCCTGACGGAGTGCTCGACATCGGCGCGACGCCTTTCCCATGTTCCGTGAGAAGCTACGCGGATCATCTCGCCGATTCCGCCACGGTGGCCTGGGCCGGCGGCGCGCCCTGGAGGCTGGAGAGCGGCGTCCTTATGCCGTTGGCCATGCCGCACACCTTGGGTCCGATGGACCGCAGGGAAATACGCGGAGCGATGCGGTGGACCGGGGCCAAGATGGCGCTGTGGAACGATGCCTGGGACACGGCGGCCGGCCCTTGGTGGTGGGTCTGCGCGGACCGGCGGGATTACGACTCATCCCAGTTCAAGAAGAACATGCGCCACGACCTCCGCCTCGGGCTGGCGAACTGTGCCGTGCGCCGGCTCGAGCTCGCCGAGCTGGCCGAGCAGGGATACCCGGTCTATCTGGCCGCGTTTTCGCGCTACGGCACCACTCCGTCTTTGCGCAGCCGGGAGGCCTTTGTCGCCGAGGTCACGAAGGCGGCTCAGTACGCTGGGCGCGAGATGTGGGGAGCCTTCCTTGGGCCGCGGCTGGTGGCCTTCGCAAGCTGCATCGTCATCGATGACGCCGTTGCCTTCTCCTGGGCCAAGGCGGATCCGGAGCACCTTAAGTCCTTTCCGAATCATGCCCTTTACTATGAGCTGACCAAACATTATCTGCGCGACCGCGGCCTGCGCTACGTGGCGGACGGAGTGCGCGCCTTGCGCCATGCGACGCAGATGCAAGACTTCTTGGAGAAACTGGGCTACCGCAAGGTCTATTGCCCGGCGCGAGTGGAGATGTCGCCCGTGCTTGCGGCGGTGCTGGCTCTGCGTGCGCACCGTTGGGGGCCGTCCTTGGGGCTGGGCGTCGTCGCAAGAGGGCTTATGGAGAAGTTGCGTCTGGCCGCCGAACTGGCCGGTATCGCCTCGGCCTGCCGCGCCCTCCCGGCCGCGCCCGTGGACCGCGAAGGAGGGGGGGCGTGAAGCGGCTCATCATCAACGCGGACGGCTTCGGTTTTACGTTCGGGAATAATCGGGCGATTCTGGAGCTGTTGCCGCTGGGCTTCATCCGGAGCGTGAGCGTCAATGCGACTTGGCCGGCCATCAAGGATGTGGCGACGCTGACCCGCGAATTCCCGGATGTCAGCGTCGGCATCCATTTCAACCTTACGGTCGGCCCGCCGCTCCTGCCTCCGGCCGAGCTGCCGACCCTCGTGGGCGCGGATGGGGAGTTCCACAGCGACCGCTTTCCCGGGTTGGCCTACCGAGGTCTCTTGAACCAGGAAGAGATGAAGCGCGAGCTCCGCGCCCAGATATACCGGCTGCGCGACTTCGGCGTCACCGTCACGCATTGGGACAGCCATCAGGGCCGGCATTTGCTCCCCGGGTATTTCGAGGCGGCCATGAGCGTCGCGCTGGAGGAGGGGATACGCGCCAGCCGCTCGCATCGCTATTACCTCATCCTGCCCGGCAGCAGGGCCCTTGGGCTGGCCGGATATTATTGGGCGCATCCCAGGCAGATCGTTACCCATGCCGTCGCGGGCCGCAAGATGCGGAGATTGCAGCGCGCGGGGATTCGCCTCCCAGACTACCGAGTCCTCCTCAACGCCCTGGGAGAGTCGGCAGTGCACCGCCCGGAATGCTGGCGGCTATTGTTGCAGAAGTTGCCAGAGGGCACCAGTTTCATCGAATGCCATCCTGGCTACGTGGATGACGACCTCCGCAGATATTCTAGGATCACGGAGTCCCGGGAGAGGGAAAGGCTCATGTTTGGTGATTCCGCGTGGCCGCAGAGAGCCCGGGAGGCGGGGGTCGAGATCGCCAACTTCCGGACGCTTTTGGCCGGCCCCTCGAATTTGATAGACTGAAGGCCATACGGCTCCGGATGGCCTCGCGGAGCCCCCGTCACAAGAATGGAGAACGCTTTCACCCGCCGCCTTTATGACGCGAGCCCCGTCTTCCTACAGCATCTCTTCACGAGCGCCTACGGATGGAAGAAGCGGGCCGACCGCTATGGGACGCATTACCGTCGGTACCGCGCCTTCTTCCAGGAGTCGTTCCGTTGGCCGCGGGAGAGGCTGCAACGCCATCAGGACGCAAAGGTAGCGGAGACCGTCGAGCTCGCCTATCGCCAGATCCCGTTCTGGCGCCAGCGGCTGGACCGGTTGGGACTCCGGCCCTCCGACATCGCGAGCGTGGCCGACCTGCCCAAGCTCCCCCTGCTGGAGAAGTCCGAAGTCCGCCAGGCGGGGACAGCCATGCTCGCTGCGGGATTCCCGCGCCGCATGCTGCATCGCGCCACCACCAGCGGCAGCACCGGATTCCCCTTGACCAACTACTGGTCCACGGAGGCCCTACAGAGAGACTTCGGCTTCGATTGGGCGCGCCGCCGCCCTGGCGTGACGCGGAGGGACCGCTACGGGACTTTCACCGGCCTGCAGATTGTCCGGGCGGACAGCCTCCGGGCGCCGTTCTGGCGTTTCAATTGGCCCGGCCATCAGGTCTGCTTCAGCATTTTCCACATGACTCCTCGTACCTTGCCCGCCTACGCCGACCAGATCATCAACAGCGGCCTGTCGTATCTGGAAGGGTACCCATCGAGTCTGGCGGTCCTGGCCCGGTTCCTGCTCCAGCACGGCATCGCGCCCCCGCCGCTGAAGGCGGTCTTCGTCACGGCCGAGCAGCTGTTGCCCGAGCAACGCGCCAGCATCGAGCGCGGGCTGGGCGCCCGGGTCTGGGACCAATACGGCCTCAACGAGAAGGCCGCATCGATCACGGAATACGCCTGCGGACATCTGCATTACGATATGGACTATGGCGTCATCGAATTCATCCCAGCCGGCCGAGACGAAGAGGGAGAGCCGCTTCATGAGATGGTGTGCACCAGTTTCGACAACAGGGCTTTCCCGCTGATCCGCTACCGGGTCGGCGACCTGGCCGTACTGGCGGACCCGGCGGTCGGCTGCGACCTCTGCGCCGGCCCGATCGTGCGCCGCATCTACGGCAGGACGGCTCAAGTCCTTCTGAGCCGTGATGGCCGGCGGATCACCAACATGAGCGTCATCGCGAAACGCTGCGCTCATGTGGAGGCGATGCAATGCATACAGACCGAGCCGGGCGCCGTTGATATTTGCGTGGTGCGCGGAGAGGGGTTCTTGCCGGAGGACGAAGAGCGGATCGTGCGGGAGTTCCAGAAGAAGATGGGTCAGATAGATTTTCGCATCCGTTATGTCAGCGACGTCGAGCGCACGCCGTCCGGAAAATTCCTTTCGATCATTTCCCGGCTCGCCCCCGTAGCCTGCGACCCGGCGGACGGGGGGCTGTGACGCGCATGACCGGCGCTGACCGGGCCGGTCCCTGCCCCGGTCAGCGCGTGGAGTGGCCGGACCGGAAGCGCTTCGCTTTCTCGGTCTTCGACGACACGGACGGCGACGCCATCTGGAACACCCAGCCCGTGTACCGGTTGCTGACCGAGCTCGGCCTCCGGACCACCAAGTCCTGCTGGGTGCGCCAGCCTGCCCCCGGAGAGGCAGCCCTTTGCCCCGGGCATACCACCGAGGACCCTGAGTATCGCGACTATCTGCTGGGACTACAGGGACTCGGCTTCGAGATCGGTCTGCACAACGTCTCCAGCGCCTCGTCCACGAGGGAGCAGGTCCGGCGCGGGCTGGAGGATTTCGTGCGCCAGTTCGGGCATCCTCCGGCCGTCTTTGCCAATCACACCGGGACAAGGGATTCCCTCTACTGGGGGGGCGAGCGCTTGACCGGGCTGCGCCGCGTTCTCTATAAGGCCCTCACTCTTTTCCGCAACCGCGGACATTTCGTCGGGCATGTCGAAGGCTCTGAGCATTTCTGGGGGGATCTCTGCCGGAATCAAGTGCGCTATGTCCGCAATTTCACCTTCAGGGAATTGGACACGCTGGCGGTCTGCCCCTGGATGCCGTACCATGACCCCTCCCGCCCCTATGTCCCGGCTTGGTTCGCCTCCTGCGACGGCCACGATGTCGAAAGGTTCGTTGCGGCCCTGAGCGAATCGAACCAGGACGCGCTGGAGGCGGGCGGCGGGTGCTGCATCATGTATACGCACTTCGCCAGTGGATTCTTCGCGGATGGCCGGCTCCACGCCGAGTTCGAACGGCTCATGCGCCGGCTCTCGCGCAAGTCAGGTTGGTTCGTGCCTGTAGGGCGCCTCCTGGACCATCTCGCCATCCGGCGAGGTGTCGCCGAGATACCAAGCACGGAGCGAGCCCGCCTGGAGTGGAAGTGGCTGGGGCAGAAGCTCCTCATGGGCGGTACGACCTAGGCGGGCGGGGGAGCCTGCGGCTCTCCTTGGGCCTTCCAGGGGCTTGTCCACAGCGGCCCTACCGGCGGCTGCGCTCCACTATCGACGCGACGCGATCCACATCGGCGTCCGTCATCGCCGTGCCGGAAGGCAGGCACAGCCCCTGCTCGAACAGGAGCGCGGAGACGCCGCCGAGTCGGGCCCGGCAACCCGCGAACACCGGCTGGAGGTGCATGGGCTTCCAAAGCGGCCGGCTCTCGATGTTCTGCGCCTCAAGAGCTTGGCGCAAGGATTCCCGGTCGGTTCCCGCCTGCTTCGGATCCACTAGGATGCAGCTGAGCCACCGGTTGCTGAAGGACCAGGACGGTTCGGGCATGAACGAAAAACCGGGCAACCCCTGTAGGCGCCGGCGATATTGCTCGAAGATGGCCCGCTTGCGGTCCACGCGCTGGCGCAGCGCGCAGAGTTGCCCCACGCCGATCGCCGCGCAAACGTTGCTCAACCGGTAGTTGAAGCCGAGCTGGGAATGCTGGTAGTGCGGCGCCGGATCCCGCGCCTGCGTGGCGAGGAACTTGGCCCGGCGCACGACCTCCTCTTCGTCGGAGAGGAGCATGCCGCCGCCGCTGGTCGTGATGATCTTGTTGCCGTTGAACGAGAGCACCGAGGCCCAGCCCATCCCGCCTGCGGCGCGGCCCTTGTAGGCCGCGCCGAGGGCCTCGGCAGCGTCCTCGATGACCGGCACGCCGTGCCGAGCGCACACAGCGAGGATAGGGTCCATGTCGGCGCATTGGCCATAAAGGTGCACGACGATCACCGCTTTGGGCAGTTTGCCGCGCGCGGCGCCCTGGCGCAGTTCCTCTTCAAGAAGATTCGGGTCCATGTTCCAGGAGCCCGCCTCTGAATCGATGAAGACTGGCTTGGCCCCTTGGTAGACGATCGGGGTGGCGCTGCCGTAGAAGGTGAATGTGGAGCAGAAGACCTCGTCGCCCGCATCCACGCCCAGGATGCGCAGGGCCAGGTGGATGGCGGCCGTGCCCGAGGATAGGGCGGCGGCATGGCCTCGCCCCACTTGCGCGGCCGCCTCCTGCTCAAAGCGGTCGACGAAAGGCCCGAGAGGCGCGATCCAGTTGCTGGCGAAGACCTCGCTGACGAATTCCGCCTCCTTGCCGCACATGTGCGGCGGCGATAGGTAGATGCGTGTCCTAGGATCGTTCATTCAGAAGCTCCTTGCCTTCAGCTAGGCGCCGCTTCAACTCGCGGACCAACGGGTGCGCCGGGACGGGCCAAATACGGCCCAGCGGGGTCAGCATCCAGACCGTCTGGAGCAGGACCCGGAAATCGAACCAGAAAGAGGCGCGGTCAACGTGCTCCAAGGCGATCCGGACTTTGAGTGGGACCAGGACCTCCTCATAGAATCGGTCGGGATCCCGGGTCTGCGCCAGGATGGCCTCCTCATCCCGCAGATGCAGGCTGGCGAGGCTGGTGATGCCGGGCCGGATTTCGAATATGCGCCGCATCTCGGCCGTGTAGTTCGCCACGATCTCCGGGACTTCGGGGCGAGGCCCGACTAAGCTCATGTCGCCGCGCAGGACGTTGTAGAGCTGGGGCAGTTCGTCAAGCTTCGCGCGCCGCAGCAGGCGGCCCACGGGGGTGATGCGGCGGTCTCCCGATGCGGTGACCGTGGTTCCCAGTTGCGGGGCACCGTCGACCATGGTCCGGAATTTGCGTATCTGGAAAAGCCGCCCGCGCAGGCCGACACGCTGCTGGGCAAAGAAGGCCGACCCCCGTGACGAGAGCCGCACGGCGAGCGCCGTGGCCGCGAGCAGCGGCGAAAGCAACATCAGCCCGGCGCCGGCCAGCAGGAAGTCGAAGAAGCGCTGGAGCGAGAATCCTCTTGCGACATCCTGGCCCGCGCCAAAAGTCATGGTCTTGGCCGCTGCCCTCGTCCCAGGGCGCGGATCAAGCCCCAGCCCGAGCCCAAGCCGTAGGCCAGATGCAGGGTCAGGAAGGCGAAGACGACGGCGGGCCACAGGGCAAAGCCGTGGCGCCGGGCCAGCGCGCCGGAGACCACGACGGCCGGCAGTAGATAGGCGATCAGGATGGCTGTCAGCGGCAGGGGGGTCCAGGTCGACGCCAGGAAGCCGAGTCCCAAGGCGAGCACGAACAGGAACGGGATCAGGTGCCGCAGGGAGAACGTCCTCTCGGCGAAGCGCAGGGAGTTGGTCACCCAGTAGCCGTTGTAGAACGCCTGGGCGGCGAACTGGCTGATGGTGCCGCGTGCCGTGTAGTAGCTGACCATGTCCGGGGCCAGAAGGATCCGGCCTCCGCTCCTGCGCAAGCGCAGGTTGAATTCGATGTCTTGGTTCCGGGTCAGGCCTTCGTTGAACGTCCCGATCCGGTCGAAGACCGCTTTCTTGTAGCAGGCAAAGGCTGCGGTGTCGACCTCCGTGGGCTGGTCGCAGCCCGTCCGGAAGGTCGCATTGCCGACGCCGAACCGATGCGAGAGGACCAAAGCGATAGCCCGGCCGAACGCAGTCGGCGCTCCGGCGTGAGTGACCATCCTCCCGCCCACGGCATCGATCGGATAGCAGCGCAGGTACCTGGCGGCTTTGGAGAGATAGTCTTTCGCATAGGTCGCGTGCGCGCTCACGATCGCGATCGCGTCTCCCCGGCTGGCCCGGATGCCGATGTTGAAGGCGTGCGGCGTCGTCTGGGCGGGATTGTCCAGCATCCTTACGTTGGCGTGCCGTTCGGAAAAGGAATTCGCCACATCCCTGGTCCCGTCCGTGCTCGCGCCGTCGACGATGATGATCTCGAGCGCAGCGCCGGGCTGATCCTGGGCCAACAGAGAATCCAGGCACTGCGCCAAACCGCCCCGCTCGTTGCGGGTGGCGATGATGACGCTCACGACGGGTTCTCCCATGGCCTAGCGGTGCAGAGCGACGCGCGGACCGCAGCTTATTATAACAAAGGGTCTTCTCCAAAGCGAGCTGTGGGTGATTTTCGCTGTAGATTTTTTTTGGTCTTCGTCCCGCCGAAGCCTGGGGGAGAATTACGGCCCCGGTGATTCCTCCGATTGTTGTATCCTGTCCGCTGGGAAGCTTGGCTTGACAAGGGGCCGTGGCGTCCGAGGTACCATGAAAGCGATGCGAGTCCGGCTGCAGGGTGTGATTTCGGTATGGGTGTGCTGGGTCCTGGCCGCCGCGGCTTTCCTCCCCGCACCGCTCGCGGCGCAGGCTCCGCGGGCATCCGCCGCCCCGAAGGACCTCGTCGCGCTCTTCAAGGCCTGGGATGACGCCAAAAACGACGGAAAAGGCCTCTCCGAGAAGTCAGATTCGGCCACCCTCGGGTGGGGGGAGGCCGACTATCTCAGCGACTACGCCGCCATGTGGGAGAGCACGGGCGATCCCTATTGGCTGGCCAAGATCCGCGACCATTTCCGCCGCGTCATGGCCAGCGCTTCGGATCCCGATGGCGACGGGTTTCTGAGCTGGCAGACCACTCTCTATTCCGCGGCGGTGGCCTGGGCCGAGCGCCTGCACAACGTTTCGGATGTCCAGATTACGCCGCCCGCGCAGAAGGAGCTCGACGGCGGCGCGGCCGCCAGATGCTCCGGCCATAGTTACCTCATCGAGTTCCCGCGCGATGGGGCGGTCTTGCGCATCATCGATGCGCAGACGCACGGGATACTGGCGGAACAGGTTCCATACGAGAGCGGTATGCGTCTGCGTCAGATCGAACCCTTCACTTTCGTCCTGACGGGCGCGCCGCACCAGGGGGACCGGTTCTTGGTGTCGACAAAACGGCCGGAGCCGATCGAGTTCGCCGTGCACCAAGGCATGCTCGCTTACCCCGTGGCGCAGTTCATTGTCGCGGTCCTGGCCGACCCCGCGCTGCGTGTCCGCTTCGGCCAAGACGCCGAGGCGTTCTTGGCATTCATCAATAAGAATCTTTTTGAGAAGAACGAACAGGATTGGCTGGATATGGGAGCCTTGGGAGGGGCCTATCGCTTCCGGCCGCAGATCACGGACCGTTACCCCAACCGCATCATGCCGCACAACCAATTCGGGGCGTTGGCCCGGGTTTGGCTCCTGCTCAAGGATATCCCCGGCGCCAATCCGCTCATGGCCCAGCGCGCCGAGGCGATGGCGCGCTACTTCCGCCGCCATCTCGAACTGGATGCCGCGCGGGACTGCTGGAAATGGCACTATTGGGATTGGAGGGAATTCGGAAAGGCGGACTATTCCGGGTATGAAGACGCTGACCACAGCACGATCGACGTGAGCCTGGCCGTGGAAGCCGCGCGACATGGCGTGGTCTTCACGGAAGCGGACATGGTGCGCATGGCCCATACCTGGGTCCGGGTGATGTGGAATCAGAGCGAAACCGAACCCCGGATGGCGAGCGATGTCGCCGGCGGCGCGCCTTTCGCCCACTCGGCGCTCCTGCCCAATTGGGCCGAACTCTCGCAGTGGGACCGCAAGGTCTACGAACTCGCGCGTAAAGCCTTCCAAGAGAAGAATCCGGAGGAGCAGGCGCGTCGGGCTCCGCTCATGCTCCTATGCGCCCATCGCGCCGGAATCGTCTGGCGCTGAGTCACGGTCTGTTTTTGGGGATTCATTGAATAAATTTAGTAGAATATCGTCGCTGATGAGATGCCTTCGCGAGAGCTTGGACTCGGCGAGGCCGGGAGGGTTGGCGGCATGAAAATCGCGGTGGTCGGTCTTGGTTATGTGGGCTTGCCTTTGGCTTTGGCGTTCGCCAAACGTTCCCCTGGGACGATTGGCTTCGACATCAACAAGGCCAAGGTCAATGACCTCTCCAAGGGCATCGACCGCAGCGGCGAGGTGCCTGCGGAGGACTTCCGCTCCAACCCGCTCAAGATGACGAGCGAGATCGGCGACCTTAAGGATTGCACCTTCTTCGTGGTCGCTGTGCCGACCCCAATCTACAAGAACTGCACCCCGGACTTGACGCCTGTCGTCGACGCGTCTGAGCTGGTGGGCAAGGTCCTCAAGCGCGGCGACATAGTGGTTTATGAGTCCACGGTGTATCCCGGCGTTACTGAGGACATCTGCGGGCCCATCCTGGCCCGGGTTTCCGGACTCAAGAGGTCGGACTTCAAGCTGGGCTATTCGCCCGAGCGCATCAATCCGGGGGACCGGGACCACGCCCTCGAGCGCGTGGTCAAGGTTGTGTCGGGGGAGGACGCCGACACTCTGGAGGCCGTGGCCAAGGCCTACGGCGCGGCCATCTCGGCCGGAGTCTATCGCGCCAGTTCCATCAAGGTGGCCGAGGCCGCGAAGGTCATCGAGAACACCCAGCGCGACCTCAACATCGCGCTCATGAACGAATTGGCCGTCATTTTCGACCGCATGGGCATCCGGACCGCGGAGGTCCTGGAGGCCGCAGGCACCAAGTGGAACTTCCTGCCCTTCAAGCCCGGCTTGGTGGGCGGGCACTGCATCGGCGTGGACCCATACTACCTGACCTCCAAGGCGCAGGAGCTGGGCTACCATCCGCAGGTGATCCTCGCGGGCCGGAGGATCAACGACGGCATGGGCGCCTTCGTGGCCCAGAAGCTGGTGCGCTTGATGATCGACGGCGGCAGCGTGGTCAAGGGCGCCCGGGTGGGCATCCTGGGGCTGACCTTCAAGGAGGACGTGCGCGACCTGCGCAACAGCCGAGTGCCGGACATCGTGGCGGAGCTGCGCCAGTTCGGCGTGAATCCCATGGTGCACGACCCCAGGGTGACCTCCGAGGAGGCCGAGGCGGAGTACGGCATCCGGCTCTCGCCGCGCGCGGACCTGGTCAATCTCGACGCCCTGATCTTGGCGGTCATCCATCGGGAGTACCTGGAGGAAGGGGCGGCGTCCCTGTGCCAGTCCTTGCGGCCGGGAGGGGTCCTGGCGGACATCAAGTCCGCCCTGCGGCCGGACCAGCTGCCCAAGTCGGTGCGTTACTGGAGCCTCTAGGCCTCGTCTGGAGCCCATCTGATATAATATGGCATTGCGAGCCGGGCCAGCCTGATGCGGCACAAGCTCATAACCTTCCATCAAGCGGCCGTCATCCTGTCGGATGCGGCCGCGTTTGCGGCGGCGTTATGCCTGGCCTTCCTGCTCCGCTTCGATTTCCTGGTCCCTCCGGCGGAATGGCACCATTTCTTCCAGTCGGTCTGGCTGGTGGCGGGTCTGCAGACGGCCGCGTTCGCCTTCTTCGGGGCCTATCGGGGCCTCTGGCGCTACGCCAGCTTCTCGGATCTGTCCACGCTGCTCAAGTCCCTGGCCGTCGGCCAGGTGTTCATCCTGGCCGCGGTGCTCTTCGTGCACCACGGCGGCTTCCCGCGCTCGGTCCTCTTCATCCAGCCCGTCCTGGCCCTCGTGGCCGTGGGCCTCATCCGCTTCAGCATCCGGGCCTCCCGGGATTGGCGCGTTCAGAGCAGCGACACCGATGATCTGCCCCAGCTGCTGATCTTCGGGGCGGGGGACCACGGCGAGCACATCGTGCGCGACATGCAGCGGCGCAGGCGCAAGAGCCATGACATCGTGGGCTTCGTGGACGATGACCGCGCCAAATGGCACCAACGCATCCACGGCCTGCCCATCCTCGGCGGGCGCCAAGCCCTGCCGCGTCTCATCGCCAAGCACCAGATCGACGAGATCGTGGTGGCGGTCGAATACTCGCGGGGCCAGATCATCAAGGAGCTGATGGAGCTCTGCAAGACGCCGGGGGCGCGCCGGATCCAGTTCCGGACCATCCCGACCATCGAGGAGACCCTGCGCGGAGGCTCGGCCCGGCACCAGGGCATCCGCAAGCTCGAGCTGGCGGACCTGCTGCCGCGCAAGTCGGTCCACACGGACCTCGGCCCGGTCAAGGGGCTCTTGCAGGGTAAGTCCGTGCTGGTCACGGGCGCGGGCGGCACCATCGGCGCCGAGCTGGCCCGTCAGATCCTGCGCTTCAAGCCCGCGAAGCTTCTGCTCCTGGAGAAGGCCAACACCGCCCTGTTCTACATCGACCGCGAACTCGCGTCCGTACGCACGGACGCGATATGCCTGCCCATCGCCGGAGACGTGGGGGACCCCGATCTCCTGGAGAACCTCTTCCGGACGCACAAGCCGCATCTGGTCTTCCATGCGGCGGCGCACAAGCACGTGCCGCTCATGGAGACGAACCCGCAGGAGGCGGTCAAGAACAACTCCCTCAACACGCATCTGCTCGCCGAGACCGCCGTTCGCCACGGCGCGGAGCGCTTCCTGTACATCTCCACCGACAAGGCCGTGCGGCCGACGAGCGTGATGGGGGCCTCCAAGCGCCTGGGAGAGATGGTCCTGCGCGCCCTCAGCGGCTCCGCCCAGACCAAATTCATCGCTGTGCGCTTCGGGAACGTGCTGGGCAGCTCGGGCAGTGCCATCAATATCTTCAAGGAGCAGATCGCCAACGGCGGACCGATCACGGTCACTCACCCGGACATGACGCGCTATTTCATGACCCAGCAAGAGGCGATTCAGCTGATCCTTCAGGCGACGGCCTTGGGCGCCGGGGGCGAGACCTTCGTCCTCAACATGGGCGATCCGGTCAAGGTCATCGAGGTGGCGCGCAACTTGATCCTGCTCTCCGGCCTTGATCCGGAAAAGGACATCAAGATCGTTTTCACGGGCCTGCGACCGGGGGAGAAGATGTTCGAGGAGCTCTTCCGGGATGGCGACGTGCGCATGGACACCGGGCATCCCGACATCTTTGCCGCCAGATCAGAAGAGGCCGACCTGGCCGTGGTGCGCGACGATCTGGCGCGCCTGCGGGAGCTCTGCGCCCTCGGCGACTCGGCCCCCTTGCTTGCCAAGCTGTGGGAGTTGGTCCCATCCTACCGGCATCAAGAGGGAGAGTCGGCGGCCCTCGCGAAGCCCTAGCGGGCCTACGATGCGTCACGTCCCGCGCCGGCTTCTATGCGCGGTCGGACTGGCGGGTTTCGTCGCATGCGGCGTCAACCATCCGGCTAGGTTCTTCCCTGTCGGCATATATTGCGTGGACGCCCCAGAGGCCTTGGCGCGCCTGCGGCGGGTCGGCTTCAATGCCGCGCAGACCTATCGTCAGGACCCCGTGTCGTTGCGCGCCCTGGGCGCGGCCGCGCGCCGGGCCGACATGAGGCTGCTGGCGGGACCCTTCGGGCTCATGAGCGCATCGGCTCCGGCGCGGGACCTCCCGATAGCGGCATGGTATCTGGCGGACGAGCCGGATGTGGACAAGATATCTGCCCGGGATATCTGCGCCCGTGCGCAGCAGGCGCACACTTGGTCCCCCGGGACGGCTACTGCTCTCGTGGTCGGGGCGGGCGGCAAGGCAGGCGACTACAAGGATTGCGCGGATGTGATGATGGTGGATTGGTATCCGGTCCCGCATCTGCCCCTGGAGTCCGCCGGGGAACAGGTGCGCCTGGCCGTGTCGGCGGCCGGGGGAAAGCCGGTATGGGCCGTCCTGCAGGCCATGAACTGGAGGGACTATCCCCAGCGCGACCCGCGCCGGCGCATCGGGAGGTTCCCGGATATCGCCGAGATGCGGTTCATGGCCTATCATGCCGTCCTGGAGGGGGCTCGGGGCATCTGGTTCTATTCCTTCGCGAAGCCCTACGGGAAGAACCTCGAGGCCTTCCCGGAGGAATGGTTCGCCTTGTCTTCCGTGGCCGGGGAATTGGCGGCCATGCGGCCGATTTTTGAGCAAGGGGCTCCGGAGCATCTGCCTTTCACCCCTGGGCCGGGCGGGGTCTTGGCCAAGGCTTGGCGTTACCACGGCCGGGACTATGTGGTCATGACCAGCCCCGGACCCGTGGTCATGCGGATGGTTCCGGAGGAGGTCCTGGGGACGCGGTGGCGGCCTTTGTTCGAGTCCAGGCGAGACCAGAGGGATCTGTTGGTCCAGGTAGGGGCGCAGTACTACCTGCCCCCCTACAGGGTCTTGGTGCTGGAGAGCCGGATGCGGTTCTGGACGCCGCAGGCGCGGGCTGCGGATTGAGCGCGCAAGAGGCTGGCCGTGGCCATCCTTGTGGCGGCCGCCTCCTCGTCGGCGCGCGACCGGCTTAGAACAGGACCTTCAATCCGACGGTCGTGATTTGGTCGGCGTAGTTGAACTGCTCGGAGAACACCGAGAAGCGCGTCCGATAAAGATAGCCGGCGCTGGCGCGCAGCCACTCCTGGATGTCGTAGCTCAGGCCGGGGCCGATCTGATAGACATCGTCGCGGCGCTTGCCCGTGGCACCGCCGATGCTGCCCTGGCCGCTGGCAGGCGTGACCCCCGGATACTGGTCTAGCTCCATGCCCATGTTGAGCGTGGCCGTCAGCTTGGTCGGGAACTTGTGCTTGAAGCTCAGGCCCACGTTGTTGGCGACGTAGTACTGGCTGGGGAAGAAGGTGGACTCCTGCAAATTCCGCGACAACAGGAGATCGATCGAGGTCCGCTCCAGGGGGGTATAGGTGAGGGCGGTGCTCACCATCCAGGTGGCAGTGTTCTTGGCGGCGCCGGTGTAGACCGCGCTGGCGGTGTCATAGGCGCGGAACTGCGCGCCGGATTGTATCACGCCGGTCAGCTTGGGCGCGATGCGGCCTTCGACGCCGCCGTCCACGAAGTTGGACCTGCTGTCCCGAGGGTCGGGCTGATGCACCGTGTAGTGGATTAACTGCCGGTGGTAGGAGGCGTAGATCCGGGTCGCCGGCGAGAACCGCCACCCCGTCTTCACTCCGACCAACTCGGTGAAATGGTCCATCAGGGTGCGTATCGACCCGGCGTTGGAGATGTACTTGTCCATTATGTCCGAGCCGTCAATCGCCGCGAAGAGGTGGCCGCCCTTGGGGCGGTATTCGGCCTGGGCGGAGACGGTGTTCTCCCAGCGCTGTTGGCGCTCGACGAGTTCGGTGGTCGCCGGGTCCGAGGTGTTGAGGTAGTTCTCCTTGACCCGGCCCGAGAGCCCCTGCGTTCCCTCATAGGCGTAGCTGGCGTTGAGGGTCTGGTTGATGGAATTGTTGATTCTGGGATCCTTGACGTAGTCGTGCCAGATGAAGTCATAGTCCGCGCTCAACTGGTGCCGTTCGGCCAGGGGCAAGGACGCCTTGAGCCCGAAGTTGGTGTCCGTAATCCATGAGCCCCGCACCGGACCCGCCTTGCCGCCGTTGGCGGTCTGGCCCCGGACATGCGACTGCGGCTGCAGGTAGATGTTGCTGTCGTAGGACCCGCCGGCGCCGAAGTACGGATGCAGCGCCAACAGGCCCCAGCGCAGGTTCGGCTTCTTGAACTGGGAGATTGCATCCTCCAGTTGCGCCCAGGTGCTTTGGAAGCCCCAGTTGTTAAGGGCCGGATTCGCCGGCAGGTTCAGGTCCGTCGTAGGCGGATCCCGGTCGGCAGGTTGCGCCTGTGCCCAGCCCGCTACGACTGATAAAAATAATGCCGCTACCAAAATCTTTCGCATGATACTCCTTTCAAATATATGGTCTTCCGATGCATTTGCCAGTTTGGCCCCGTTCTTCCTCATGGGGTGGACGGAGAGATGATGTGCTGGTCATCGCTCGGGTTCGGCGGCGGAGGCTTGGTGCCGCCGTCCGTAGTCCCGCCGCCCCCAGAACCGCCCCCGCCAGCAGGAGCGGGGGCAGGCGCCGTGGGAATGGACTGGCCGCTGGTGATAGTGCCAGTGGAAAGATTAAGAGTGACGCTCGGGGTGGAGCCGGGCGTCGCGGCCGCCGGAGAATACAGGGTGCCTCCGATGTCCAGCGTGGCCGCGCCCGTGACCGTGACCACATCCCCCGGCTGGACTTGAAGCACGGTCCCATCGGCAACCGTGACTGCTACGCCGTTGACCAGGACTTGGCTGCCCGGTCCGGCTTTGACGACCCGGATGAGCACTGGGCGGGCGGCCGCAGGAGGGGGAGTCTGTGCAACAGCGATATCGGCCACGGTGCCTACGGCTAAGCCGACCAGCAAAGCCAATGACAGTTGCCAGATACGGTTCATAATTCCCCCTTACCTACGATTAGAACAGTCCACTTTATAGCATTTGTGCGTTAGTGTGTCAAAACAATTGGACAGGATTCCGGCCGCTGTCTAGGACTTGACGGGGGTGCGATACCCGGCGAAGAACGCGGCCCGGGCTTGGGCGAAGCGGCCTGCCTTGATGGCAAGGCGGATCTCGGCGGCGATGGAGAGCATGAGGTGGAGGTTGTGATAGCTCAGGAGCCGGTACACCAGCAGCTCCCTGGTGCGGAAAAGATGGCTGAGGTAGGCGCGCGAATAGCTCCGGCACACGAAGCAATCGCATTCGATGTCGGGGGGGGAGAAATCCTCGCGATTGCAGCTGTTGACGATGTTGAGCCGGCCGTGCCGCGTCATGACCATGCCGTTGCGCGCCACCCGCGTGGGCCAGACGCAATCCATCATGTCCACGCCGAGGCCGGCGGCCATCCAGAGGTCCTCCGGCGTGCCCATGCCCATGAGGTAGCGTGGCTTTTCCGGAGGCAGCAGGGAGTTGATATGCTCCAGGATGGACCAGGTCATGTCCTTGGGCTCGCCCACGGAAAGGCCGCCGATGGAGACGCCGTCCCAGGGCAAGGTCTGCATGTGCTCAACGGCCTGGCTGCGCAGGGCGGGGAAGAATGAGCCTTGCAGGATGGGGAAGAACAGCGCGCGGCTGCCCGCCTCGCGGGCGGCGCGCAGGGCGGGGACCGAGCGGTCGCTCCAGCTCATGGTCCGGCGCAGGGCGGCGGCCGCCTGGGCTTCGTCTGCCGGGTAGGGGGGGCATTCGTCCAAGGTAGTCCAGCAGTCCGAGCCCAGGTCGCGCTGGACATTGATGACCGACTCCGCGGTCAAGCGGTGCTCGGCGCCGTCATGATGCGAGCGGAAGGTCACGCCCTCGTCGTCCACCTTCCTGAAGTCGGTCAAGCTGAAGACCTGGAAGCCGCCGGAATCCGTCAGGATCATCCCGTCGTAGCCCATGAAGCGGTGCAGGCCTCCGGCCTTGCGGATGATTTCGGTCCCGGGGCGCAGATAGAGGTGGTAGGAGTTGGACAGGATGGCCCGGGCGCCGAGGGCGGACAGGTCCTCCTGGGAGATGGCCTTGACCGTCGCCTGGGTGGCCACGGGCATGAAGGCCGGAGTCTCTAGGTCGCCGTGCGCCGTGTGCAGGACCCCGGCGCGGGCGCGGGTCGCGGAGTCCTGGGCGATGACGCGGAAGCTCATCGGGACACGCCGTGGTCTCTGTTCATGCTGGGGTCGCGCCCAGTATCATAACTTTTTCGCCCCGCCTTATAAAATGGCCATGGCATCGCCATAGGAGTAGAGGCGGTATCGCTCGCGGAAAGCCTCCTGGTAGGCGGCCAAAAGCTTTTCCCGCCCCAAAAACGCCGCGGCCAGAAAGAGCGGGGTGGATTTCGGCAGGTGGAAATTGGTGATGAGCCCGGAGACCGCGCGGAACTCGTGGCCCGGCCGGATGTAGAGGTTGGTCCAGCCCTGGCCCGGGCCGAAGCCGCCGGCTTGGCGGGCCAAGGTCTCCAGGGTGCGCGTGCTCGTCGTGCCCACGGCCACCACGCGGCCGCCTTCGCGCAGGGTCCGTGCCACGGCCGCGGCCTCCGCCTCGGGCATGAGGTAATGCTCGGGCAGCATGGGGTGCTGGTGGGCGTCTTCGACCGTAACCGGCCGGAAAGTGCCGCGGCCCACATGCAGGGTCAGCTTGGCCAGGCGCACGCCCATGCTGCGCAGCGCATCGAGCAGTCCGGGCGTGAAGTGAAGACCGGCCGTAGGCGCCGCGATAGAGCCCTGGGCCGCGGCGTAGACCGTCTGGTAGCGCTGCCGGTCGCCGGAAGCGTCCATCCCCCGGCGGCGCTTGAGGATGTAGGGCGGCAGGGGCGCGTGGCCGTGCTCCGCCAGGTAGCCCGCCATGTCGGCGGTATTGAACCGGCAGATGAATTCGCCGTCGTCGTTGAGGCCTTCGACCGTGGCTTGCGCGCCGCCCGGGAAAGACAGGCTCATGCCCGCCTTGAGGCCCGAGGCCAGGGCTCTCCACAGGCCCGGCTCCAGCTCGCCGACCAGGAGCATCTCGGCCCGGCCACCCGTGGCCTTCCTGCCGATCAGTCGGCAAGGCATGACCTTGGTCTCGTTGATGACCAGACAATCCCCTGCTTTCAGAAGTTTCGGCAGATCGCAGAATCTGTGATGCGAGACGGCGCCGGAGGCGCGCTCCACCAGCATGAGCCGGGACGAATCGCGCGGCTCCGCGGGAGCGGCGGCCACCAACTCCTCGGGGAAAGGGAAATCGAAATCGCTTAAGGGGAGGCCGTCCATCACTCATCCACGACCGAGAGGGTGGCTCCGGGAAAATAGTAGCGCAGGATGGTTTCGTAGGAGCGGCCTTTCTCGGCCTGCGCCCGGGAGCCCCATTGGCAGAGCCCCACGCCATGGCCCGAGCCCGTGCCCTCAAACCATACGCCGTCCCGCCGCAGGCGCGCCGAGCGCAGGCGCAGGCTGCGCAGCCGCGTGGGCCCGACGGATTTGCGGAACTCCTCGCCGCTGACGGAGACGGACTCGCCGCCGACCTTGACCGTGAAGCTGCGCACGTAGCCGGCCCCGTCGCGCCGGCCCAGGCTGAAGTCTTCCAGCCGGCCGCTATGCTTGCCGCCGCGGGGCAGGGCCGCGAGGACCTCGGCGGCGGGGACGAACGCCTTCCAGCGATAGAGCGGGGTGCGCGTGCAGAAGCGGTCCTCGACGCCGCGCAAGGGCAGGGGCGCGGCGCCGCCCCAGACCAGTGTGTAGTCCGCGGTGTGGCCGCCGCAGCAGGCGTGGTAATAGGCGGCCAGGAGAGCGCCTTGGTAGCCCAGGACCTCCCCGCGCGTCTGCGTCACCGCCTGGCGCACGGACGGAGACTGGTTCGCGACGCCGCCGTACACTTGGGAGCGCGTGTCCGAGGTGAGGTCGAAGCCGTCCTCCTTGTACTTGCCCAGGTTGTAATAGGCGAAAGTCCGGGCCACCACGGCTTGGGCTTTGAGCGCCTCCAGGGGCCAGTTCGGTTCCATCTCGCGGGGCAGCACTCCCAGCAGGTAATCCTCGACGCTGAGTTCGGAGACGACCAGCACCGTGCCGCGCGCGCCGGGCTTGATCAGGAGGTGGCCCTGGTAGCGGCTCTTGCCGGCCAGGACCGTGGCGCCTGGCTCTAGCGGCGCGAGCCGCGCGGGCCCGGCGAAGCGGTAGGGACCGACCAGCAGGCCGCCGGCGGCGGCGTCCACCGGGTAGGTCTTGTAAGGCAGCAGGTCATATCCCGTACCCGTGGCCTCGTCACGCAGGGAGAACCGGCCTTCCGGCGTCACCGTGAGGCCTCGGGCCTGGCTCTGGATGCAGACCTGGATGAGCCTTTCCGTGTAGACCGCGCGCGCCGTGCGCTCGGCGGGGCACAGCAGGAGCAGTCCGGCCGCCAGCAGGGGTGCGCGCATCGTCAGAAGAGCTCGGCGTCTTTCTTGGGCGGCTTGAGTCCCAGGTGGGCATAGCCCTTGGCCGTGACCACGCGGCCGCGCGGGGTGCGGGCGATGAGGCCGGACTTGATGAGGAACGGCTCGGTCACATCCGTGAGCGTGTCAATCTCCTCGCTGACGGCGATGGCGAGGTTCTCGACCCCCACGGGGCCGCCGCCGAACTTGTCGGTGATGGTGGTGAGCAGGCGCCGGTCCCCGGCGTCGAGGCCCGCGGCGTCGACCTCCAGGCACTCCAGGGCGTAGCGGGCGATGGCCGCGGTGATGGTGCCGTCGCCCTTGACCTGGGCGAAGTCGCGCACCCGGCGCAGCAGGCGGTTGGCGATGCGCGGGGTGCCGCGGCAGCGCCGCGCGATCTCGCGGGCGCCCTCGTCTACGGTGCGGATGCCCAGGATGGAGGCGGAGCGCCGGACGATGGCTTCGAGCTCGGCGGGCTCGTAGAATCCGAGGTTGCCGATGATGCCGAAGCGGTCCCGAAGCGGCCCCGTCAGCAGGCCGGCTCTCGTGGTCGCCCCTACCAAAGTGAAGCGGGGGATGGCCAGCTTCATGGTTGACGCCGCGGGGCCCTTGCCGGTGGAGATGAAGAAGGTGAAGTCCTCCATGACCGGATAGAGGGCCTCTTCCACTATGGGGTTGAGGCGGTGGATCTCGTCGATGAAGAACACATCGCCTTCGACCAGGTCGGTGAGCACGGCCGCGAGGTCGCCCGCCCGCTCCAGGATGGGGCCCGAGGAGGTGCGCAGGTTGGTGCCGAGTTCGCGGGCCATGATGTTGGCCAAGGTCGTCTTGCCCAGGCCGGGGGGGGAATAGAAGAGGCAATGGTCCAGGGGTTCCTTGCGGGCTTTCGCCGCGGCGAGGAACACGCGCAGGTTGGCCTTGAGCTTCTCCTGCCCGATGAACTCATCGAGGGTGCGCGGCCGCAAGGAGTGGTCCAAGGCGGCGTCCTCCGGCCGGGCCGCGGGGCTCAGGACCGAATCCAAGTCTCCGGAGCCTGTCATCAGAGCCTCTTGAGGGCCAGCCGGATGATGCCTTCGGCGTCCAGGGCCGCGCCGGGGTTTTCATCGGTCACGGCCGTCAGCGCCGCACGCGCCTCGGCGTTTTTGTAGCCGAGCGAGGCCAGCGCGCTCAAGGCCCGGGCCATGGCGGTCGCGGAGGCTCCACCGGCGGCGGCCGGGCGGCCCGCGCCGGCCACGGCGCCGGCGGCGCCGGAGGCGACGGCGTCCTTCAAGGCGGCGATGAGGCGGTCCGCGGTCTTGCGCGTGAAGCCGAAGACGCCGCAAAGTGCGGGCGCGTCCTTCTCCAGGATGGCGCGGCGGAAGTCAGGCAAGGACTTGGAGGCCTTGTCCAGGTGCTCCAAGGCCTTCTTGGCTCCGGTGTTGGGGACCAGGTCGCGGAAAGTGAGGAACATCTCTTTTTCCGCGGGAGTCAGGAAGCCGTAAAGGGTGACGCCCCCGCCGTACATGGCCACGGACTCGGCGATATGGAGCGTGAGCGGCGAGCCTGGCTCCGGCGCGACCGCGGCAGTCGCGGCGGTCACCGCGACCTCATAGCCCACGCCCGAGACTTCCAGGACCAGGCGCTCCGCGGCCTTGGACAGGACCGCGCCGCGCAAGGAAGCGATCACGCCGCGCCCCCCGCGGCGCCGTGAACCTCCAGCACCCGGAGCCGCTTGATGCGGCCCGCGCGCAGATGGCATAAGGCGATGGCGGCTGCGTCCGCCACATCGTCGGGGCGCAGGATGTCGTCGAGCCGCAGGGCCCGCGAGACGATGAGCTGCATCTGGCGCTTGGCCGCGGCGCCGCTGCCGGTGATGGCGGCCTTGACGCTGCGCGGATTGTATTCGGAGATCGGGCAGCCGATCTGGGCCGCGGCCAGCAGGATCACGCCGCGCGCCTGCAAGGTGCCCCGGATGGTATTGGCGGCCTTGAGGAAGAACATCTCCTCGATGGCCATGGCCTGGGGCTGGTGCCGGGCCAGCAAGCCCGCCACCGCGCCGTGGATGATGGTCAGGCGCTCCGGCAGCGGCTGGGAGGGCAGGGTCCGGATCAGGCCGGATTCGATCAGGGCCGGCAATTCCCCGCCGCGCAAGACGGCCCAGCCGGTCTCGGAGACTCCCGGGTCTATGCCCAGGACCGTGATCGGCGCTGTCATCCGACCTGGTCCAGGATCTCGTCCGGTATGTCGAAGTTGGAGTGGACCTTCTTGACGTCGTCGTTTTCCTCGAGCGCCTCGATAAGCTTGAGGATCTTGGCCGCGGGCTCGACCTTGTCGATGGGGACCATGGTGTCGGGCTTCAGGAAGAGCTCGGCGGAAGCCACCGGGATCTGTTTGGCGGCCAGGCCGGCCTTGACCTTGTCGAAATCCTTGGGGTCCGTGTATATCTCGTAGAATTGCGGGACATCCGTCACCACATCCTCGGCGCCCAGGTCCAGGGCGTGGGAAATCAGGGTATCCTCGTCGACGGGCGCGGGCTTGGCCACCGAGAGGAAGCCCTTGGGCTTGAACATCCAGGCCACGCAGTTGGTCTCGCCGAGGTTGCCGCCGTTCTCCCGAAAGACCTGGCGCACTTCGTTCAAGGTCCGGTTGTGGTTGTCCGTGGTGACTTCCACGATCATGGCCACGCCGTTGGGGCCGTAGCCCTCGTAGACGCGTTCTTCGTACATCACGCCCGGGAGCTCGCCCGTGCCCCGCTGGATGGCGCGCTTGATGTTGTCGGCGGGCATGTTGGACGCCTTGCTGTCGTCCACGGCCTGGCGCAGGCGTGGGTTGGTGTTTATGTCGCCGCCGCCTGCCCGGGCCGCGATGGCGATTTCCTTGACGATCTTGGTCCAGACCTTGCCGCGCTTGGCGTCGACAATGGCCTTCTTGTGCTTGATCCCGGCCCAATGCGAGTGTCCGCCCACGTGTCCTCCTGGTGCGTCGTGATTTGTGTCATGTTATCAAAATCGCGCGCGCGTTGCCAATGGTTCCGGCGGTAAAAAACGATATAAGGCTTGAGGTTTTTGGGGTTCATTGTTATAATCAGCGCCGCGCACTCCCATGCCATTGCAAGATAAACTCCGCAAGTTGCGCAGTGGATTCATGGATGAGGGGATGGCATGGTCAAAAAAGAACTGATCCGGCTGCTCAGAAGCGTGCGGGCGGGGCGCGTCGCTCCCCATGAGGCCTATGAGCGGCTGCGGCATCTCCCGTATGAAGACCTGGGCTTCGCGAAGGTGGACCATCACCGCGCGATGCGCGCGGGTTTTCCGGAAGTCATCTTTTGCCCGAGCAAGACTCCGGAGCAGGTCGTGGCGATCTTTAAGTCCCTAGCGCGCCGGAACACGCGGGTCCTGCTGACGCGCGCCGACGAAGGCATCGCCCGGCGCATCCAGAGGGTGGCGCCCACCGCCGTGTATCATCCCCTGGCGCGCACCATAACGGTGCAGCCGCAACGGCCGCGGCACAAGGGGCTGGTGGCTGTGGTTTGCGCCGGGACCGCCGATATCCCGGTCGCGGAGGAAGCGGCCGTCACCGCGGAAGTCTCGGGTAGCCGCGTGGAGCGGGTCTATGATGTGGGGGTCGCCGGCCTGCATCGTCTGCTGGATTGTTTTTCCCGGATCGCGGACAGCCGCTGCATGGTCGTCGTCGCGGGCATGGACGGAGCCCTGCCTTCGGTCATCGGCGGGCTGGCCTCGTGCCCGGTGATCGCCGTGCCCACCTCCGTCGGATATGGAGCCAGCTTCAAGGGCGTCGCGCCGCTGCTCACGATGCTCAACAGCTGCGCCTCCCAAGTCTCGGTGGTCAACATCGACAATGGGTTTGGCGCGGGCTACATCGCGTCCATGATTAACAGGATGGGGACATGAAAATGAATCCGATTATCGTGAAACTCGGCGGCTCCGAAAAGTTCGTCCGCCTGCTGGGGGGGCCGCCGGCCACCGCCGGGATGAAATCCGGCTTCGTGACTCTTAAGCCGGGAGAGTCCGTGGGCGAACATAAGACCGAGGACCGAGAGGAGGCCATCGTGATCCTGTCCGGCCGAGCCTCCATTTTCTGTGGGGGGGAACTTTTTACCGTGGCTGAAGCGGAATGTTTGGTCTATATCCCGCTGGAGACCGTGCACGATATCAAGAACGCGGGGGATTGCGACTTGCGTTATGTCTATATCGTGGCGCCGGTCCCCGCGGCGGGGCGGATATGATGGAGGGCGACAAATGGATGAAGACATGACGGAGAAGCTGGCCTACCTGAACACCTGTCTCAACCGCAATCTCGCTTGGGTCGCCGCCGCGGACCAGAAGGTGGCGCCCGTCTTCAGCATCGACCTCGCGATGATCGGGGTCTTGTGCGGGGCCGCGTCCAAGGTCGGCCATTGGCCGCTGGTCGTGGGCATCTGCGCCGGGCTGTCCGGCCTGACCCTGCTGTCGAGCATGGTCCTCGCGGCTTGCGTCGGATTCCCGAGACTGAAAGGCCCCAAGGACTCGGCGGTCTTCTTCGGCGGAATCGCCAACCACGACAAGACGATGTTCGTCGAGAAGATGCTCGGAGGAGTCACGCGGGAGATGCTCGAGGACGTCGCGCGCCAGACCCACCGCAACGCCGAGATCGCGTGCCTGAAGTTCGCACATGTGCGGACGGCGATGATCCTGATGTTTGCCAGCATCCCGTTCTGGCTGGTCGCGGTGGCCGTCCTGTACGGGGGCAAGGCGGGCTGAGGCGTGCGGCGTCTCCCTTCTCCGGGAGGATTGTTGTACAATCAATATCCTGGCGCCGCGCCTGCCTCCGGCAAGCACGAGGCCTGTTAACAGAAGCGCTTTGGGCCCGTAGCTCAATGGATAGAGTACGTGGCTTCGAACCACGGGATCCAGGTTCGATTCCTGGCGGGCCCACTGAAGCGCCTCCGGCTTCCGGAGGCCGCTGTTTTTAGTAAGTCTACTTGAAATATTTCCGTAAAGGCACAAGAGTATCATGCCGGGTGCATGGTGCCTCTCAGCGTCGTCGCCGCCGGCCCACCCAAGGGTTTTCCATGAGATCCCGCTTGCTAGCCGTCGCGGCTCTCTTGACCCTCAGCGCGGCTGTGCCCGCGTCCGCGGTCAGCCCTGGCGTGACCGGCGCCAGCGTGCTGGCGCTGCCCATGGACGCCCGCGCCATGGGCATGGGTGGGGCGTTCGCCGCCGTGTGCACCGACGCCTCGTCCCTCTTCTACAACCCGGCGGGCCTGGCCCGCCTCAATGCCCAGGAGATCGGAGGATCATTCGCTTCCGGCCTCGTGGATAATTCTTTGGAGCAGTTCAGCTACGCGGGCCCGCTCCCCTTCACGGGGTTTTCGGGCAACGGCTACGCCAGCGCGGGCGCCAGGCTCCTGTTCGCCAGCAACGGCAGCATCGAGGTCAACCTCCTCAACGCGGACGGATCGCTGCAAAGCTCGCAGAATATGAACGCAGGCTCCGACTTCGTGGCCACGGCCGGCTACGCGGAGCGGATGGGGACCTCGTTCTGGGACCTCGAGAGCGGCAGCTACGGGGTCAATCATTATGTGGGAGCGAGCGCGAAATATGTGCGCTCCTCGTTGGCCGGGGGCTATTCCGCCCAGGCGGCCGCGGCCGACCTGGGCTACCTGGCACACTCGTCCGAGCGCGGACTGAGCCTGGGCGCCTCCCTGCTCAACATAGGGACCAAGATGAAGTTTGTCAGCGTGGGCGACCCCTTGCCCCTCACCGCGCGAGGGGGGGTGGCCTACCAATTCCGCATCCCCGCCGGGAACAGCCTCATCGTCGCGGTGGACGGCGAATACCACGTCTATGAGAAACAGATTCTCGCCGAGGCCGGCGCGGAGTATTTTCTGCTCAAGAGCTACGGCTTGCGCCTGGGCTACCAGTTCCTGCGCGATTCCGTGGGGCTGACCGTGGGCTTCGGCCTGCGCTGGCGCGGCCGCATCCTCATCGACTATGCCTGGGGCATGTCGAACACTTTGGGCGACACCCAGAGGATCTCGCTGACCTATCGCTTCGCCGGGGTTCCGGCGTCCATCCGCGGCCGGCAGCGGCAGCAGCGCCTCCTGGACACTACCCCCGGGGAGGCGGAGCCAAGTCGGGAGCAGAGCTCTCCTATCGAGATCCCGCCGAACCAGGCCGCCCCCAGCGTGCGGCCCGAGGGCCTCCCCGGCTGGATCTACTGAGCCGCGCGGTGCAGGCTTGGAACAAGTCCAGCGACGAGGAGCGCGAGCGGCCGTTCTTCTGGAGATTCTGGCGCGTCCTGCGAGATGATCGAGCGCACCGGCACGAAGCGGGCACCGTGGGTGCTGGTGGAGGACGACGACAAGCGCTGGGCGCGCATCAAGATCTTGCGGAGCGTGGTGGACGCTTTGGAACAGGAGCTTTAGCTGCGATCGTTGTGAACGCTCCCGCTCACCTCGAATACCCAGACGTCCTCCCGAGTGGAAGTCCTGACTCCGGAGAGGAATTTGGGCCTGAGCACACGGTATTTGGCCTGGAATCCCAGCGCCGTTATGGCGGCGAGGGGGAGCCGGATCTCGGCGTCGCAGAAAAATGCGCCGCCTGGTCTGAGGCAAGAGCGGACGGAATCAAAGACCTTTAGTATCCAGGCCTGGCGGTCACCGGCGCCGGGAGGTTGGAGGTCCTTGACGAAGAATTGGATCGCGCACGCGACATCGAAAGAGTCCGGAGGATAGCGCTGCCCCAAGCGCAGCGCATCCACACGCCTGGCATCCAGACCATGGTTCGCGGCAAGCACCACGCAAGGCGCGTCAAGGTCTATCCCACTCGCCTTCCGGTAGCCGCGTCTGCGCAGCAGGTCCAGGAATAGGCCGTAATGACAGCCCAGCTCCAGGAGCCGGGGGCCGGCGACACCGCGGGCGGGATGGCGGGTCAGCAGGTAATGGAGTAGGAGATGGTAGTGGCTGATGTCCTGGCGCAAGCTCGTTCGTCGCGCCGCCGGAGGAAGTTCGGATGCCGCGAAGTAGGGGCGATAGCGCTCCAGGCTCCGGCGGACCTCCGCTAAGGGCAGGCGCGCAGGGGCCTCGGACCAGGGCGTGGGGCTGGGCCAGGCGGCGGTCAGCCGCGCGTCTTGCCGGCTCAAAAGGCGCAGATACTTTTTGAGCCGAGCGGCCTCATCGGGACAGAACGATTGCTGGCCGCGCAGGGCGACGCGAAAATGCGCGGTGGCGTGGCAATGAGGAAGGGGCCCGTAGTTTTCGGCGGGGGCTAGGAACAGGAGCCAAGTCCGGCCCCCGATGGCGACGGAAAAGAGCCCCCCGGCTTTGCGCCGGGTCCGGCAGGAGAGCCCGGTGCGACGGCTGAATTCCGCATCAATGTCCGCAAAGACGCCGGCGACGGTCCGCCCTAAAGGATACGGTTGCTCCATAACAAGAGAGAAGTCACCACGCCGCACTCGTTCTTGGAGATCGAGACCGAGGGGACGAAGTCGGTCGCGATGCCGGCCAGGAACAGGTCTCGGGCGCGCTTGACGAACACGGGGCCGCCACGGCTTTCACGCGCCCTCCGATGAACACAGCGCTGCTACTCCGTGCCCTCATCGCGCCGCTTGTCGTCGCGCTTGCGCAGGCTGGCGTTCAGGATCTTCTTGCGCAGGCGGGTATTCAGCGGCGTCACTTCCACCAGCTCCGTGTCGTCGATGAACTCCAGGGCCTGCTCCAGGGTCATAGTCGAGGGCGGGGTCAGGTCGGACGCCTCGTCACTGGCCTTGGACCGCATGTTGCTCATGGCCTTCGCCTTGCAGGGATTGACCACGAAATCGTTCTCCGTGTCGGCCAGTCCCACCACCATGCCCTCGTAGACATCCACGCCCGGCCCCAGGAACATCTTGGCGTGCTCCTGCAGGCTCGCCAAGGCGTAGCCCGTGGTGCGGCCCGCCTCCTTGGTCACGAAGACGCCCTGGTTGCGCAGGCCCGGCTCGGGCCCCTTGGGGCCGTAGCCGTGGAAAGCGTGATGCATCAATCCCAGGCCCCGCGTCATCGACATGAGCTCGGACTTGAATCCCATCAGCCCGCGCGAAGAGATCTCGTACTCCAGACGCGCCCGGGACTTGCCCTCCGGCGCCATGTTCACCATCTTGCCGTTGCGCCGGCCCATGGATTCGATCACCGTGCCCTGGTAATCGGCCGGGACGTCCACCACCAGATACTCCATCGGCTCTAAAAGCCCCTGGGGGGATTCTTTAAAGATCACTTCCGGCCGCGCCACCGCCAGCTCGTAGCCTTCCCGGCGCATGGTCTCGATCAAGATGGAAAGATGCAGTTCGCCGCGGCCCGAGATCTTGAAATGTCCCTCGCCTTCCAAAGCCTCCACCCGCAGGCCCACGTTGATCTCTTTTTCGCGCAGGAGACGGTCGCGCAGGTGCCGCCCGGTGACGAACTTGCCCTCCCGTCCGGCGAACGGGCTGTTGTTGACCATGATCTCCATGGACAAGGTGGGCTCGTCGATTTCCAGGGGCGGCAGCGCCTCCGGCTTGTCGGCCGAGGTCACGGTGTCGCCTACATGGATCTGGGGCAGGCCGGCCAGGGCGACCACGTCGCCGGCGCTGGCGAAGTCCACCTCGCGCCGCTCCAGGCCGTAGAACTTCTCCAGGCGCGCGACCTTGCCGATGAAGACCTTGCCGTCCGGCTTGACCAAGCCCACGGTCTCGGCCTTGGCGACGCGGCCGTTGACCACCCGGCCGATGCCGATGCGGCCCACATAGTTGTTGTAGTCCAGCATGGTCACCAGCATCTGCAGCGGCCGGTCCGGATCCACGGCGGGGCCGGGCACGAACTTGAGGATAGTGTCGAAGAGCGGCGTCACGTCGCGGCCGGTCTCGGTGGTGAGGCTGGCCCAGCCCTCGCGGCCTGAGGCGTAGACCACCGGGAAGTCCAGCTGCGGATCGGTCGCGCCCAGGTCGATGAAGAGGCCGAAGACGCGGTCCAAGGCCTCGTGCGCCTTGGCATGCTCGCGGTCCATCTTGTTGATCACCACGATAGGGTGTAGGCCCAGGGCCAAGGCCTTGCGCAGGACGAAGCGGGTCTGGGGCATGGGCCCCTCCACCGCGTCCACCAGAAGCAAGGCCCCATCCACCATCTTCAGGATGCGTTCCACCTCGGAGCCGAAGTCGGCGTGGCCGGGGGTGTCCACGATGTTGATGGTCACGTCTTGGTAGACGATGGAGGTGTTCTTGGCGAGGATGGTGATACCGCGTTCGCGCTCCAGCTCGTTGGAGTCGAGCACCTGCTCCTGAGCCGCGTCGGCCTTCACCTTGAAAGCGCCCGTCTGTTTGAGCAGAGCGTCCACCAGCGTGGTCTTGCCGTGGTCTACATGAGCGATGATAGCTACATTGCGTAGGTCCAGCCGGCGTTGCATCGGTGCGCTCATGGGGCGTGGTTCCTCTCCGTTATGTCTCCGGAAATAAAGAAAGCCACCTCAGGATGTCGCTCATGCTGAGGGGCGGTGGCCTTCATAGGAATTTTAGCAATTGCGGCCGTTGCGCGCAAGGCGCTAATAATATATGTTCTTTATATGACCACAAAATCGGCGGCCTCGGGCGGCAAACCCGGCAATTTTTATCGGGAGAACCGCCGCGCTTTAGCGCGGCGGCTGGCGGACGGCCTTATCCTGCTCTGCGGCGGGCGGATGCAGGCGCGCAACGGCGACACGGAATACGATTTCCGCCAGAATTCAGATTTCCTCTACCTCACGGGTGTCGAGGAGCCAGGCTGTCAGCTGCTCATCGACCCCCGCCGCGGCCGGGCCACGCTGTTCATGCCCCGCATCGACAACGAACACCGGGTCTGGCTCGGCCATGTCCCGGACCCGGCCGAGGCCCGCCGGCTTTATGGCGTGTCGCGCGTCGCCTACTGCGACGAGCTGGAAGCGGAACTGCGGAGCGCCCGGCGCGGCTACCGCCGGCTCTACGCGGACGCGGCCGCGCTGAAGCTGCACCGCAAGGGCCTACGGGGGCTGCAGTCCGCGCCCGCGGATCTCGGCGAGGCCTTCAGCGAACTGCGGGCCTGCAAGACGCCCGGGGAACTGGAGCTCATGGCGCACGCCTGCCAGGTGACCGCACGCGCGCATCAGGCCGTCATGCGTTCAGTCCGTCCCGGGCAAGCCGAGTACCAGGCCCAGGCGGTCTTCGAGGCCGAATGCCGGGCCGCCGGCCTGCCC
>CAIRTQ010000012.1 GCA_903881545.1 uncultured Elusimicrobia bacterium
GAACAACAAGATCCGCGTCATCCAGCGGCGCAGCTACGGCCTACGCGACGAGGGGTACCTGCGCCTCAAGGTCCTCACCTGCATGCTCGATCCGATATGATTTCAGGTGAAAATCACCCACTCGCTTTGGAGAAGACCCTTTTTTCATTCACGGGAGACCTCATGGGCAAGTCTGAATTCATGCGCAATATGCGGACAGGATTTCGCCAAAGTATATCCTGTGGTAGTCATTGGCCGGGTAGTTGTCCTGGATGGCCTGGTCGATGAACCCATGAGGGTCCATGTCCTGGCGGTATATTTTCCGGCATTCCAGGATAAAGTCCGCCTCATTATATGACGGCGCGGCTATCCTCTTGGACGCCTGTAAGGTCAGTCCCGTTTTTGAGAGCTTGCTGCCATCTTTTCCGGAGAGCGTGCCGAGAGTCTGTAGGTCCTTGCGGTGCTTTTCGGGGAAAGCGCAGAGGGTGAACGAATCGGATGCCTCGATATACTTGAGGGTGTGCCGCTGAGGTCTGACGACGATTTGGGCAAAAGGCCGTGACCACATGCAGCCGATGCTGCCCCACGCCACGGTCATCATGTTGCAATCAGCGATGGTGCCAGCCGTCAACAACAGCCACCGGTTCATCCACAGATCAACGGCCTTGATGGATAGTTCTTTTATGTCCACTTCGCGCATCGTGTCTCCTTAGGTCCTGCCGGGTATATTACGAAAACCGGGGCTTCTGCGGAGGAGGAAGCTCACCCAGCACTCCGAACTTCTCAGCCTCCATGACCTTGGCCCGCCTGATCTTGCCCTTGCCGAATTTCTCGTTGATAGCGTCCATGGCCCGGGCGACTTTCCGGCCCTTCTCCAGGGACTCGAATAGGAACTGTGCGCCGTCTGCGGGGGCCAGGTTGGATATAGTGACGCCCAGGAGCCTGATCGGTCGGCCTTCGTTCATCTGGTCGAATATCTTCAGGGCGGCCCGGGAAATGGCCAGCCCATCGTCTGCGGGCTCGGTGATCGAATGGCTCCTGGACGCGGTTTCGAAGTCAGAATAGCGTATGGTCGTGGTGATCGTGCGGCCTAGCAGTCTGCCCTTGCGCAGCCGGATGCCCACCTTCTCGGCCAGGAGCAGGATGAATGACTCGATGACCTTGCGATCCGTCGTGTCCGCCGGAAGCGTGGTCGAATGTCCAACGCTCCTGGCATCATCCGTCTCGCCCACTTCCTTGACCGGATTATCATCCTCGCCCTGGGCGCTCCGCTTGAGCCATTGCCCGACGATGCCGAACTTGGCCTTCAGCCGCTCTGGCGAAGCTGCCGCGAGCTGTCCGCAGGTCCTGATCCCCATCTGGTTCAGGCTGGCCTTAAGCTGAGGGCCAATGCCGGATATTTCTTCGACCGGGAGGTCAGCCAGGGTGTCTTTGACGGCCTCAGGACGGATGACGACGCTGCCCATCGGCTTCTTCATGCCCGAGGCCAGCTTGGCCAGGAGCTTGTTTGGGGCGACGCCGACAGAGCAGGGGAGCCCCAGCTCCTCCTTGATCCGCTTCTGGATCATCCGGGCCAGACCCGCGCCATCGGTCTTGAACAGCCTGAGGCTGCCGGTCACGTCCAGGTAGCCCTCGTCAATGGAAGTCATCTCCACCTGGCTGGAGAACTGTTCCAAGACGGCGACGATCTCCTCGGTCTGGGCGGTGTACTTGTGGTGATCGGCGATAATGGGGATGACCTGAGGGCAAAGTCTCTGGGCATTCCAGTAGAGGTCCCCGGTCTTAATCCCGAAGGCCCGGGCCTCGTAGGAGGCCGTCAGGACGATGCTCCGGCGCTTGAGGTCTCCGACGACCACCACGGGCTGGCCCTGGAGCGCCGGGTTTGCCTTCTGCTCGACCGAGGCGAAGTATGCGTTCATGTCCATGTGGACGATGACGCGGGGTTGTTGGTTGTGTGCCTGAATGTTATTTTTGTGCCTGCTTCCTTGTATATAGAACGAAAACCCGCCAGGTTGCCCTGGCGGGTTAATCGTCGAACCAGCTGCTTGCGGGCGGACTAGTTCAGGTGCTTGCTGACGAGCTTGGTCATCTCGAACATGTTGACCGTGTTCTTGTGGAAGATGACCTTCAGGTTCGCGTCCGCGTTGATGTTCCGCTTGTTCTTGGTGTCCTGCAGCTTGTTCTTCTTGATGTAAGCCCAGAGCTTCTTGACCACCTCGGTGCGCGGCAGCGGCTTGGAACCGACCACCTTGGCGAGGTCGGTGCTGGGGGTCAGGGGCTTCATGAAGGCGTTCGTCTTCTTGATCATTATGTTTGTCTCCTTGCCGTCTCGATTAATTGTGCCTATTTTTTCGATGGGGGTCAATCGTTTCGCGGCTCTCCTGCGAGGCCCGTGCTGAGCGCTGCGCAGCCGCCGGTTCACGCGGTCCAGGTCGAAGGCCTCTGGATCGAAGGCTCCACCGACCCACTTGAGGATGTTCTTATGCTCGGAATGGTTGCGATGATCCAGGGCATGGAGGAACGCTTCGTAGCCGCTGATGCCGCCCACCCCTTCGGGCGGGCAGGCGCGGGCCCCGGACAGGCACCGGATCGGGGCTTGGCCCTTTTCGAGCGGGAGGACCTTCTGCACAGTGAGGAAGTGTTCCCAATCATCGTTGCGGTCGTATTCGTAGATGAGGCACTGTCCCGTGTCCGTCATGAGCTGTTTCAGGCGGACCTTGGAGTCATCGCTGGTCCTGCCAGCGGCGGCGGTTACGCCGTTGCGGGCGGGACGGCCGTAGCGGTTCCTCTTGAAACGGAATTCGTGTCTGTGGGATTCGGTCCAGCCCATGACGATCTGGAGGGCTTGGTGGAGCCCCCGGAGCGTCATGTCGCCGCGGACCATGATCTGCCGCCATATCGCGGGGTCGCTGTCCCTGAGCACGATCCTGATCTGATAGGCGACGGAGTTCGTCTTCGGAGGTCTTGTGGTCATGGGTCTATTGTCCTCTTAACTTCGGTATGGGGCCTGTTCCTAACCTCTGCGCGTACTCTGGCAGGTCGTCGGCCGGAGAATTGATCAAGGGCGAGACCTCGTAGGCGTCGAGTCTTTCGTCGCGGCTCGGCACAAGGAATCTCCGCAGCTCCTTGGGGTCCGTCTTGGGGTCGAGCCAGGAGTCCTCGGCGCCGGGGTCGAGGATGACGGGCATCCGGTCGTGGATCGCCTTCAAGGCCGGGGCGGCCTCGGTCGTGATGATGGCGAACGACCGGACCTCCTGGCCCTGGGCATCCTGCCAGGCATCCCAGAGCCCGGCCATGGCAAAGGCGCGGTGATCGCTGAGAACAACCCGCATCGGAACCGTGGTCTTGGCGTCTGTGCCCTTGGCCCATTCGTAGAACCCATCGGCGATGACGAGGCAGCGCCTGCGGCGGAAGGATTCCTTGAAGCTTGGCAAGTCCGCCAAGGATTCCGCGCGGGCGTTGATCAGGCGGTGTCCCATCGCCGTGTCCTTGGCCCAGGATGGAATCAGCCCCCACCGATAGAGTTCGAGGGCGCGGAAATCCTCATCGACGACCACCGGCGCCTCTTGGGACGGGGCGATGTTATAGCGCGGCCGCAACTCCGCGGGGCTCCGTACAAAGCGGAACCTTTCTTGGAGGGACTGTAGGTCTACTGCCAGGCTGTAGCGGCCGCACATAGTGGGGTATCAGGTCTTTCCGGGGTTAGGGAGCCTTGGCGGGTGGATCCTCTGCCAGCGGCGTCACTGCCATCGTTTCCCCGCAGGTCCCGCAGACCGAGGACGACCCGACCGGGCGCGTGACCTTGGCGCCGCAAGAGCAGGTGATGGTTTCCATTGGGAGATATTTTATCATTTGGCAGAGGCTTACCGGCTCTAATCGCGGCGTCCGCTCCGAGGTCGGATAAAGAGAGGCCGGGACCGGCTTCAAGCGCCGGTCCCGGCCATCCTGCTTGTGCGAGGACTTATTGGTGCGCTGGCTGCTGGGTGGGCGGCTGTGCGGGCGTGGTTTCTTGCGTCTTTTCAGCCCGCTTCTCGCGCATGTGATGCATTTTCTCGCGAGCGGCCTTGCAGTCGGCTGAAAGCTCGTCCTTGTGCTGCTTGAGGCAGGCGCCGACCTTGTCCTTTTCCGCGTCCTTGCAGAATTGGTCAACGTCTGCCTTGCAGGCGTCCTTGGCCGCCTTTCTGGCCGCCATGAACTTCTTCTTGGCGTACTCTTTCCTGTCCGCCTTGCAGTCCGTTGAAAGCTCGTCCTTGTGCTGCTTGAGGCAGTCACCGATCTTGCCCTTCTCTGCATCCTTGCAGAACTGCTCGATGTCGCCCTGGCAGGCTCCCTTGCCCATCTTCGGCTTGTCGGGCTGGGCTGCGGTCACGCCTTGCGTGTCCGACGATTGATTCTGCGGCTGGGACTGCTGAGCCAACGCCGGCCCCGCGAATAGCAACGACACTAGGCACACCATGACTGTTTGCATTCACGCCTCCTTGGGACGTTCTGGCACAACCTTCTGTAAAGGATAGACGCTGTTTGGGATGGTTTTGTGTCGCCGAGACCGCGACACTTCCCGTATATCGTCAGCGCCGCGCGCAACATTGCCTTGGTGAACAACATCCAGGGCCAGCGGGGCCTCGCTGGAAGCGCTTCCGGTTCAGTGAAGAGGGTTTAGGCGTCCTCGGCTCCCGGCTTCTTGGCCGGGGCGGAGCCGTTCGATCGCGTCAGGGCCTGTAGTCTCTGCCGGGCCACTCTGCGGCCCAGATGCCTCGCGGCGACGAGCGCGGCGCGCGCCGCCGTGCGCGGTTTGGAGCGGCCGCCTTCCCAGGACATTACGGCCCCGGCGCTGACGCCTAAAAGCTTGGCGAAGCTTTGCCGCGAGAGCCCCAGGCGCTTGCGCTGGCTGCGGATGATCCTGGGACTGATGCGCGCCTGCTTGAGCTGTTCCTCCGACACAATCGGTGGCGCGGCAAGCCTGGCGTCGAGGTCGGCCAGGAGCCGGGCATTGTCCCGGCTGAGTTGGGCGAGGAGCCGCTTTTGGGCGGCCCAAGCGCGCTTGAGCTCGGCCACATCCTTCTTGATGGCAGCGTGAAGCGGGCGTGTGGATCGGCGGGCGATGCGGGTGATTTCGGTCTTCAATAGGGCGCCAAAGTTGGGCATGATTCCTCCAAGCAAGGTCGAAGTGCGAATATTATACAAATTTGGCCCCATAATTCATGGCATGAGATTTGTTCCATGCAAGATGAACAGTTTAAATATCAATCGAAAAAGATCGTTTTCAGGACAAAAATGCCAAGGCCGTTGGTCTTCGTGAAGATATCGCTTCAAACTGCATGCTAATGGGTTTTGCTATCATGGGAATGCCCATTATTGGAAGATCTTACGCGCGCCGTCCAATGCCGCGCGGCGCGGGAGGAAGCGATGCTGGAGAACCTGCACTGGCTGGGACACGCCTCGTTCTATGTCCGTTCCGCCCAAGGGACGGTCGTCTATTTCGATCCCTATAAGCTCAAGGCCGGCCTGCCCCAGGCCGACCTCATCCTCGTCACGCACGACCATTTTGATCATTGCTCTCTGGAGGATATCAAGAAGGTTTCCAAACCCGGCACGGTCGTCGGTGCCCCCGCCGCGGCGGCCGCCAAGATCGCAGGCTCGGTCAGGATATTATCGGTCGCAATGAGCTTGCGCGTCGCGGACGTGAGCGTCGTGGCCGTGCCCGCCTACAACACGGATAAGAAATTCCATCCGCGCGCGGCCGGGTACCTTGGCTACGTGGCCACCGTGGACGGGGTCGCCATCTATCATGCCGGCGACACCGACCACATCCCGGAAATGGGGTCCGTCAAGGCAGACGTGGCGCTCTTGCCCGTGGGAGGGACCTACACCATGGACGCGGCCCAGGCCGCCGCCGCCGCCGACGCCATCCGGCCGCAAGTGGCGGTGCCCATGCACTACGGAGAAGTGGTCGGCTCTGATCAGGATGCCAAGGAGTTCCAGCGCCTTTGCCAGGCGGAGGTCCGCATCCTGCGCCGGGAGTGACGGCGCCGTCTTAGTCTTGCGGGGCGGCGTCCACGAAGACGGCCTGCGGGCGGTAGAGGTTCCTGTCCGAGACCAGCTTGTCGAAGTCGAACGAATTGCAGGCGTAGGTCATGAGCGCGCGGCCGGACGAGCCCCGGAACTGGGCATGCTCCTTGACCGCGTAACAGAAAGTGTCCTTGTCATACCCCGGGACGCCTTTCTGCATCTCCGGGAAGCGGAACACGGTCCGGTCCGGGCTCCACGGCCCGGAGAGCTCGAGCGCGGTCCTGACGATCGCTTCTGAAGCGCCAAACCCCGGCTTGACCATGAGCGCGACCCAGCACTTCAAGCCGGCATGCCAGCGGACGCTGAGCTCGGTGGCGCCTTGTTCCATGACCACTGCCGCGTCCCGCCAGTCGAGACCCGGCTTCCAGGCGCCGTCCCGGGCCAGGCGCTCGATTGCGGCACCGGGTTGGTCGATCCGGTCCAAGGGCACGCGGGTGAGGATGATGGGATGGTTCTTGTGTCCGGCGTCGTCTAGGACCGCGAAGAGATAAACATGCTCGCCGCGGACGACGGCCGAGACTCCGGGAAAGAGGGTCTTGCCTGAGGTGAGCTTCCAGTAGGTGATCAGCCAGCGCCGCGGGTCATCTTGGGGGTTGTCCACGCGCGCCAGAAAGACGCCCGTGCCTTCGAAGCCGAGCGGGCCCTTCTTTGCAACGGGCCGGATGCGGCTCAACGCGAGATAGAGCCGGCCGTCGTGCGTGAAGCCGTCGAGGGGCCACAGCTTGCCGGCGCCGTGGCGCAGGTCGAAGAAGGCGCGGGGCGCGTTCGGCCGGTCTTCAGTCCAGTAGTACGTGATGCCCCAGCGTCCGCCTTCGCAGGTGGAGATGGCCATGGAATTGGCGACCAGGCGGGCCTCGCGGCGGCCGCTTTGGCCGGGCCGGCCCACGAAGGTGTCGCCAAAGAACCAGGCGGAGCGGTCGGACGACAGCGCCACGGAATAGGCGGCGTCACCCCCGAGCCAGCCCTCCTGAAAGGGGAACCGAGGCACGCAGTCCGCGGCCCGGCCCGCAGCGCAGAGCAAAGCGAGGAGCCCGGCGGCAAGAATACCCATAAGATTCGATTTTACCAATTCGGGCTGGCCGCTTCAGGCTGATAATGTATAATAACCCTTAATGGGCATAACCAAGGAGAATATTCACCAGCTCATCAACCTGCAAGGCCACGATCTGGTGCTGGACAAGCTACAGTCCGGCATCGACCGCATTCCCAAGGAGATCGCGGTCCTGCGTCAAGGACTCGACGGCGCCAAGGCTAAGTTGGCCGAGGCCAAGGCCGCCGTCCTGACCTGGGAGAAGAAGAAGAAGGCGAAGGAACTGGAATTCGCGTCCAAGGACGAGGCCATCCGCAAGCACTCCATGGAGCTCAACCAGGTCAAGACCAACGCCGCCTTCAAGGCCCTCCAGCACGAGATTGAGCAGGCCCGTGTGGCGGGAGGGGCCATCGAGACCGAGATTTTGGAATGTATGGAGGGTATCGACGCCGGCCGTGTCGAGGAGAAGACGGCCGCAGCCGAGCTCAAGGACAGCGAGGCGGACGCCCAGGTCCATATCGGCGCGCTGGAAAAGGAATTGGTCGAGCTGCAGGGCAAATTTTCTGAACAGAAGGCCGTACGCGAAGCGGCCGCATCCCAGATTCCGGCGGAGATGCTGCGCCTTTACGACCACGCGCGGGGCCGCGGCAAGGCGGACGTCGTCGTGCCGGCCGATGGTGGCAACTGTAGCGCCTGCCGCATCAACCTGGCTCCGCAGATGATCGTCGAACTGGCCAAGGCCAAGTCTTTGGTGGTCTGCGAAAGCTGCCAGCGCATCTTGTACAAGCCGGAGCCAGCCGTCAAGCCGGAGCCGGCCGCCAAGCCGGTCTAGTATCGATTTGGAGACAGCCGGGTGATCGCCTGGCCGGCGCATCGGCCGGGAGGAACCTCCGGACTCCGCAGAGCGCGACGCCCGTCGCAAGACGGGGACATGGAGACGCAAGGCTTCATGGACGGAAAGTGCCACAGAGACATACCGCCCCGATGCGCAAGCATGGGGGTAAGGGTGAAAAGGCGAGGTAAGAGCTCACCGCTCGGGCCGCGAGGCTCGGGGACCAGGCAAACCCCGTCGGGAGCAAGGCAGTGAGGCGGTCCGCGCGGCTCGCGCGACCTCCGCAAGGAGGGGCCGCCCGGTAGCCGCATCAGAGAAATGATCCCCCAGCCGCGCCCAAAGGTGCGGTGGACAGAATTCGGGGTACAGGCTGTCTCTGAAAGACAGGGGCGGTCCCGACGCAGGGGCCGCCCCTGCGCTTGCCCGGCCGCTCCGGGTCAAGCTATACTTGCTCTATGGCATTCCCCCAGGAAAGGCCGCGTCGCCTGCGCGCCAGCCCGGCGTTGCGGAACTTGGTCCGCGAGACCGTCCTGCGTCCTGACGACCTCGTCATGCCCTTTTTTGTGCGGCCCGGCCGGGGCGTCAAGCGCCCTATCAAGTCGATGCCCGGCCAGTTCCAGTTTTCCGTCGACGAGCTGCTCAAGGCCGCCGGCACGGCCGTCGCGGCCGGCATCCCGGCCGTGATCCTCTTTGGGATCCCCGATAAGAAGGACAGCCAAGCCAGCGGCGCCTTCGCCCGCGACGGCGTGGTGCAGCGGGCGGCGCGGGCGCTCAAGGGCCGTTTTCCGGATCTCGTGGTCATTGCGGACCTGTGCTTCTGCGAATACACCAGCCACGGCCACTGCGGAGTGGCGCGGCCCGACGGCTCCGTGGACAATGATGCGACCTTGGAACTGGCGGCCAGGACCGCGGTGTCCCAGGCCGAGGCCGGCTGCGACGTGGTCGCGCCCAGCGGCATGATGGACGGCCAGGTGGCCGCCATCCGCAAGGCTCTCGACGGCGCGGGCCGCGAGCAGACTTTGATCCTGGCTTACGCGGTCAAGTACGCCAGCGCCTTCTACGGCCCCTTCCGCGAAGCGGCCGAGTCGCCGCCCAAATCCGGCGACCGCAGCGCCTACCAGATGGACCCGGCCAATTCCCGTGAGGCCCTGCGCGAGGCCGCCCTGGACGTGGCCGAAGGGGCGGACATGCTCATGGTCAAGCCCGCCTTGCCCTATCTCGATGTGCTCGCCGCGGTGCGGCGCAGCTGCCTAGTCCCGGTCGCGGCCTACTGCGTCTCCGGCGAGTACGCCATGCTCAAAGCGGCGGCGGCCCAAGGCTGGTTGGACGAGAAGAAGGCTACGCTCGAGGCCCTGGGCTCCATCAAGCGGGCGGGCGCGGACTTCATCTTGACCTATCACGCCTTGGAGGCCGCGCGGTGGCTGGCTTAGTTTCGCGCCGGCTGTTCCGTCGGGCCAGCGCGGTCATCCCTGGGGGGGTTAATTCCCCGGTGCGGGCCTTCCGCGCCGTCGGCGGCACGCCGGTGTTCATGCGCTCGGGTCGTGGAGCGTGGCTCCAGGATGTCGACGGGAAGCGTTATCTGGATTTTTGCCTTTCCTGGGGCCCGCTGATCCTGGGACATGCCCGGCGCGAGGTCGTGGCCGCGGCCGGCCGCGCTTTGCGCCGCGGCTCGACCTTCGGCGCCGCCACCGAGGCCGAGGTCGCCTTGGCCGAGGCCATAAGGCAGGCCGTGCCTTCCATGGAACTCGTCCGCCTGACCAGTTCCGGCACCGAGGCGGCCATGAGTGCGGTGCGCCTAGCGCGCGCCTTCACGGGACGCGATATGGTGGTTAAGTTCTCGGGCTGCTACCACGGTCATGTGGACAGCCTTCTGGTCGCCGCGGGCTCCGGCGCCACGACCTTAGGCGTGCCGGATTCCGCGGGCGTGCCCGAGGCCTGGGCCAGGACCACGGTGACGGTCCCCTATAACGACTTGCAAGCCGCGGCCGCGGCCCTGCGCCGTTGGCGCGGCCGCGTCGCGGCCGTCATCGTGGAGCCGGTCGCGGCCAACATGGGCGTGGTCCTGCCGCGGCCCGGGTTCCTGGAGGGCCTACGCGAGCTCACGGCCCGGCACGGCGTTTTGCTTGTCTTCGACGAGGTGATCACCGGCTTCCGCGTCTGCTACGGCGGCTATCAGCGCATCTGTGGGGTGAAACCGGATTTGACGGTGCTGGGCAAGATCGTGGGTGGCGGCCTGCCTTTGGCGGCTTACGGCGGCAGGAAGGATGTCATGCGTCTGGTCGCGCCGCTAGGACCGGTCTATCAGGCCGGGACTTTGTCCGGCAACCCCGTGGCCGTGGCTGCGGGCCTGGAGACCTTGCGCCTGCTCAAGGCGCTCAAGCCCTACCGGCGTCTTGAAGAACGGACCCGGAGTCTGGCCGAGGATATCCGGCGGTGTGCGCGCGCCTGCGGCGCGCCGGTCACGGTCAACCAGGCCGCGTCCATGATGACGGTCTTCTTCACGGAGCATCCGGTGACGGACTACGCCTCGGCCAAGCTTGCTGACGCTGGGCGCTACGCGGCCTTCTTCCAGGCCCTGCTGGAAAGCGGCATCTATTTCCCGCCGGCCCAGTGGGAGGCCGCCTTTCTTTCCGCGGCGCACGGGGAGCGCGACTTGGACCGCGCCGCGCGGGCCATCGGCCGGGTCCTTACAGCCGGTAGCTGAAAGAAAAAGTCAGGATGAAGTTTTGGTAGGTGGGCGTCTTCGTTATTGAGAAGCCGGGCTTTGTCGAGAATGAGTCGCCCCAGTTTTTCTCCAAGCCGAGATCCAGCGTCTCGATGAACTCTCCCCGGGTGTGCGTCTCGCGCCCATAGCCCGGCAGGTAGTTCGCGTCCACCTTTATCTCGGGCGTCAGCTGTCCTTTGTAGCCCAGGCCGGCTTGGAACTGCAGGAGATTCTGCGGGCTGTAATAGTATGGGCTCACGAAGCTCGTGGCGTCGTAGAGGAACTGGCCGATCCATAGGAAGTTGCTGTCGGTCCGGACCGGGTGCGCCACGGTGAGCTGGTCGGTGTAGCGCCGGTTGTGGCCCGTTAGGTCCGCGAACAGGCTCTGGAGCGTCCCTTTCCAGGAGTCGTCGGTCCCCAGGGTGCCCTGGACCTTGGCGTGGCGCTCCCAGATGTTCGCCCGCAGGGCCGAGTCCGTGTCGTAGGGACGGGAGACGCCTTGCAGGTCGGTGTTGAACGTGTCCGTCCAGTCGGAGTGCAGGTCACATCGGGCCGAGACCCCATCCTTGACCCCTCCGGAATAATGGTGTCCTTCCAGGCGCAGGGCCAGGCTCTGGAATGGCCCGAAGAGGCGCTTGTAGTCCGCCCCGCCGCCGTTGTCCGTGACGGAGCCGTAGCCCTGCTCCCTGTAGGTCCCGTAGAATTGGCTGAGGCCCAGTTCGTTGGCGCCGAGGCTCCAGGCACCCACGTTCTGGCTGAACAGCAGCTTGCGGCGGGTGCGGCTGTCGCTGTAGTATTCGATGCCGGGCGTCCACTTGGGGCGGATTTGAGCCTGCATGGCGTTGAGCAGGTCCTGGGCCTCGGGCAGGTTGCCTAGGGCCAGGGCCTGTTTCGCCAAAGTGGTGCCCCGGCTCAGTTCGCCGGCGGAGAATCGGATGCGGGCCTCGTCGGTGACGAGTATCTTGGGGGCCACGCCGGCATCGCGCTCCTGGCCCAGCCAGTAAAAGGCGTCGCGAGTCTTCTTTTCCCAAGCGTTCTGGGCCAGCAGGGCGCGGTACGCGAGAGTGAATGGATTCTCGTCCGCTATGAGTTCGACGAGCTGTGTTCCGCTCCAATCCTGCAGCGGCTGGACGCGATAGGCGCGGGCGGGGTCCCGCGAGCGGAGGTTTATGCCGCGGCGGTTCTGTGTGAAGCATAGGTCGTAAGATTTTCGGCAAAGCCGGAGGCTCTCCGCTGCCACCCCCGTGAAATTTGTCGCGTTCTGCTGTCCGTAGTCCCCTTCCGGATATGAGAATACCCGCGGCTCGAATCCCAGGCGCTTTCGCATCTTGCGCTTGGAGTTTTCGTGGTCCTCGCGGACGCGGGCCTTCCACTCCGCGGCGGTCTCCAGACGCTTTTTGTCCTCACGCCAGAGCTTGTTGACCAAGAACAGACCGGTGCGGCCGGCGCCGTCCACGGGGATGAAATTATGCCCATGGTCCCCGTGGGCCTGGATCTCCCATACGCCGTTGCCCGCCTTCTCCTTGAGGAGTTTCCAGTCGGCGTAGTAGGTGGAGCCGAATTCGACATTGTACAGCGGCGCGAACATCGTGGCCTTGAAGCCGTATTTCCTCAGTATGGGCTCGCCGTAGCGGATGCTGTCGAAGCGGGCGTCGTCGAATGACACCAGGATGGGCTTGGCGGGCAGACTGGCCTTGCCCTTGAACCAGTCCGCGGCCTGCGCCGCGGTGATGGGGTGGAAGCCCGCGTCGCGCAGGGCGCGGATATGCTCGTCGAACCTGTCCGTCGTGAGGTGGATCGAAGCGGCCAGAAGGGGATCGTCCGCGAAAGGGGTGATCCCATGGTAAAGAAGAATGGGCAGGAAGACTTTCTCATTGTCGGCCAGGAAGCGCAGCAGGAGCTTTCGGCTTTCCTTTTGTCGCCCAGCACTGTACATGCGCCGGGCGTGGTCCACGATCAAGGTGGGATCGGTCGGATCCAAGGCCAGCTCGGATGCGAAGGCGGCCAAGGCTTTGGCCGGCTGGCTGCTGATTTCCAGGGCGTCGGCCAGCCGGCCCCAGGCGCTGGAGAAGTCGGGGGCTGTCTTTATGGCCACTTGAGAAAGCCGCGCCGCCTCTTTCGTGTCCCCGTGCGAGATGAAGTAGTTCGACATGTCCGCCAGCATCGCCGGGTTGTTGGCATTGAGCTTGAGCAGCCTACGGCTGGCGGCGAGATATTCCTTCTCCATGCCCAATCCCTTGTAGATCAAGGCCAACTGCTCCAATTTTAGTTCATTCTCCGGCGCCACTTCGTCCAGTTGGCCGGCCAGGAGCGCGGCGCCCTCGGCGGAGCGGGCGTTGACCGAGGAGAGGTCCACCACGTAGAGGATGGCGGGCCAGTACGGGGGCTTGGCGGAGGCCAGCTCCCACAGCATATCCATTCCTTCCTTTTTCCGCCCTCCGAAATAAAGAGCCTGAGCCCTCTTGGTCTTGAATTCAAGGTTGTCGGGAGCCAAAGCGACGGCCTGGCCCATCTCGGCCGCAGCCTCGGCGAAACGGTGCATGTCGAAGTAGACGTGCCCCAGCGCCGAGCGCCAGAGCGGCTCGCGGGGCTCCCGGGTGGCGAGGTCGCGGTAGGCGGCCACGGCCTCGTCGTAGTCCCGCATCTGCTGGTGGATCCTGGCCAGGGCCTTGCGCACCGGCAGTTGGCCGGGGTCGAGCCTGAAGGACTTCTTGTAGGTCGCGAGCGCTTCATCCAAGTCGCCCATGGCGAGATGGGTCTGACCCATGAGACTGAGCGTTTCGAGATCGTCCGGAGCCAGGCGCATGGTCCGGCGGGCGGCATCCAGGCATTTTTCGTAGCGCCCGGCATACCATAGGGTCCACATGAGGTCCTTGTGCAGGAAGATATCCTGGGGCCGCAGGGCCGCCGCCTGCTCGTAAAGGCCGGCCGCCTCGTCGTAGCGTCTCTGCTGGGCCAGTGCCGCGGCCTGATGCCGCAGTTCGGCCGCCTGGGGCGGGGCTTCGCCCTCGGCCGCGGCCAGGGCCGGGAGCAAGGCGAGGAGCAGGAGGGCGCGCCGGACCATCATTCGGGCAGGGGGGTGGCGGTGATGCGCAGGTCTTTCGCCCTGGCCACGGCGCGGATCTTGGAGAACACGGCGGCCGCGAAGATGGCCCGCTTCGGCGTCGCGTCGCCGGAAAGCTCGACCGTGCGCGCGGGCGCCCCAGGAGCGGCGACGCGCAGTTGGGCGCCGGTGAGCGTGATGGCGGCGGAGAAGCCGCGGCCCTGCGGCGCGGTCCAGGGCAGGCTCAGGAGGCGGTCTTTCTTGCCGCCGTCGGCCTGCTCGTAGACCAAGGTGAACTCGCCGTTCGGGTCGATGACGAGGCGCACGCTCTTGTGCAGGCCCCGGTCCTTGGTCCAGGTGTCGGCGAGCCAGTTGCTCAGGGCCGCCGAGCGCTCGGGCGCCTTGTCCAGGCCCATAGA
>CAIRTQ010000013.1 GCA_903881545.1 uncultured Elusimicrobia bacterium
CGATGAGCGAGGGGCTCAACAGCAAGATACAGAAGATCAAGAGCATGGCCTGCGGCTTTCGAAATATCGAGAATTTTAAGACGGCAATCTACTTCCGCTGCGGGGGGCTCGATCTTTACCCATGCTGAACCCGGAAGCCCCCCTTGTTTGAGGATTGGGGGACTCCCGTTTCATTGACACCCTCCGCCATAACTCCTATAATTGAATTATGATAACTAAAGAGAATCGCGCTGAAACCATTAAAAAATACGCAAAGAAGCCCGGAGACACCGGATGTGCGGAGACCCAAGTCGCCCTCATCACGGAGCGTATCAAATCCATTTCCGGCCACCTCAAGGGCAACAAGAAGGACTATGCCTCCCAACTCGGCCTCCTGCGCCTGGTCGGCCAACGCCGCCGGCTCTTGAATTTCCTTAAGAAAAAAGACTTGGCCGCTTACGGCACCTTGGTCAAGCAGCTCGACCTCAGGAAATAACCATGGCCGACTCCATCCAGACGATCAGCCTGCAGGAGACTGTAGGCGGAAAGACCATTTCCCTCCAGACCGGGACCATCGCCAAGCAGGCGGGCGGTTCCGCGACCGCGCACCTCGGAGACACCGTGACCCTCTCCGCCGCCACGGCGGGTTGGACCGCGAAGATGGGCGACTTCATCCCGCTCACCTCCGAATACCGGGAGCGCACCTACGCCGCGGGCCGCATCCCTGGCGGCTTCTTCAAGCGCGAGACCCGGCCCCGCGAAAAGGAGACCCTCACGGCTCGCATGATAGACCGGCCGATCCGGCCTCTCTTCCCCAAGTCCTGGCGTTTCGAGACCATGGTCCACACCCTGGTGCTCTCCACGGACCTGGTGAACGACACGGATGTGCTGGCCATCAACAGTGCCTCGACGGCTCTGTTGCTCTCCGACATCCCCTGGAGCGGGCCCGTCGCGGCCGTGCGCATCGCCCGGATCAACAACGAGTTCGTGCTCTTCCCGACTTTCGAGGAGCGCGACACTGCGGAGATGGAACTCGTAGTGGCAGGCAAGAAGGGCGCTCTCCTCATGGTTGAGGGCAGCGCCAACGAGGTCCCCGAGGACGTGTTCACGCAAGCCTTGGAAACCGCCTCCGCGGCCATCGACAAGCTCTGCGACCTTCAGCTCAAGGTCGTGGCGGCCAGCGAAGCCGCCGGACGCCGGATCGTCAAGCGCGACATTGTCAAGGTGGAACGGCCCGCCGCGGTCGTGGAATTCGTCACCAAAAAGGTCCGCGACGGCATCGTCGCCGTCCTGCGCGCCAAGCATCCGACCAAGGAAACTTTCTCCGCGGCCATCGACGCGGTCTGGGAGCCCGTGGCCAAAGAGCTCGAGGCCATCAAGGACCCGGCCTCGCCGCTGTTCGGAGGCCAGACCCATGTCGCCGCCATCGCGGACGACATCCTGCACAAGGAAAGCCGCCGCGTCATCCTGGAGGAGGGCCTGCGGCCCGACGGCCGCAAGTTCGACGAGATCCGGCAGATCACCATCCAGATGCCGGTGTTCCCGCGCCTGCACGGCTCCGTCCTCTTCACGCGCGGGCAGACCCAGGCGCTGGTCAGCGCGACCTTGGGTTCGCCGGGCGACATGCAGATCATGGACGAGCTCGAAGGCGAGTACAAGGAGCGCTTCCTCCTGCATTACAACTTCCCCGGCTTCTCGGTGGGAGAGGTCAAGCCGGAGCGCGGCCCGGGCCGCCGCGAGATCGGCCACGGGGCGCTGGCGCGCCGGTCTTTGGCGGTCTTGCTGCCGCCGGCCGAGGAATTCGCCTACACCATACGCCTGGTCTCGGAGATATTCGAATCCAACGGCTCGTCCTCGATGGCCTCGGTCTGCGGAGGGTCTTTGGCCCTCTTCGACGCGGGCGTGCCCATGAAGGCCGCTTGCGCGGGCATCGCCATGGGCCTGGTGTTGGAGGGGGAGAAGCACGCCATACTCACCGACATCGCCGGCGTGGAGGATCACAACGGCGACCTGGACTTCAAAGTGGCCGGGACGACCAAGGGCATCACGGGCTTCCAGATGGACATGAAGGTGGAAGGCCTCAAGCTCTCCATCCTTAAGGAAGCCCTGGAGCAAGCCCGCCGCGGCCGGCTCTTCATCCTGGACAAGATGAACGCCGCCATCGCGGCGCCCCGCAAGGAACTTTCGCAACATGCTCCGCGCCTGATGCGCCTGCAGATTCCGGTGGCCAAGATCGGGGCCATGATCGGCCCCGGCGGCAAGAACATCCGCCGCATGATCGAGACCTATGGGGTTGAGATCGACGTAGAGGACGATGGCTCGGTCTATATCTCGGGAGTGGACGCCGACGGCTGCGCCAAGGCTCAGGCCGAGGTCGAGGCTTTCACCATGGAAGCCGAGATCGGCAAGATTTACAAGGGCCGAGTCGTTTCCATCAAAGAGTTCGGCGCTTTCGTGGAGATATTCCCGGGACGGGAAGGCCTCTTGCACATCTCCCAGATCGATGTCGTGCGCGTCAACCGCGTGGAGGACGTCCTGCACGAGGGCGACGAGGTGGAGGTCAAGGTCTTGGAGATCGACAGCGACAGCAAAATCCGGCTCTCACGCAAGGCCGTACTCTCACCGGGCTCGGAAGGGCCGCTCACGCCGCGCCCGCCCAGGCGGGAACAGCGCGGCGGTCCCGACCGGAACCGCGACGGTGCCCGGAGGCGCTAGGCCGGCAATGGCGGTCAAGGATAAATCCGCGACCCCCGGAGGCTCCGTCGCCTCCGGGGCGGACGGTTCCCCGGCCCTGGCCAAGCTCAAGGAAGTCTACGGGTTCATGCGGGAGCACGAGCTCGACGCGGTAGAAATCGATGAGCCGGGCCTGAAGCTGCGCCTCGTGCGCCGCGCGGCGCCGGCCCCCGCGCCGGTCCCGGTTCCCGTCTTCACCGCCGGCGCGCCCGCGCCCCAATCGCTGGCGGCGATTGAGACGGCGCCCGCTCTGCCTCCCGGTGCCGTCGCCGTCAAGGCCAGCATGATGGGCATATTCTACCGGTCCGCCACGCCTTCAAGCCCGCCCTTCGCCAGGGAGGGCGACAGCGTCAAGCCCGGGCAGGTCCTGTGCATCATCGAGGCCATGAAGGTGTTCAACGAACTCAAGGCGGAGTTCGCGGGCACCGTGGTTAAGGTCCTCATGGAAAACGGCAAACCGGTCAAGGCCGGCCAGGACATCTTCTGGCTCCAACGGAGCTGACGCGGCCGCTTTCATGAGTCAGCCGGTCCGTCGCTATTACGCCAAGGCATCCCGGGCCTCGCGCGGCCGCAAGAGCATTTGGCCAGCGGCGCGCTGGAGCTTGGCCGTGGTCGGAGCTGTCATCCTCTCCTGGTCCATCCTATCGCCAAATCTCGCGGGGCCGTTGGGCCTGTGGCTTCACACGCGCCTTATCGAGTTCCTGGGGTACGCCTGTTATCTTATCCCTGTCCTGCTCGGAAACGAGGCTTACCGCTATTTTCGGCATGGCGGTCTCCCTGGCGTCCTGATTACTGCCGTTGCCTCCTTGATCTGCCTTACCTCGGCCTCGGGCCTTCTCTCCTTCCACGCGGACTGGGGGGGCTGGCTGGGCCAAAACCTCCATGAGGGTTTGTCAGGTTTGGGCGGATTCGGGGCATTCCTAGTCTGCCTGGCTGGATTTCTCCTTAGCCTACAAGCAGTCCTGGGCATCCGTCTCAAGGCCGTCGCGGCATGGGCGGCAGCGGCCTTCGCGGACGACTTCCGGAGTTGGCAAAAGGCGCGTCAGGAGCTCAAGGCCAGTGTGGAGAGGGCTCCCAAGGGCAACGCCGCCGTCAAGGACGCGGCTCCGGCCACAGTCAGCGCCCCTGCGGCGGCCCCAGAGCCGGTCAACCTGAACCAGACGGAGGAGAAGCCGGCCCGTTCGGGCAAGCACTCCGGGAACAAGGCGCCAGAACAGCCCCGGCCTGCCGCCAAGCTGGGGAAGTATCAGTTGCCGCCCCTTGACCTGCTTAAACCGCGCCCCACCGCGGCTGATACGGGCAAGCCCTTGGAAAGCGAGGTCAAGTCGACGATTTCTGTCTTGGAGCAGACTTTCAAGGATTTCTCTGTATCAGCGCGGGTCTCGGGCTACGCGCCGGGCCCCGTCATCACCCGTTATGAGGTAACGCCCGCGCCCGGAGTCAAAGTGAGCGCCTTCGTCGCCCTGGAAAAAGACATCGCCCGGGCTCTCAAGGCTAAGGGCATCCGAATCATTGCGCCCATCCCAGGCCGGGACGCCGTGGGCATAGAGATTCCTAACGCGCGGCCGGCTTTGGTTGTGTTGCGCGAGGTCCTGGAGAGCGCGGCGGCCTTGCCGTCGGACGCACCTCTGCTCTCCTTCGCCGTGGGCCTCTCGGCCTCCGGCGAAGCCATGGCCGCCAACCTACAAAGCATGCCGCACCTGCTCGTGGCCGGAGCCACCAACTCGGGAAAATCCGTCTTCGTCCATTCACTCATCCTTTCCATCCTGTATCGCGCCCGGCCCGATGAGGTCAAGTTCCTGCTCATCGATCCCAAGCGCTTGGAACTCACCTTCTATGAGGGCATCCCTCACCTCTTTGACCCCATCGTGCCGGCGGATAAGGTCACCGTGGTCACCAACCCCAAGGAGGCGGCCAATTCGCTGGCCAATCTGGTCAAGATAATGGAGAGCCGCTACCAGCGCTTCCAGCTCTACGGGGTGCGCAACATCGACGGCTACAACAAGGAGGCGGACAAGAGAGGCGAGCCGCGGGAATACTTCATCGTGGTCGTCATCGACGAACTGGCCGACCTCATGCTCGTGGCCGGAGGCAAGGTCGAGGACAACATCCAGCGCCTAGCCCAGATGGCGCGGGCCGTGGGCATCCACATGGTCCTGGCTACGCAGCGTCCCTCGGTGGACATCATCACCGGCGTCATCAAAGCGAATCTTCCCTGCCGCGTCGCCATGCAGGTCATCTCGCAGATCGATTCCAGGGTCATCCTGGACATCACAGGAGCCGAGACCCTGCAGGGCCGGGGCGACATGCTCTACCGCAGCGCCGGATCCCAGGTCTCGCAGCGCTGCCAGGGCGCCTATGTGAGCGAGGATGAGATCAACCGCGTGGCGGGTTTCTTGCGCGAGCAGGGCAAGCCCGATTATCCGGAGCTGGCGACCATGCCCAAGCCGGGCGAGGCGGACCTAGCCAGCTTCGGCGTCACGCCCCTGGAGTTCTCCCAGGCCCTCAAACTCGTGCTGGAGCGCCGCCGCGTCTCGCAGGACCTGCTCAAGAGCCAGTTCGGCTCCTCCGCCCGGGCCACGAACATCCTCAGCCTCTTGGAGGTCAAAGGGCTCATCCACAAGCCCGACGGCTCCAACCGCTGGGAGATCCATTTCGACGAGATCGAAGCCTGCCTGCGCGCCGATTTTCCGCAGGTGCCCATCGGAGATTCCAGGCGATGACCCGCAAAGCGTTCGCTTGGCCCATTTCCTGCCTGTTGCTGGCAGCGCCCTTGGCTGCGGCCCCTTTCGCCCTGCCCCTCTACCCGCCCACGACCGGGGAGATCACGGTGCCCCTCGTCGCCGAGCGCTTCGCCGGCTTCGAACGGGATCTGCGCACGCTCTCCGCCGCTTTCCGGCAGAGCGTCAGCTCGACCGGCACCGGGCAGACCCAGTCGGTGGCCGGAACCTTCGCCTTCGCCAAAGGCGACCGCATGCGTATCGAACACCGTACGCCCGACCCGCAAACCTTGGTCTGCGACGGATCCCGGGTCTGGGTCTGGC
>CAIRTQ010000014.1 GCA_903881545.1 uncultured Elusimicrobia bacterium
CATCGTCTGTTACGTGGCCTTCCGCTTCTCCAACCCGCTCTGGGGCCTCACGGGCATCCTGGAAGTCTTCCACGACGTGGTCGGGACAGCGGCCTTCTTCGCCATCACGGGCAAGGAGGTGGACCTGCTGATCGTCACGGCGCTGCTGACCATCGCGGGCTACTCCATGCACGACACCATCATCATCTTCGACCGGATCCGCGAGAACCTGCGCATCAAGCGCGGGGCCTCGTTCGGGGAGATCATCAACTCCTCCATCAACGAGACCCTCTCGCGGACCATCATCACGGTGCTCACCGTGCAGACCGTCTGCGTCATCCTGTACATCTTCGGCGGGCCCGTGCTGCGCAACTTCTCCCTGGCCATGGTCGTCGGCAACATCCTAGGCACCTACTCCTCCATCGCCGCCACCTCGACCTTGATCTACGAGTGGGAGGTCCGCGTGGGCGGCCGCAAGGCCGCGGCTGGAGACGCGCTCGCGCCGGTAAAGAAGCCCAAGCGCTATGCGTAAGATCAAAGGGTTTAAGCTTGCCCTTCGGCCCGCGGAGATAAAGAGGCGGGCCAAGAGGGCAGGGTTGGACCTCGCCGCGCTCGGCCTCGACGAAGCCGGTTTGCAGGGATTTCTGGCCCAGGTATCCAAGGCCATCGCTCCGGGAGTGCTCTTCGAGACCTTCAAACACGCCGACGCTAACGCCGATCCCGACGCCGACACCTTGTCCCCCATCCCGGGCTTAGCCTATAGCATGGTCCTGGCCACGCTGGGACCGGACTTCACTCCGGCCAAGGAGAAAGCCCGGGTGTCCGCGGCCGAGATGAACGCCCTTTGGGACATCGTCGAGACGGCCGCGATCGAGGAGACCGTGCGTTTCGCCACGGCCTTGCTGGAGGAGGACGCAGGCAAGGAATCCTGCACCTTGAGCCCCTGGAACGCCATCCAGGAGCCGGCCCTGCTGGAAACCGTCCTGCGTAAGCTTGACGGGGCCAAGATCGAAGTCCACTTGCGCGACGGGCGGCTCGAGCCCGCGCCTGCGACCGCGGTGAGCCTGAGCTGGCTGGCGCAGAGCCGGGCGCGCAAGCCCAAGAAGGATTGATCATCCTCCGCCGCCTCGCCCCTTATCTCGCATACCTATATGTCTCTGTCGTCGGCCTGACCTCCCGCATCCGCTGGCTGGGTCTGGAGCATCTGGCCGCAGCCCGCGGCGCCGACGCCCGGGGGTTGGTGGTGTACGCCTTCTGGCATCAGCGGCAGATCTTCTTTACCTGGACCCATCGCGGGGTGCGGCTCAAGGTCCTGGTCAGCCGCAGTGCTGACGGCGAGATCATCGCCCAGGCCATGCGGCTCTCGCGCATCGACGCTTGCCGAGGCTCGTCCTCGCGCGGTGCGGCGACAGCGGCGCGGGAAATGCTCGAGGCCTTGGAATCGGGATCCGATGTGGCCGTCACCTGCGACGGCCCGAAAGGGCCGGCGCGGGAGGTCAAGGCCGGAATCCTGTTCCTCGCCCAGAAGACCGGCCTGCCCATCGTCCCCATAACCAACGCGGTGTCGCGCCGGCTTGAGTTCCCGCGGGCTTGGGACCGCTTCCAGGTTCCCCTCCCATTTTCTCGGGGCGCCGTCATCCATGGCGCGCCGATCTTCGTGGGGCCGCAGGACGACCTTGTCGCCAAGGCCAGGGAGCTCAAGGATGCCCTGGACCGGATCACGACCGAGGCCGACGCCCTGGCGGCCGCATGAGCATCGCGATCCTGGTCCTGCTCAACCTGCTGACGCCGCTGGCGGTGCTCGGCGTCGTCGTGAAGTTCATGCTGTCGCCCCGGCGCGGCCTGCTGCGGGGTCTGCCCCAGGAGCTCAACGAACGCCTGGGGGGTCTCGATGCTCGGACTCGCGCCCGCCTCGCAGGCAGGCCCGTGCTGTGGGTCCATGCCGCCTCGGCCGGGGAGGTGGCGGCCGCCACTGAATTCCTGCGCAGGGTGCATGCCATGCCGGATGCGCCCGCCGTATTGCTGACCACCATGACCCAAACGGGGCGGGAGGCCGCCCGACGCCTGCCCCAGGTCGCCGCAGCGTCTCTGGTGCCGCTGGATTGCTGGCTGGCCGTGTGGCGGTTCCTGCGCCAGGCCCGCCCCTATGCTTTGGTCTTGGTCGAGACCGAGCTTTGGCCGAACATAATCGAGCTTTCGGCGCGCGCCGGCCTGCGGCTGGGCCTTGTCAACGGTCGCGTTTCCGAGCGCAGCTTCCCGCGCTACCGCCTCATCGCCCCCCTCCTGCGCCCTTTCCTGCGCCGCATCGACAGGGTGGCGGCCCGCACCAAGGCCGACGCCCAACGCCTGGCCGCTCTCGGCGTGCATGAAGAGCGGATACAGGTCGTCGGCAACATGAAGTACGACCGCCTGGCCTCGGGAGATGGCCGCGGTCGGGAGGAACTGGAGCGTTTGGGCTGGCGGGACGCGCCGGTCTTCGTCGCGGCCAGCACGCATCCGGGCGAGGAAGAGATTGTGCTGGCGGCCTTCCAGGACCTTCGCGGCCGGTTTCCCTCCCTTAAGCTGGTGCTGGCGCCCCGTCATGTGGAACGCTCCGGTGACACGGCGGCAACCCTGCGGGCGCTGGGGCTGTCATTCTGCCGATTAGGCGGGCAGGCCGATTCCGATGCCTGCGTCTTGCTCGTCGACGCCATGGGCTGGCTGCCGTCCTTTTTCACCTGCGCCGCCGCGGCGTTCGTGGGCGGCACCTTGGTGCCGGTGGGCGGACACAATGTCTTGGAGCCTGCGATGGCGGGCATCCCCGTGCTCTTTGGGCCTCATGTGGCGCATACCCGGGAAGCGGCCGAGGCGCTCACGGCCTGCGGCGGCGGGTTTAAGGTAGTGGACGCGGCATCCTTGGCGCGGGCGCTCCAGCCTTTCCTGGAATCGCCTGAGGCCGCGAGGGAAAGCGGCCGCAAGGCAAACGCCTTGGTGCGGAGCTGGCAGGGGGCCACGGACCGGACCCTGAGCCATCTGGCGGCGGTGCTGGCACCGCCCCAAAGTCAGCATGGCGCACGCCGAATGATATAATCATAAGCGCGCTCTCGTTCCCGCGACAAAATCAGTGGCGAAAAAGATACTCGTCATCCGGCTATCCTCCCTGGGCGATGTCATCCTGACCGCGCCGGTCTACAAGAACCTCAAGGCCCATTGGCCGGACGCATCGATATCGCTCCTGGTCAAACCCGCCTTCGCGGGCATCGCGGCCGGCATGCCGGGCGTCGACGAAATCATCCCATTTTCCGGGCTTGCCGACGCCATCGGCCGCATCCGGGCCGCAGGATTTACACACCTCCTCGACCTCCATGGCAACCTGCGTTCATTCATCATCCGCCGCCTGGCCGCGGTCCCCTGCGTGAGCGTGTACCGCAAGGACGCGCTGGCGCGGCGCCTCTTCGTGCATTTCCGGCTGCCCTCGCCGGCCCTGGAACGGCACAACGAGGAACGCTACCTCGCGGCGCTGGCGGCATGGAGCGTCCCGATACGGGAGCGCTGGCTGTCCATGGGAGACTTTGGGGGCGGCCGGAACAGCCGCCCCGCCCTGCCGCCCGCCCGCAACGCGCTCATCCTACAGAGCGCTTGGCTCGGCGACAGCCTGCTGACCTTGCCCCTGGCGCGGGACATCAAGGCCGCGCTGCCGGGCTGCAGGGTCACGGTCTTGACTCTACCCAAGAGCGCTCCCCTGTTCCAGGACTGCCCCCATGTCGACGAGGTGATCCGCGATGATAAGCGCGGCATCCATGGCGGACCGGCGGGCCTTTGGCGCCTCGCCCGCGACCTGCGCGCCCGGCGGTTCGACCTGGCCGTCATCCCGCACCGGTCACTGCGCAGCGCCTTGCTGGCCTGGCTGGCGGGAGCGCCGCGGCGCATTGGTTTTAGCTCCAGCGCGGGCCGATTTCTGTTGACCGATGCCGTGCCTTTCACCTGGCTCATGCATGACCTGGAGCGCAATTTATCTTTGCTTCGGCATCTACAGCCCGAACTCCGCCTGCGCCCGGATGAATCGCTCTACCTCGCCCCGGACACCGCGGGCACCGCAGCCATCAATGCCCGGCTCGCCGAGGATGGAGTGCCCCCGGAGATTGCGGTCGTAGGCGTGCACGCAGGCGCGGCCTGGGCCACGAAACGCTGGCCCGCGGAACGATTCGCCGAGCTCTGCCGCCGGCTGAGAGCCGCGGGCATGGGGGTCGTGCTTCTAGGAGCCGCATCCGAACGCGCCCTCTGCGCGGGCATAGCGCGCGCCTCGGGCGCTTTAGATTGGACGGGCCGCACCGACCTGATGGAACTCAAAGCGCTCATGGGACGGATTGCGCTCATGGTCACCAACGATTCCGGTCCCATGCACCTAGCCGCGGCCGCGGGCGTGCCGACGCTCGCCCTCTTCGGCCCCACGACCCGGGAACTGGGCTTCTTCCCTTACGGGGCCAGGAACCGCGTCGTCGAGCATGAGCTCGCCTGCAGGCCGTGCAGCCTCCATGGGACAAAGGTATGTCCAGCCGGGCATTTCCTCTGCATGCGGCTCATAACGACCGACGAGGTCTATGCCCACGCCCTGGCGATGGTCAAGGCGCCGGAAGGGAAGGCATGAGGATACTTCATATCGAGGACGAACCCTGGGACTCGGGGATCGCCCACTACGCGCTCACGCTGGCCGCGGAACTGCGGCGCCGCGGCCATGAGGTGCATTTCTGGGGCCGCGCGGGCTCACCCCTCCTGGATCTGGCGGCGCGGGCCGACCTGCGCACGCGGGCCCTGCGGCGCCCTTGGGCGGGCCTGCATGGGCTGCGCGGCCGTGTGCGCGAGCTGGGCATCGAGCTGATCGACGCCCACACGGGCAACGGCCATGCCCTGGCCGCGGCCCTGGCTGCGTTCACGGGCATAGCCGTCGTGCGCACCCGCGGCGATACCCGGCGCGCGGCCAAGCATCCCCTGGCCCGGCTCTTGGCCAAACGCACGCAAGCCTTCATCGCCGCTAATTCCTGCATCCATCGGGAGCTCTTTGAGGCCTTCCCCAGCTCGCGGATCGTTACCGTGTTCCAGGGGATTACAGCCGGCCCCGCCCTGCCCCTGACCGAGGCGCCCGTCTTTGGCATTTTAGGGCGCCTGGACCCGGTCAAGGGCCACGAGACTTTCCTGGATGCCGCGGCCCGCGTCCTGGCGGAGCATCCCGCGGCCCGCTTCGAAGTGATAGGCGGCGGCCCGGCCGAGCGCCGCGCCTTTTTGGGACATCGCGCCGGGGAGTTGGGCCTGGGCGAGGCCTGCGTGTTCAGAGGCCATGTGGCCGATGTGCCGGAGGCACAGGCTCGCTGCCGCGTGGGCGTAGTGGCCTCGCTCGGCTCCGAGGCCGTGTCCCGCGCCGCCCTGGAGTGGATGGCGGCGGGACGGCCGGTAGTGGCCAGCTCCGTGGGCTGCCTGCCCGACATCGTGGCGGATGGCGAGACCGGATTCCTGGTGCCGCCCGGAGACGCGACGGCTTTGTCCGAAGCCCTCTGTCGATTCCTGCGCGCTCCGGAACTGGCGGCGCGCCTTGGGGCGCGGGGACGCAAGCGCTTCGAGGACAGATTCGGCCTGCACCGATTCGTGGATGAGACGGAGCTGGTCTACAAGGAGGCCCTGAGCCACCATGACTGATAGCGCCGCGCTAGACCTGAGCGTCGTCGTCATCACCCTCAACGAGGAGGTCGACCTGCCCGGCTGCCTGGACAGCGTCCAGGACTTGAACGCCGAGATCGTGGTCGTCGATAACCACTCCGCGGACCGCACCCTGGAAATCGCCCGGCGCTACACCTCCAATGTGCACACCCGCGCCTTCAACGGCTTTGCCGCACAGAAGCAATTCGCTATCGAGAAGGCCAGCCGGAACTGGATACTATCCCTCGATGCCGACGAGCGCCTCACGCCCGAATTGGCGCGCGAGATCAAGGCCCTGCTCGTTGGGACGCCGGTTGCCGCAGGCTACGAGATTCCCTTTGAGGTCTACAGCCTGGGCCGCAAGCTGCGCTTCGGAGGTTTTGGTTCGGAAAGGCATCTTCGACTCTTCCGCAAAGATAGCGGCCGCTTCTCCGGCGACGTGCACGAGGGTTTTACTCTGGCGGGGCCCGTCGGCAAGCTTTCCGGAAAGATCCAACACTTCCCCTACCGCGACCTAGACGAACACCTCGACAAGCTCAACCGCTACACGACCATGGCGGCGCGCGCCGGGCTAGTCCAAGGCCGCCGGATCACGCCCTTCCATCATCTGCTCCCGCCTTGGGTCTTCTTCGTCCGCTATGTCCTGCGCTTAGGATTCCTCGACGGCCGGGCCGGCCTGATGCAAGCCGTGATGGCGGCTTTCACCTCCTGGGCCAAGTACATAAAGCTGGCCCGGCTGCAGGACCGGAAGGGCTCCTAGCGCGACCGCGCATGAGAAAAATTTCCGTTGTGCTCGTGACCAGGAATTCAGGCAGCACCCTTTCCGGGTGTTTGCGCGCGCTCGCCTCAAAGGACCCGATAACCGCTCCCGCCAATGCCGAATGGATAGTCGTAGACAATGATTCGACCGATGGCTCTATCGAAACGGCCAACAAACAATATCCCGCGCTCAAGGTCATACGCAATGATGAGAATCGAGGTTTCGCCGTCGCCGCCAACCAGGGCTGGCGCTCGGCCGCTCAGGAACTTGTCTTGTTCATCAATACGGATACCGAGTTGATGAACGATGCCGTGTCAAAAATGACCGATGTCCTTGAGGTCGAGCATTCGATAGGCGTTATCGGGCCGCGATTACTACGCGAGGACGGCTCCATTCAAAAATCCGTCTGGCCTGAGCCGACGATCTGGACGGAAATATGCAAGCCCTGGTACAAACTTTTGGTCAGCCTAGCCGAGCACGGCGACAAGGAAGGCCGCTGGTACCCGGTCACCTCGCTGCGCGGGGCGGCATTCTTGACTTCAAAAACGGCATTGGCTTCGGTCGGAGGGCTCGACGAGCGTTACTTTTTCTACCTTGAAGAGACCGACCTTTTTCATGCCATGCAGGCCGCGGGGCTCAAAGTCGCCTATCTCCCCGACGCGCGGGTAACGCATTTCGGCGGGCTTGGTTCAGACGATGCGCCTTTTGATAAAGCCAAAATGTACCGCCAATCCCTGATGAAGTATTTTTTGAAGAACCGTCGCCCGTGGGAATGCAAGGCGTTGTCGTTATGGTGGAAATGCTCGGGAAAAGGCCTGTAAACTTTTCAGGCCATGCGCTGCGGAGCCGCGCAGGCAGGCGACCTCCTGAAGCGGCTGCGCCGCGGCACATAGGGAGTGTCTTTCAATGATTTTATTATTTATGGTATCTTCCTATTTCTGAGGAGAACCGGACATTGATCGATGCCATCGTAGGCGGCGTAGCCATCGCGGGTGTCTTGAGCGCCCGCTGGAACTGGTGGCGTCCGACCACACAGGGGCTGCCCACGCTCATGTACCACAAGATTGGGGAACATCCGCCCGGATCGAAGCTGGCCAAGCTTTGGGTCACTGCGCAGGACTTTCTCCGGCAGATGAACTACCTCAAACGACACGAATACACATCGGTTCTGTTCTCCGAACTGCGGGATGCGGAACTGGGCCGCCGGCCCATGCCGGAGCGGCCGGTCCTGGTGACATTCGACGACGGCTATGCGAACAACTATGAAGCCGCCTTCCCCATCCTGGCCGAGACCGGGACGAAGGGCAACATCTTCCTGGTCTACGAGGCCATGGAGCGTCACAACTCCTGGCACGACCCGTCCAGCGAGCCCTGGATGCGGATGCTGACCTGGGCGCAAAACGCTGAGATGCAGCGCTCCGGGCTCGTTGAATTCGGCTCCCACACCATGCGCCATGCGGATCTCGCTCGCCTTCCGCTCGAAGAAGCGCGCTGGGAACTCAACGAAAGCAAGAAGCGCCTGGAGGATAAGTTAGGGCGGGAGATGGTCGGCTTCGCTTACCCTTACGGAGCCGGCGCGCTGGTTCCGGAAGTGCGGCGCTTGGTGCGCGAGGCCGGCTACCGCTACGATTTCAGCATCAGGCAGGGCATTTCCCCCTGGCCCTGGGACCCTGGATCCGGGCCCCTCAAGAGGCTCCTGGTCCGGGGCGACGACACCGGGTTCGACTTCCACCTGAACATGACTCGCGGAAAGGCGCGTTTTTGAAGCGCGCTAAGACGGCATGACCTGGCAGGCGCGGCGGGCGGGCCTGCTTAAGACGACGGGGGGCCGGGTCCTGCTCTGGCTGCTTAGCATCGGGTACGGCGGCGCCGTCATGGCGCGGGGGCTGTGCTATGACCTCGGTCTTTTGCGCTCCCGCAAGGCCGGCGCCAAGGTCGTCTGCATTGGGAATCTCACCACCGGCGGGACAGGCAAGACTCCAGCCACGGTCCTGGCCGCGCAAACCCTGCGTCGGAGCAACCACGCGGTGGCGATCCTGAGCCGCGGCTACGGCCGGCCGCAGCGGTCTCCCGCGATATGCGTGATCAACGATAACAGCGCGCTCGATTGGCAGCAATGCGGCGACGAACCTTGGATGATGCACCAGATCCTCAACGGCCAAGGCGTGCCGATCCTGGTCGCCTCCGACCGCGTCCGCGCCGCGGCGCAGGCCGTGACCTTCTTCAATTCCCGCGTGCTTATCCTTGATGACGGCTTCCAGCACCGGCGTCTTCAGCGCGACCTCGACGTGGTGCTGATCAACGCCGCCGACCCCTTCGGCGGCCGGCGGCTCCTGCCCATGGGCAACCTGCGCGAGCCGCTGCGGGCCTTGCGCCGCGCCGGCCTGATCATGCTCACGCATGTCGACCAGGTGCCGGACGCAGCCCTCGCGGCCCTGCGCGAGGAGATCATCCGGATCAATCCCCGCGCCCCGCTGATCGAGGCCGTCCACAGGCCGGATTTCCTGCTTGAAGCCAACACCGGGCGGAGATTCCCCCTCGCCCACCTTGCCGGACATCCAGTGGGAACCCTCTCCGGGCTCGGCGCCCCGGAGCAGTTCGAATCCTGCCTGGAACGCAACGGCTTGACCGTCGCACAGCGCTGGCGCTATCCGGATCACCACCGCTACGACAGCGCGGAGTTCGGCTCCATCAGCCACCTGCTGGGGGCCCTGCCTCTGATCACGACATACAAGGACCTGGTCCGCTTCCCTCCCGATTGGCGCCAGGCGCTGTCGGGGCAAGTGTTCGTCCTGAGCATCAAGCTCGACATCATCAAGGGCGCGGAGGTCTGGAATGAGACCTTGCTGCGCCTGGCCGGCGCCGCAGGCTCTTCTTCCGGCTCGCCCACGGGGGTGGCAGAGGCTTGATCCCGACGGCTTTGCTGTTGGCCGGAGTCATGCGGTCCTTGACCTGGGGCCTGTCCATCTCCAGCGCGGCGATATCGGATATCCATGAATTGGCGGGCCCGGCCCGGCCCGCGCCCGCCGGAGCGGTCCAACTGACCGCTTATCCGGAGGCATTGATATACAACGTGTCCTGGGGGTTGCTCTCCGTGGGGCAAGCCACCATGGAGGTGCGGGACATCGTTGATTTCAACGGGACGCCGGCCTACCATGTGGTCTCCCGGGCGCAATCCAACCTGTTCTGCGACACTTTCTACAAGGTCCGGGACATCAATGAATCCTGGGTGGACACCCGGGATCTGACCTCCCTAGGCTACGCGAAGAAACTGCGCGAAGGGAACTTTTTCAGAGACGAGTGGGTGCTCTACGACAAGCCCGCCGCCAGGTTCCTCGCCAAGAAGACGGATCGCGACGGCGGCTACAAATGGTCGGCCGGCGCCATCCCGGCACCGGTCCAGGACATCCTTTCGTGCCTGTACTTTATCCGCTCGCGGCGGCTGGAGCCCGGCACCGAGGTAGTCGTCGACGTCAATACCAAGCGGACCTGGCCTCTCGTCATCCGTGTCCTGCGCCGGGAAAAGGTCTCGAGCGCCGCCGGCAAGATGTCCTGCCTGGTCGTGGAGCCGACCCTGCGCGAGGAAGGGATCTTCATCCAGCAGGGCCGCAAATTGCAAATCTGGCTCACGGACGACGATCGCAAGATCCCGGTGCTCATGCGCGTGGATGTCTTTTTTGGCCACATAACGGCCCAATTAGTCAAAATGTTATAATCGTGCACGAGAGGAATATGACCAGCTCCAAGAACCGTCTGCAGCGCTTGGTCGAACGCTTTCCCGGCACGCGCATTTTGGTGCTCGGAGACCTCATGCTCGACCAGTTCATCCGCGGCCAGGTCTTGCGCATCTCGCCCGAGGCTCCGGTCCCCGTGGTCCAGGTCCGCTCCGAAAGCTTCGTCCTCGGTGGGATGGGCAATGTCGCTCACAACCTCGCCGCCTTGGGGGCGTGCGTCGAAGCGATCGGAGTGGTGGGAGCCGACGAAGCCGGGCGTATGCTGCGGGATGATTTCAGGGCCGAGCGCGTCTCGGTGGACGGCATCGTCACCGACCCTTCGCGCGTGACCTCGCAAAAATGCCGCGTCATAGCGGAGCATCAGCAGGTCGTGCGCTTCGACCGCGAGACTCCGACGCCCATGTCCCCCGGGGTGGAAAGGAACATCTTGCGCGCTTTAGCGCAGGCCCTGCCGCGCGCACAGGCCGTCATCCTCTCCGACTACGGCAAGGGGGTCATCTCCCGCCAGGTCATCACCGCGGCCATCAGCGGAGCCCGACGGCGCGGCATCCCGGTCACCGTGGACCCCAAGATCGAGCACTTCGGCCAGTATCGCGGGGTGGATTGCATCACGCCCAACACGGCGGAAGCCTGGGCGGGCATGCGCCGGCCGGTCCAGACCGGGGAGAAACCCCTCATCGCCCTGGGCTGGGACATCCGCAAGCTCCTCAAGGCCCGCTCCGTACTCATCACGCGCGGTCCAGACGGCATGAGCCTTTTCGAGACGGGTGGCCGAGTCACGCACATCCCGACGGTCGCGCGCGAGGTCTACGATGTGACCGGCGCCGGCGACACGGTCATCTCGGTGCTGACCCTGAGCCTGGCGGCGGGCGCCTCCCTGCGCGACGCGGCCGTGGCCGCCAACCACGCCGCCGGCGTCGTGGTCGGCAAACTGGGCACCGCCGTCTGCTCCGTGAAGGAACTTCAGGAGACGCTCGTTTGAGCCCGCATTCGGATTGCCTAGTCGTCATCCCCGCGCGTTTCGGATCGACGCGGTTCCCCGGGAAGGTGCTGGCGCTGCTGGGGGGCCGGTCCGTGGTGCAATGGTGCTGGCAGGCCGCCTGCGCCGCCGCGGTCGGCCCCGTACTCGTGGCCACGGAAGATGAGAGGGTCCGCCGGGCCGTGACCGCGTTCGGCGGCCAAGCCGTCATGACGCCGGCCTCTTGCGCCTCCGGCAGCGACCGGGTCGCCTGGGCCGCCCGCAGCCGGCGCGAGCCGTTCATCATCAATCTACAGGGGGACATGCCTTTCGTGCGCCCCGCGACGCTGCGGCGCGTGGCGCAGCTCCTGCGGCGTGATCCCGCCGTCGAGATGGCCACGGCGGTGACGCCCCTGCCCGATGGCCCCCGCGCCGCGGATCCCAATGTAGTCAAGGCGGCCATCGCCGGGGACGGCCGCGCCTTGTACTTCTCGCGCGCCGCCATCCCCTTCCCCCGCGACGGCGGCAAGCTCAAGCGCCTCGAACACCTGGGCATCTACGGCTTCAGGCGGCAGGCGCTGAAGCGCTTCGTCAGCCTTCGCCCTAGCCCGCTGGAACGCTGCGAATGCCTGGAACAACTGCGGGCGCTGGAGAACGGGATGACCATTCATGCGGCCATCGTCGCGGAGCAGTCGGTCGCCATAGACACGCCCGCGGACCTCGTCCGCGCCGAGGCGCTCCTGCGCGGCCGCAGGCGTCCGTGATGACCAAATACATCTTCGTGACCGGAGGAGTCGTCAGCTCCCTGGGCAAAGGCATCAGCGCTTCCTCCATCGGCAAGCTCCTGAAAGCCCGCGGCCTGCGCGTGGCCATGCTTAAGTGCGACCCCTACATCAACGTGGACCCGGGCACCATGAACCCCTTCCAGCATGGCGAGGTCTACGTGACCGAGGACGGAGCCGAGACCGACCTGGACCTGGGCCACTACGAACGCTTCCTCGATTCACCGATGCGGCAGGCCAACAACTTCACCGCCGGCAAGGTCTACGAAACGGTCATCGCCCGGGAGCGCCGGGGCGATTTTCTGGGCGCCACCGTCCAGGTCATCCCCCACATCACCGACGAGATCAAGACCCGTTTCCGCTCCGTCGCCGGGGACGCGGACGTCGTCATCATCGAGATCGGCGGCACGGTCGGCGACATCGAGAGCCTCCCCTTCCTGGAGGCGGCGCGGCAAATGGGGCTGGAGGGCGGCAAGGAGAACGTGCTCTATGTCCATGTGACCCTCATCCCCTTCATCAGGGCCGCCGAGGAGCTCAAGACCAAGCCTACCCAGCACAGCGTCGGCAAGCTCCGCGAGATCGGGATCAATCCGGACTTCATCATCTGCCGCACCGAGAAGCCGCTCAACGACGACATCAAGGCCAAGCTGAGCCTGTTCTGCAATGTGCCGCG
>CAIRTQ010000015.1 GCA_903881545.1 uncultured Elusimicrobia bacterium
CCCCCCCCCCCCCCCCCCCCCCCCCCCCGCGCACGGACCGAACTCGTCCCGCCGGGCAGCAGAGTTCTCTCGCGCCCTCATCCCTTCCGTGCGTTATCGTGGTGTACGTGAACGGTTAATTTATGAATTCCTATCCCAACGCGCATTCGCTAAAGCAGAACGGCTTGCCTTCGTGGAGATGACAGCCAGCGAGGTGCCCGATGCGCTCCAGGATGTCGCGCACTATTACCTGCAAGCCGGCCTCCCGGACAAGGCCGCAACCCTATGCAAAATCGGGCTCGACCTCGACCCCTATTGGGCCGCCGGGCATGCCTGCCTGGGCTGGTCAAATCTAGAATCCAAAGAACCCGACTATCCCCTGGCCAGCCGCTCCCTATCCCGCGCCATGGAACTCCTCTATGAAGGCGCGCCAGCCGAATTTGCAGCCTCAATGTTGGAGGATATCCTAGGACGTTTCCGCGAGACAGGCAAGGTTATCCCGAAATCGATCTTGGTGGGCATCCTCGGAACCGACTGGTCGGGCCGCGGTCGACTCTCCATGACGGCGGCTTATTACCGCCACTTGGCCGCATACTTGCGCGAGGCCGGGATCCCGCTGGTCACCATGCAGTATCCGACTCTGCCCATCCAAGACTTGCAGTCGCTGCTACCGGATAAGGCCGGCATCGTGTTCATCGAAAATCGCGACAATTTCCTGCGCGCCCTGGCCGCCGAACCGAAAGAGAATATCTTCACTGACCTCTTCCGCAGGACCTGGGGACACTGCACGCAGAAGGGGAACCGGCTGATCGCCGAGAACCTGGCCGAACGCCTCGACAAGGCAGGACTCATCCCGAGATACCGTCCGCCTGGGCCTTAGGCCCGACGCCACTGCGGGGCAGCAGCGGCCCTGTCGGGAGAGAGCGCGACGCTTCGGATCATCATCGGTCGGCCAATAAGATAAAATACCTTCTCATGGCGACCGCGCCCGGACTCGACCTCAACCTCCTCAACCCCCAGCAGAAAGAGGGCGTCCTGCACCCCAGCGGCCCCCTGCTCGTCCTGGCGGGCGCCGGCACCGGCAAGACCCGCGTCATCACCTACCGCATCGCGCATCTGCTGGAGAGCGGCGTCCCCCCCGGACGCATCCTCGCCGTCACCTTCACCAACAAGGCGGCGGGCGAGATGCGCCGCCGCATCGAGGAACTCGCTCCTGGCAAAGGCGCCTTGGTCTGGGCCTACACCTTCCACGCCTTTGCCGCGCGCCTGGTCCGGACCCACCACGACCTCTTAAAGATCCCGCGCCACTTCACCATCTACGACCAGTCCGACCAGAAGCGCACCGTCATCGAAGCCATGAAGACCATCGGCCTGGAGGACCAGCACAGCAAGGCCTCCATGTATGTTGGCATCATCTCCCGCGCCAAGGACGACCTCCTCGACGCCCAATCCTACTCCATCCACGCCATGACCGCGGGCGAGCCCGCGCGCAAGACCGCGGCCGAGATCTACCTCGCCTACCAGCGCCAACTCGACGCCGCCGGCGTCCTCGACTTCGGTGACCTTCTGCTCAAGACCTGCGAGCTCCTACGCGACCACGAGAGCGTGCGCGCCCACTACCAGGAGCTCTTCACGCATATGCTCGTGGACGAATACCAGGACACCAACCACGCCCAGTACATCCTGACCAAGACCTTGGCCGCCCGGCACCGCAACATCTGCGTGGTCGGCGACGACGACCAGAGCGTCTACTCCTGGCGCGGGGCCAACATCCGCAACATCCTCGAATTCGAGACCGACTTCCCGGACGCCAAGGTGGTCACCTTGGAGCAGAACTACCGCTCCACCTCCCGCATCCTCGAGGCCGCGGGCCAGGTCATCCGCAACAACAAATCGCGCAAGCCCAAGAACCTCTGGACCACCAAGCCCGCCGGCGAGTCCGTCTCGGTGACCGAGCTCTCCAACGAGATGGAGGAGGCCGGCTGGATCGCGCGCCGCATCCAGGCCCTCATCACCGCGGGCCGCTCCTTGCGCGAGTTCGCCATCTTCTACCGCACCAACGCCCAGAGCCGCTCCTTCGAAGAGGCCCTGCGCCGCGCCGGCCTGCCCTATGTCATCGTGGGCGCCATGCGCTTCTACGAGCGCAAGGAGATCAAGGACGCCCTGGCCTACGCCCGCCTCATCTTGAACTCCGCCGACACCGCCAGCCTGCTGCGCATCGTCAACATCCCCCCGCGCGGGCTGGGCAAGACCAGCCTAGACCGCATCGCCGGCTACGCCCAGGCCCAGGGCATCAGCCTCTGGGAGGCCTTCCGCCGGCAGGCCCAGATCCCCCAGCTCACCGCCGGGGCCCGCCACGCCTCCGGCGAACTTGTGCTCGCGCTGGAAAAGCTGCGGGCGGACGCCTCCGGCGTGACCGCGTCGCGGGCGCTCGCCCTCATCATGGAGCAGACCGGATACTGGTCCTGGCTCGAAAGCCTGGTTGCAAGCGACCCCGAGGCCACGGGCCGGCTAGCGAACCTGCAGGAGCTCCTCAACTCGTCCAAGGAATACGAGGAAGGCGCCGGCAAGGACTGTCCCCAGGACCTCGCGCAATACCTGGAGGCCGTGTCCCTACAGACGGACCTGGACGCCTACGATCCCAATAAGCCGGCGCTGACCTTGATGACCGTGCATCTGGCCAAGGGCCTGGAGTACCCGGTGGTCTTCCTGACCGGGCTGGAGGAAGGGCTCTTCCCCATCGGCGCGGGCAACGCGTCGGACTCCGAGCTCGAGGAGGAGCGGCGGCTCTGCTATGTGGGCATCACCCGGGCGCGCGAGCTCCTGCACATCACCTACGCCGCCACCCGCCGCATCTTCGGCCAGGTCTACGCCAACCTGCCCTCCCGCTTCATCCTGGAGGCCAAGCTGCTCTTCCAAGGCGTCCCGGCCGACGCGGCCCGCGCCCCGGTTTCGGCCGACGCTGGGGCCGTGCTCGCCGCGAACCGGCGTCTCTACGCCTGCGGCGCCAAGGCAGGCATGCGCGTCAAGCACCCGGATTTCGGCGGGGGCCGGGTGCTGGACACCGCAGGCTCCGGCGATACCTTGAAGGTGACCGTGGCGTTCGACGACGGCAGGACTGCCAAGTTCCTGGCCCGCTACGCCCCTCTGGAGAAGGCCTAGTGCCCATATCGGCCGACGAGGTCCGCAAGATCGCCAAGCTGGCGCGCCTGCGCCTGGGTGAGGATGAGGTCGCTCTCTACCAGGCGCAGTTCTCCCGCATCCTGGAGCTCATGTCCGAACTCTCCAGGCTCGAGGCCGCGGAACTTCCGATACCGCAGGCGCCGGCCGCCAATGTGCTGCGCGACGATTCGCCCCATCCCTTCCCGGAGCCCGAGCGGCTCCTAGCCCTGGCGCCGGAGCGCGCGGGCCCCTACTACAAGGTCAAGAAGGTCCTGCCGTAGAATGGCCACCGCCGAGTCAGGGGCTTGCGTTGTCGCGCGCGACGTGGCCCGCGGCCATATCTCGGCCGAGGAGGTCCTGACCGAACACCTGCGCCGCATCCGGGCCTGGGAGCCCAAAGTGAAGGCCTTCATCCGCGTCATGGAAGGCGATGCCTTGGGCGCAGCCCGTGCCGTGGACGCCAAGCGCGGCCGGGGCGAGAAGCTGGGACGGCTGGCGGGCGTGCCGATAGCGGTCAAGGACAACATCCTCGTGCGCGGCGTAGAGACGACCTGCGCCTCCCGCATCCTGCAAGGGCATCTGGCGTCCTACGACGCGACCGTGACTCAGCGGCTCCTGGCGGAAGACGCGGTCATCATCGGCAAGACCAACATGGACGAGTTCGCCATGGGCTCCTCGACCGAGAACTCCTCCTGCCACGCCACGCGCAACCCCTGGGACACGGCCTGCGTGCCCGGCGGCTCATCCGGAGGCTCAGCCGCGGCCGTAGCCGCCGGCCTCTGCGCCCTGGCTTTGGGCTCGGACACGGGTGGCTCGATCCGCCAGCCCGCCGCCTTCTGCGGCGTGGCGGGCCTCAAGCCCAGCTACGGCCGGGTCTCGAGGCATGGGCTGGTGGCCTATGCCTCGTCTTTGGACCAAGTCGGCCCCTTGGCCCGCAGCGTAGCCGACGCGGCCTTGGCCCTGTCCGTGATCGCTGGATCTGATCCGATGGACTCTACCTGCGCGGCCCAGCCGGTCCCGGATTACCTCAAAGAGCTGGAAGCCGGGGTCAAAGGCCTGCGCATCGGCATACCAAAGGAATACTTCCTCCCCGGCCTGGACCCCGAGGTGGAAACCGCGGTGCGCGCCGCCGTGGAGGTCCTGACCGGCCTGGGCGCCGAAGTGCGCGATATCTCCTTGCCCCACACCCGCTACGCCGTCAGTTCCTACTACATCGTGGCGCCCTGCGAGGCCAGCTCGAACCTGGCCCGCTTCGACGGCATCCGCTACGGCCGCCACAGCCCGCAGGCCCGGGACCTGGGCGAGGCCTATGAGCTGGCGCGCGGCGAGGGCTTCGGCCCCGAGGTCAAGCGCCGCATCATGCTGGGCACCTACGCCTTGAGTTCCGGCTACTACGAAGCCTATTACGCCACGGCCCAGCGCGCGCGCGCCCTCATCAAGGCGGACTTCGCCGCGGCCTTCCAGCAAGTGGACCTCATCGCCACCCCGACCGCCCCGACCGCGGCCTTCCGCCTGGGCGAGAAGACCGAAGACCCCGTGGCCATGTACCTTTCAGATGTCTTCACCATCCCTTCCAACATGGCCGGAAACGCCAGCATGTCCGTGCCCTGCGGATTGACCCGCTCCGGGCTGCCCATCGGGCTGCAGCTCATCGCGGACTGCTTCTGCGAGAACTCCTTGCTGCGCGCCGCCGCCGCTTACGAGTGCGCCCGCCCCTTCCCGATGCTTCCGGAGGCGCCCCGTGCCTAAGCAGGAAGTCTCCGCGGGCGGGCTGGTGGTGCGAGGCGGCAAGGTCCTCATGGTTCAGGTCGAGGACTTGCAGGGCGAGATCGTCTGGACCTTCCCCAAGGGCCTTCTGGAGCCGGGCGAGGACAGCCGCCGGGCAGCCCTGCGCGAAGTCGAAGAGGAGACGGGCTGGTCCTGCCGCATCCAGGCGCCGCTGCTGACCGCGCGCTACCGCTTCCAACGCAACGGCCGAAGCGTGTCCAAACGGGTGCGTTGGTATCGCATGCAACCCGTCAAGAAAGTCGGCAGCCGCGACGCCGCGGAAATACGGGCCGTGCGCTGGTCCGCGCTGGCCGCCGCCGCAAGGGCGGTGCGCTATCCCAGCGACCTGGCCCTGCTGGAAGCCTTCCGCAAAAAAGGAGTCCGCTGATGCCGGGCTACGAGATGGTCGTGGGCCTAGAGGTCCATGTTCAGCTCGCGACCAAGACCAAGCTGTTCTGCGCCTGCCCGACCGACGGCTCGGCCGCGCCACCCAACTCGCGCATCTGCCCGCTGTGCACGGGCCAGCCGGGAACCCTGCCGGTGCTCAACCGGTCCGCAGTCGAGCTGGCCTTCCAGACGGCCTTGGCCCTCAACTGCCAGATCGCGCCGGTCTCCGTATTCGCGCGCAAGAGCTACTTCTACCCGGACCTGCCCAAGGCTTATCAGATTTCCCAGTACGAACGGCCGTTCGCCACGGACGGCTGGCTGGAGCTGCCGGCCGGAGAAGCTCCCGGTAAACGCATCCGCATCCGGCGCATCCACCTGGAAGAGGACGCCGGCAAGCTGCTGCACGCCGCGGGCTCCCGGGAACTGGACTGCTCCTGGATCGACTTCAACCGCGGCGGCGTGCCCTTGGTCGAGATCGTCAGCGAGGCCGACCTGCGCTCCCCGGAAGAAACCGCGTCCTATCTCAAAACCTTGAAGGAGATCGTCCAGTACATCGGCGCCAGCCGCTGCGACATGGAGAAAGGCGAGATGCGCTGCGACGCCAACATCTCCCTGCGCCCCGCCGGTTCCACTGTCCTGGGCACGCGCGCCGAGATCAAGAACCTCAATTCCTTGCGCGCGGTCAAAGACGCCCTGGCCCACGAATTCCAGCGCCAAAAGCAGATCCTCGATTCCGGAGCGCGCGTGGCCCAGGAGACCCGGCTCTGGGATCCGGACCGCACGGCGACCGCGGCCATGCGCTCAAAGGAGGAGGCGGAGGACTACCGCTATTTCCCGGACCCGGACCTGCCGCCCTTGGCCGCCGGCGCGGCCTGGGTCAACGAGCTCAAGGCTAAGCTGCCAGAGCTGCCTGCGGCGCGGCGCGCGCGCTTGCGCAAAGATTTCGGCCTCGGAGCCACGGACGCCGAGGTCTTGACCTCGCAGCGCGCCTTGGCCGACTATTTCGAGGCCGCGGCCCGCGGCCGCCGCCCGCCTGCGGCCAAGACCGCGGCCAACCTCATCGCCACCGAACTGCTGGCCCGGCTCAACGCAGAATCCCTGGCGGCGGACTGCGCGCGCATCAATCCAGCCGAGCTCGGCGCGCTCGCCGACCTGGTCGCCGACGGAGCGCTTTCCAGCCGGGGGGCCAAGACCGCCTTCGCCGCGATGTGGGAAGGCGGCGGCGCCGCCGCCGAGGTGGTCGCCGCGCTGGGGCTGGCCCAGGTCTCTGACGATGGCCAGCTGCGCGCTTGGGTGGCCGCGGCCCTGGCCGCCAATCCTCAGGCCCTGGCGGACCTCAAGGCGGGACGGAGCCAGGCCTTGGGCGCCTTGGTGGGCGCGGCCATGAAGCTCTCACGCGGCAAGGCCAACCCGGAGCTGCTCAACTGCATCATCCGGGAATCCGCCCGGGCCTGATCAGAGCTCTTGGCGCCCGGCCAGGGCGTAGCCCAATGTGCGCTCGTCGATGTAGTCAAGATCTCCGCCCATGGGCACGCCGTGGGCGATGCGGCTGACCTTGATCGGGCCGCGGGACCTCAAGAGCCCGGCGATGTAGAGGGCGGTGGCCTCGCCCTCGGTGTCGGGATCCGTTGCCAAGATCACTTCGGTGATGACGCCCCGGCCCGCCTCCACCCTGGCCGCCAGCTCCCTGACGCGCAAAGCCTCCGGGCCGATGCCGTCTAAAGGCGAGAGGGCGCCGTGCAGGACATGATAGAGGCCCTTGAAATTTCCCGTGCGCTCGACCGCGTCCACATCCTGGGGCTCTTCCACCACGCAGATGATGCTTTGGTCCCGGGCCGGGTCGGAGCAGATCCGGCAGAGCTCCGCGTCGGTGTAGTCGAAGCAGCGGGAGCAGGGCCGGATGCGGGCCTTGGCTTCGCGGACCGCGGCCAACAGGGCCTCCGTCTCATCAGCGGAGGTCCGCATAAGGTGGAGGGCCAGGCGTTCCGCCTGCCTGGGCCCGACCCCGGGAAGCCTCTTCAAGACGGAGATAAGGCGATCCCAGGCTTTCAAACCGATGGCCTCACGCGGCAGGCTTCTTTTTAACGAAGCGGGTGCTGCCGCCCAGGATCTTCTCGGCGCGCGACAGCGAAGAGGGGCCCTTGGCCGGCTTGGCGTCCGGCTGGGTCACATCCTGCCAGACTCCCGCATCCGGCGAGCCGCCGGCCTGCTCCGGGACCTCGGGGTCCACGACCTCTTTGCAATCCGCTCGCGCGGCGTCAACCTCCACCTTGAACGCGACCGGCCCGACGCCTAACGCAGCCAGCTTCTCCTTGATGAGCTCCGCGGCCCGCGTGATCTGCTGCATATCGAAGAGACGCGCGCAGAGCACCTTACAAGAGCCGTCCGGCATGGCCACAGGCCGCGCGGCTGCCAAAGCGGCGGCCACGGCAGGCCGCGATTCACTCACGGCCGCTATCAAGCGAGGCCAAAACTCAACGAGCGGCCCTGCGACTGGCGTCGTGGTCGGCGCCGCGGTCGGCATCACGACCGGCTTGAGCGCGACGGCGGAAACAGCGACGGGCGCAGTGGCGCGAACGGGGACAGGGGCGCTGACGGGAACGGCGACAGGAGCGGCCCGCGAAGACAACCTCCGCTCCAGATCCTCCAGCCGCTTGACCCACTCCGCCAGGTCGCCCGCGGCCTCCAGGCAGCCGAAAAGCCCCAATTCCAGAACCAGCCGCTGCGAGTCGCCCAAGCGCAGGTCTTCCAAGGTCTTGTTCACCCGCTCCAGCAAAAAGCGCAGGTGTTCCCCGGAGACGCCGGCAAAAGCCTTGGACCAACGCTGGTCTGCGCGGCCCGCCAGACCCACGCGCTCCAGGTAGACATCCTGCAAGCCGGCCCGCAGGTCCCGAAGCAGGTGAGCCGGCTCCACGCCCTCTTCATAGACATTTTTGAGCCAGCCGCCCAAGACTACGGCCTCCGCGCCGGCCAGGGCCTGGGCCAAACCAAGGAGGATGTCCTCCGGCACGAAGCCGAACATCTCGCGCACCAGCTCGACCGTGACCTCTCCGTCCGTGAAGGAGCGGCACTGGTCGAGGAGGCTGACCGCGTCGCGCAGGGAACCGTCGGCGCTGCGCGCCAAGAGTTCCAGGGCGGTGGGCGAGGCGGGGATTTTCTCCTTCGCGGCCAGGTCCACCAGATGCGCCTTCAGGCCGTCGACCGGGATGGGGCGGAAGCGAAAGCGCTGGCAGCGCGAGGCGATGGTCGCCGGGACCTTGGCCAGCTCGGTGGTGGCCAGAACGAAGACCACGTGCGGTGGAGGCTCCTCTAAGGTCTTGAGCAGGGCATTGAAAGCGGCGGTCGAGAGCATGTGCGCTTCGTCGATGATGAAGACCTTGTAGCGGTCCCGGCTAGGGGCCAGGGCCACGGTTTCGATGATGACTTCCCGGACGTTTTCGACTCCGGTGTGGGAGGCGGCGTCCATCTCCAGGACGTCGAGGCTGGAGGAGGCCGTGATCTCGCGGCAGGGGTCGCACTCGCCGCAGGGCTGGGCGGTGGGGCCCTTGACGCAGTTGAGGGCCTTGGCGAGTATGCGCGCCATGGTGGTCTTGCCCACGCCGCGCGGGCCGGTGAAGAGATAGGCGGGATGGATGCGCTGGGACCCGAGGGCGTTGACCAGCGTGACGGAGACGGCGGGCTGGCCGAGGACCTCAGTGAAGGTCTGGGGCCGGTATTTACGCGCCAGTGCAACATAGCCCGTTTTTTTGGTCATAGCATCGCGCCGCTATCGGGAGCGGCCCCGGCCGTCGAGGCTGAGGTCTCCGGGGCCGAAGGCCGCGACCTGGAGCAGGCCGCCCATGATGGCGAAGTTCTTAAGAAGCTGTATCCGCTGGTCCGGCGCGGCGTAGAAGATCCAAGTCACGATCATGAGGAAGCCCGCCAAGGACGCCGCGGCCCAGCGCGTCATGTAGCCGAGAATGAGCGCGACGGCGCCGAGGGATTCCATGACGATGGCCATGCCGCAGAAGACGGCGGCCAGGGCCATGCCGTGCGAGTCCATGAATTTGGTCGTGCCCTCGAAATTGGTGATCTTGCCGACAGCGGAAGCCAGGAAGATGAAGGCCAGGAGAACCCTGCCGATCAAGGCCAGGACGTCTTCGCTGCGCACCTAGGCAGGATACCATAGGCCCGCCGGGCTGGTCAAATTTGGCCTGGCCATGAGAAATCCTCTATACTTTATCACTCCTGTCCGGTTAAAATTCGAGGCATAGTTGGGGGTCGTGACCTTTGAGGCGTGCCAGCCTGGATTCGTTTAGACTGAGCAGATCAAAAAGCGAAGCGCGTTCGAGCAGAGTTTCCCGAACGATGCGGTGCAG
>CAIRTQ010000016.1 GCA_903881545.1 uncultured Elusimicrobia bacterium
CCTGCACCGCATCGTTCGGGAAACTCTGCTCGAACGCGCTTCGCTTTTTGATCTGCTCAGTCTAAACGAATCCAGGCTGGCACGCCTCAAAGGTCACGACCCCCAACTATGCCTCGAATTTTAACCGGACAGGAGTGAAAATGCATATGAAAAAATATTGGCCCAGACATGACCTCTGTCATTTTTTGGGTGCGCTATGCCTTCCTGAAGTGGGGCAGAGCGCCTTCTGGTTTATGGCCGTTATGATATAATTGGCGCCGTCGGCGGGACCTTCGGCAAGTACGGCCATTATCGCGCCGCGGCCGCGGCGGAAATAAGATGAGGTGAACATGATAGAACAGCCCAAGCGCCTGTGGCGCAATCTCCTGACTCTGCTCGGCCTAGTCGTGGCATTCGCGGCCACGGTGGTCGGCCTGCCGCTGATGTTCGCCGACCTCATGAGCGCTTTCAATAATCCATATGCCGGGATCCTGATCTACATGATTTTACCGGGCGTGGCCGCGTCCGGCTTGGCGCTGGCTCTGGCGGGTATGCTTTGGGAGCGGCGTCGGCAGCGCCTCCACCCAGCAGAGCTCTCCCCGTCTTTGCCGGTCCTGGACCTCAACAACGGCCGCCAGCGCCTGGCCCTCGCCGCTTACGCGGGCCTAGCCGCGGTGGCACTAGTGCTGCTTTCCGTTACCGGCTATCGGGCCTACGATTATTCTGACTCGGTGCGTTTCTGCGGGCTGGTCTGCCACAAGGTCATGAAGCCGGAATATACGGCTTATCAGCATTCGCCGCACGCGCGCGTCCCCTGTGTCGCCTGTCACGTGGGGCCGGGGGCGAAGTGGTTCATCCACGCCAAACTGACCGGACTCTATCAGGTCTACTCCACGGTGCTGCACAAGTACCCGCGACCCGTTGCGACGCCGGTGCACAGCCTGCGGCCGGCCCAGGAAACCTGCGAGCAGTGCCACTGGCCGGCCAAGTTCTTCGGCGCCCGGCAGCAGCTTTTTGTCCACTACCTGACGGATGAGAAGAACACCCCCTGGCGCATCCAGACCTTGGTCAAGATCGGCGGGGGCGGCACGGAGACGAGCGCGCCCTCCGGCATCCACGCGCATATGAACATCGCTAACAACATCTTCTACGCCGCGACGGACGCCAAGCGCCAGGTCATCCCGTATGTGAAGACGGTGGACCGGCAGGGGCGCGTGACCGAGTATTTTTCAGGGGACAGCAAGCTGACTCAGGAGCAGGCCGCCCGCCTCCCTCTGCGGCGGATGGACTGTGTGGACTGCCATACCCGGCCGTCGCATGTCTTCAACACGCCGGAGCAAGCGGTCAGCCGTGCCTTCGACGCGGGGCTTGCCGACGCCTCCCTGCCGTTTTTGAAGCGGGAGGCGATGCGGCTGTTGGCGGCGGATTATCAGACCGAGGCCGAGGCCATGGACAAAATCGTGCGGGCGCTCCCGGAGTTCTACCGTAAGAATTACCCCGTGATTTACGCGCGGAAAGGGGCGGCGATTCGGCAGGCGAGCGTAGCCGTCAGCGAGCTCTTTCAGGCCAACGTGTTCCCGGAGATGAAGGCGGATTGGCGCGCGCACGAGGATAACCTAGGACACCTGACCTCCGAAGGCTGCTTCCGCTGCCACGACGGGGAGCATAAGAGCCGCGAGGGCAAGGTCGTGACGAAGGACTGCAATGCCTGCCACACCATCGTGGCGCAGGGCTCGCCGGAGCAGGTGGCCAAGGCGCGGCTACAGGCGCAGCCGTTCAAGCATCCTGTGGAGTTGGGGCTGGATGTGACGCAGATGAAATGCGACTCCTGCCACAACGGCACCTCCGGCCTCTAGCCGCGGCCGGCTAAGGCAGCTGCCAGAGCTTGAGGCCGACTTCCGCGACCATCCGCCGCTCCACCGTCCCCGGCAGGGCGCGCAGAACGATCTCGCAGGTCGGATCCACCACGGCCCGGAACAGGTGGCCGGCGCGGGTGCTCATGTCCTTGAGGCTCAGGACCGCGTGCGCGTGCACAAAGGGCCGTCCGTCCTCGACGCGGGCGATATTGCCATTCAAGGAGACGATCTCGACCGGTCCGGGATAGACTTCCTTGTGGTAGGACTTTTCGCGCGGGTCGAAATGACCGATCTCAGCCTCTCGAGCCGCGCCGATGCCTGTGAGGAAACCCGCGTAGATGCGCTTCTCAGCGAGGAATGCGGTCAGGGCTTCGAGCAGTTCCTCGCCTGGCCGAGCTTTCAGTAACCAAAAGCTGTCGCCCATGTCCCGGGCATCCATCAGTATCCTCCTTCCTGCGGCGCGCCGCGCGGGAAGTGCAGGGGCACGGGCAGGGATATCTGGCGCATGCAATCCAAGGCGAAACTGTCGGTCATGCCCGCGATATAGTCGGTTATGATGCTGCGCGCCGGGTAGCCCTCGGTTTCGTAGACGCAGCGCAGCTTTTCGACATAGTGGCCGAAGTTGCGGTCCACCTCGAAGTCCAGGGCCGTGTAGGCCGTAAAATCCGCGCCGTGCTTGGCGAAGAGATCCGTGAAGTAATCGAAGAGGGTGTGGATGACGGTGCGGATGTGGCGGCGGTAGACGACCAGGCGTGGGTTGTGATAGATACGCTCGTAGTTGAAGCGCGTGAGCTCGCCGATGAGCTGGTGTTTCTCCAGGGAGAAGCCCACCGTCTCGCCGCGCCCGGAGTTCGCCACTAGGTCGGAAATCAGGGTCCCGATGATATCGGTGTTGGAGTCGCCCAGCTCCTCGGTCACGCGGCGCGGCAGGTCGGCCTTGGTGAGGAAGCCCGCGGTGATGGCGTCCTCGATGTCGCGTCCCAGGTAGGCGACGCGGTCCGCGAGGCGCACGATGCAGCCCTCGTAGGTGCAGGGCAGGTAGGCGCGGTCGCGGATGTTCTCCAGGTCGTTAGGCGCGGTCGCGGGTTTGATCTGGTTCTGGGTGAAATCCTCGCCGTTGTGGCAGATGATGCCGTCCTTGACCGCGTAAGTGAGGTTGAGCCCCTGGCCGTGGTTGGCCAGATGCTCGACCACACGGTAGGAATTGATCTCGTGCATGAAGGCCTTGGGCGTGCCGAGCTTGGCGGCCAGTTCCTTCTCGCCCTCGTGACCGAAGGGCGCGTGGCCGAGATCATGGCCCAGGCCGATGGCGTAGGCGAGGTCCGTGTCCAGGGCCCAGTCCGCGCCCGAGAGGTTGAGCCCGCGGCAGACCGTGGCCGCGATGGAGGCGACGTGCAGGACGTGCTCCATGCGCGTGCAGATGTGATCGTTGTCCGGGGCGTAGAAGACCTGGGCTTTGTGCTTGAGGCGCCGGAAGGGGTAGGAGTGGATGATTTTGGTCTGGTCGCGGAAGTACTCCGCCCTGATGTCCGGCCGGACCGGCTTGGTGCGGCGCAGGTAGATATCGTCGGAGAGGGGGTTGCGCATGGGCGGAGTCAACCGAAGCAATAATGCTTGCGCACTTCAAGCGGCATGGCAGTCCTCATCGCAGTTCGCGGTTAGTATATGAGAAGCGGCGCCGCTGCGCAAGCCTGGCCTGAGACTTGTCCAATGCAAGATGAGCCTGAACAAAGGGCTGTTTCCAATGCAAAGTGAGCCTGAACGGGGCTTGCCGAGGCAGTGGCTGGTTAGCGTAGCATACTCGATTACCATGGACGACACGCAGATCACGACACTGGAGCAGATGCAGGAGGTCCTAGAGAGCCCGAAAGGCCTTACGTTCAATCGGGCTGGCCGCGAGGAACTCTACAGCTGGGTCGATTCGGTGCTGAAGCGCTTTGATTACTTCAAACTACGCCGGAAAGCAAAGGGCCAAGTGAAAGCTTGCCTCCAGCGCTGGAGTGGCCTTTCTCGCGCTCAGATGACGCGCCTGATGACGAGGGCCCTCCTGGATGGCGAAATCAAGCCGGGGTACGCGAAACGAAACCGATTCGCCACGAAATATACAAACTTCGACAAGGACCTTTTGGCCCAGACGGACAACGCGCACGGGCGGCTGTCGGGGCCCGCGACGAGGAATATTTTACAACGGCAGGATGCGGTCTATGGCGACAAACGATTCGAGCGTCTCAATGGTATCAGTTCAGCCCACATCTACAACCTGCGCTCCAGTCGCGCCTACCGGCAAAGAGCATAAATGGTTGCCAAGACGCACAGGGCCGGGCCGCGAAATCCCGATCTCTGGTCATAAGCCGCTGAGATTCGGGCGCTTCGACCTAAGAGTTTCGCTCACCCTCCGCTCGGCTAGCGCGGTCTTGAATTCATCGTAATCCTGGAGCCACCGATTTTTGCCGTCCAAGATCTCGCACGACGTGCCCGAAACGGCTATACCGGCCTTGCTGGCTATTTTGCAGAGGAGCTGGAGCCGCCGCATCCTCTCCGGATAATTATTCTTCCCAGCTTGACTCGACCAGAAGTCGTCATTGAATGATTCCTTATCGATGCCGTACTCATCAAATGCGTGCTGATGAAGATAGGCGTTGCCCTTGATAAACGTGATGCTCGGGATGATGCTGCTGATGCTGTCCGCGTTCCTGACCACGAAATCAAGCGTCTGTCTGAAGTCTTCCTCGGTTTCTGTCGGGAATCCCACCATGAGATTCGCGGTGATGTTTAGCTCCGCAGTCTTGGCATCTTTCAGGAATCTTTCGACGGACGGGATGGTCTGCTGTTTTTGCATCGAATCCAAAACTCTTTGCGAGCCGCTTTCGACCCCGATGATCAAGGGATTGCAACCCGTAGCCTTCATTTTCTGGAATAGCGCCAACGTCATGTCCGGCCGGATGATGACGCTGCCGCACCATTTGATCGCCGGCATGCCCCGCTGGCGCGTTTCGAGGATGCGGTCGCAGAACGACTCCAGTTCGCGGATGTCAGCGTTGAGGAGCGCGTCGCAGAACTCGAAGTCTATGATGCCGGGATAACGGAGACACAGAGTTTCGAGCTCCTGGGCGACCCGCGCCCCGGAGCGATACTGCCACCGGTCCCCCCAATAGCGCTTGTTCTCGCAGAAAGTGCAATGCCTGAAGCAGCCTCGGCTAAAATAAGTGGGGAGCTTGATCGGATGCCGGTAAAGGGATCTGTCGATGTCGCCAAAGTCCGGACAGGGGATTTCGTCGAGGTTCCCCAACGGCTCGGCGGCGCCGCCGCCCAAGAAATTCGTGCCCACGCGGACCCGGGCGCCAGGGCAGACGCGGAAATGTCCATCACGGCATCCGTCGAGGAGTTTGGCGAGAGTCGTCTCTCCCGCGCCGGGGACGATGGCATCGATGATTCCCTCTTCGGCTCCGATGCGAAGGAGTCTCTCTTGACGTTGGATGCAGTCGGGCCCTCCGCATACGATCAGCCGGGAGGGATCGCGCCGCATTATTCTCCGCGCCAACTCCAGCGAGGTTTCCCGAGTCGTGTAATAGAGAGAAAGACCGAAGACATCGGCCTCCGATTCCAAGAGTTGGTCGACCTTCTCCTGCACGAAATGCTCATGCTCTGAAAAGAGCCGGCCGACGAAATCCTTGCTTTCGAGGAGCTGGACGTCGACATCCTCCATGGCTTTACGAAATCCTCCTCCGGCTATGGCGCGCCACTCGTTGGCGAGATCCATGATGAAGGAATCGTGGCCATGGTGCTTGAGATAGCCGTTGAGCAATCCAACCCCTAGGGCCGGCCCGCGGGGATTCCAAGTGGGGCAGGTAATGAGCCCTATCTTTACGCGACTCGCTCCGACTATCGCGCTCATGTCAAAGCATTCCATCCACGCACGGAAGAGCGGGTCTCGGGGAACACGTCGTGACCATGGACAACACCGATGCGCCCGATGCTTGAAAGGCGGGAACCCTATCCATTGAGCTGTGGGGACTCGCGGAGTATTCTACAACAATAGCCTCGTGTCCGCCTGAAGACCGCCTGCCTTCGTCTACCCACGGAGGGACTCCTCGGTCACGGGATGAAAGAGCGTATGGTTATTACAATTTGGATTGACGAGGGCGGAGGTTGATAAACCCCGGCAGACGGAAGCGCACCGTTTCCCCAGAATTGATAAAATCATTAAACGGTCGTTTTGGGAGGCCGCTCCAGGAAGCCCTCGC
>CAIRTQ010000017.1 GCA_903881545.1 uncultured Elusimicrobia bacterium
CCTCTATGGATGTTCTGGTCAAAGCTCTCCGTCGAGAAATTGGACAGGAAGGGGAAGCCGGTGTACAATAACAGGGTCTCGCCTCAAGGGCTTTCAACTACGAGCGGGACAACCTCCTGCATGGCCCAGTAGCAGGGCCAGCGCGCTTCATTGCCGAGTACGAGATTGGGCGCTTCCACCATGCCGGCCCAGCTGACCTTCGGGCGGATCTTGACGTTGGCTCCCTCCCGTTGCCAGAATTCGACGAAGGCCTCCTTCTCATGGGCGTTGGCATCCATCTCGACGAATTGGACATAGACCGCGGGTTTCTGGGCGCCGCATTCCGCCTTGAGCCTCAACAGGGCACGCACATTGGCGACGGTGCGCGCATAGTCCCCGCCGATCCGGATCTTGGCGTAGACCTCGGGGGAGAAGGCATCGAGGCCGATGTAGATTGCGTCAAGTCCGGATTGGATCAGCGACCGGGAGGCTGCTTCATCCATGAGGTTGGCGTTGGAGTTGAGGACCACGTCCTCCAGGCCCTGCTGTTTGGCATGGGAGATCATGTCGAAGATGGAAGGTTTCCGGTTCTTGAGGAGGAACGGCTCGCCGAAAAAGACCAGCCAGACGCGGGCCCTGGGATTCCGTTGCGCCACCTCAGCGATGATTTTGGCATAGAGTGCCTCGGACATGAAGCCTCTTTGGCGTTTCATATCCTTGTGGAAGCACATGGAGCAGCGGAGGTTGCAGAAGCTGACGGTGTCGAGCAGTATGACCTTGGGGAAATCACCGGAGTCGGCGAGGCGGCCCTGGCGATGCTGTTTATTCCGGATATCCTCCGGCCCGGTTTGGTCGTTCATGGGGACATCCGCTAGCGCTTGACCGCTTCGATGACCTTGGCGACTACGTAGTCCTGCTCGGCGTCGGTCAGTTTGGGATAAAGCGGGAGTGAGATGGTGCCGGAACCGATGGCCTCGGCCATGGGGAAGTCGCCTTCTTTGTGGCCGAAATGTCTGCGATAATATGAGAGGAGATGAACAGCGGTGTAGTTCACGGCCACGCCGACGCCGTTTTCTTGGAGGAAGTGGAGGATGCCGTCACGCTTCTCGGGCGAGACCAGGACGGTGAAGAGGTGCCGGCCGTGCTTGGCGGTCGGAGCGGTCTTGTGGACTCTGACACCGTGGACTCCGGCCAGGGCGGTTTCGTAGCGTTGGGCCAGGGCGTTGCGCCGGCCGCGCAATGCCTCGGCGCGCTTCAGCTGGCCGATCAGCAGGGCGGCCTGGATGTTGTCCATATTGTATTTCCAGCCTAAAATGGACATGTCCCAGTGTCGGTATTGGGCCGTGTAACGGTCCGCCGCCGTCCGGTCGATGCCGTGACTGCGGAGCTTCCTCAGAAGGTCGGCCTTGTCCGGGTCGTGGAGACCGATGGCGCCGCCCTCGCCGGATGTGATGCTTTTAGTGGCATAAAAGCTGTAGCACGCGGCCTCTGCGAGCTGGCCGACGCGCACTCCGTCCCGCGCGCCTTCCAGGCAGTGGGCTGCGTCCTCGATGATGATCAGCTTGTGCTTGTCGGCGATATCCCGCAGTCTCCGCATATCACACATGTAGCCATAAAGATGCACGGGCATGATGGCTCGAGTGCGCGAGGTGATCTTGCGCTCAACGAGTTCGGCGTTGAGATTGCCCGAGGATTCCTCCACATCCACGAAGACCGGCGTCGCGCCCGCCTGGAGAATGGCGTTTGCGGTGGCGCAGAAGGTCATAGGGGTGGTGATTACCTCATCCCCCGGCCCGATGCCCCAGGCCAGAAGCGAAAGGTGCAGGGCCGCAGTGCAGCTAGTGACTCCGACTGCGGCCTGAGCGCCGAGATATGCGGCTATATCCCTTTCGAACTCATCCACCGTCTTGCCGGTGGTCAAAAAGATGGAACGCAACACTTCTGAGGCTCGTTCAATATCGGATTCATCCACCGAATGCCGAAAGAACTCTATTTTTGCCATTTTCTCAGAAAAATAACAATGAATTGTATCATATGCTTATGTGCTTGATGCCACCAACTGCCCCCCGGCAGCAAGTCGGGCTTCGCCCAGTCAATCTTGAGCCGCCAGCTTGAGCACCGCTTCGCGCGCCGCGGGATTGGCAAAAACACATTTGACGGAGTTCGATCGCCAGCCGACATTGAACTTTTCAGCGTAGGCGCCTTGGAGAAAAACGTAGTTTACTTTGCGCTGCCGCAAGAATCGGATCATCGCCTCATCGACCTCGCCGGCGCGAAGGACAGGATTATAAAAAGGGATAGCCTGGGGATCTTTGTTGCGCACGACGCCCATATCGACAATCACATTTCCGCGAAGCGGCATCTGGTAGATGGGTGCCAGCACTTCGAGCATCGGCAGCTCAATGGCTTCGGCGCTCCCGTTGTTGTGTACCAGCCAATAGGTCCGCGGTTCTACCTGCGTTTGCAGGAATTTGGTCATCTCTTTGGAGAGGTTCATGGCATCGCCCGTCGCTGTCGCGGCCGGGATGTCGCGCCTCAAGCGCAGACCCGTCTTCCAGAACGCCGCGGCCTCGCGGCTGGAAAAGGGCGCGAGAAAAAGGACAAAAGCCGCGAGGGGCAAAAATGCGGTTGGGTATGTAAGACGGAGAGGCCGCGTCCGGGCAAAAGCCTTTTGAATCAACCCGCGCGCCAGGCTTGCCAGGCACAAGGCAAATCCCAAGACGGAGAAAATGATTCCCGCGGGGATCTTGTGGGTTTGGCTCCAGGCAAAGATCTGTTGGAATGCGCAGCCAGCCGCGATAGCCCCCGCAAGCAGCGCGGCCGGCCGCACGACCCGCGCCCAGCGGTCGATCAGTTCCACCCACACGGCGCCCAGCAGGAGCGCCATCCAGGGGAAGAGGAAGCGTGATTTTGAAGTCAGGATTTCTGAGAAGGTCGCCACGCCCAGAAAGTTTTGCGTGGGTCCCCAGCACAAGGTGAGGAACCACGTCACGCAGACAAACGATATGAATTGATGGAGCCAGCGGGAGCGCTTGAGCAGCAGGCAGCCGAGGAGCACCGCCAGCATCCAGTGCGCGGTAAGATGGACGTTTTCCGGGACGAGGTCGATCTGCGGCTGGACGCCGTGAAAGTGATAGATGAAGGGCAGTCCCGCCGAGTCCAGAATTGCCAGTCATGCATTTCGCGCAGAGTGGTTCCCAAAAGGGCGGCCTTGTTCGCCAGCTCTCTGCCGGTATCCGCTGAGCCTACGGCAAAAACCCTGACCGCAGCGGCGGCGCCGCCACGACGATGCCGTATGCCGCGAATGCAGGCGCATAGACTTTTTTCAGGAGCCGCCAGAACACCTGGCGGCGTTGGAGGAGGAGATCGGTGACCATCATCATCGCGGCGATCCAGGCCGTTTGGAAGAGTTCGCGGGGGTGCCAGAAGAAGGACATCAAGATGAAAAGGGCGAACACGATAAGCCGGGGCAGGTCTTGCGACCTGCGCAGGCGGAAGAACGCCGCCAGCATCAGCGGCAAGAGGATCTCCATGGCCGTATCCGCGTGGTGGATGCTGCCCATGAAGGCAGTGATGATGCGGCCATGGTTGCCGCTGTTCACGATGGCCTGGAAATCATCCGGGGGGCGGAATAGGAATGTGGTCAATATGGCTATGGCGACGATGGAGATGATCAGGCTGGTTCGTCTTTTGGAGCGCGCCAGCTCGAAGGTGAGCGCGTAGAGGCCCGAGAGCCCGAGCAGGGGGATCAGCCAGCGCGAGCGAAGGCTGAACTCCAGGCAGTCCAGGCGCGCCAAGCGCGACATGGCGGCGAGCAGGAACTCCCAAAAGAAGAAGCCGTTGGGCGGCGCCACTTCGCCGGGCCGGGCCACCATCATGTGCACATCCAGGGGCAGATTGGAGAAGTAGTGTCTGACGTATCCGAGGTGGAGCGCCACTTCCCAGCCTATGGCGCTGATGGTGTCGGCCCAGCGATAGAGTTCCAGAGATAAGAAGCCGATCATCAACCACAGCAGGGCATCGACCGCATGCATCTTGGTCCGCGGCGCACGGGGGACTCCCGGATTGACGGCGCCTCGCCACCGCGTGCGCCAAGCCCATAGAGTAAAACAGCAAACGTTGCACGAAGTCATCCAGTCGATCCACGTCGAAATGGTGGCGTGAACAGTGAACGCTATGATGGCGAGCACGACCTCCAAAACGAGCGAAACGGAAACGGCGTCGGCGAGGATTTGCAGGCTGGCCCTGCGATCGCTTTCGGTCTTGGGGCGCAGGCATTCGCTGATCAAGAAGCCCGGTAAAAACAAGATCCATGCGGCGGCGACCAGGGAAAGAAGACTGTGCGGAGGCGATGTGAAAACGTCCATCCAGCGCAGGCCCAACATCAGGCCGCAGAAAAGAAAAAAACCGGCTGTGAAGGCCGTCCGGGCTGGGATCGGTCGCGAATTCACGCGGGCACTTGTAGCGCAACAGGTCATGAAGGTCATGAGGTTTGACCGCAGCGGACTAGCCGAGCTTGCGCAGGGCGAAGGCGTACGCGCCCACGGCCACGGACTCGCTGGTTCCTAACCGCGAGATGCCCACGGCGGTCCGCTGGAGCGGGTCGTATTTCACCTTGCGGCTTGTACCCGGCACCGGGAGGACGCGCCGGTCGCCTTTGAGGAACTCCGCGCGCTGGCCGTCGTCCTCGAAGTTGAAGGCCCGCGGCGTCAGCCGGCGTTGCGGCCCGCCCGGCTTGTGATAGACATCGTTGACCGCATCCACCAAGGCGGACAAGAAGAGTGGATGCGCGCCCGAGACGCCGCCGCCCACCACGGCCAGGCCGTCCACCAAGGTCAGGGTTTGGGCGATGGCGTCGCCCGCCACCTCGCCCAGCCGACGGAAGGCCTCTTGAGCTGCGGCGCGGTCGCCCGGGGCCTTGTCCATGCCTATGTCGAAGATCACCTTGGGCTCCGGCGCCTTTTCGAACGGAATCCCCGTCAGCTCGCCGTAGGCCCGCCGCACCGCGCGGATGCAGCAACCCTCTTCGGCGTTGACGCCAGCGTCGAGCTTGTTGCGCAGCAGCCAGGCTTCGCCGCCGCAGGAGTTGTCGCCGATAAAAAGTTCGCCGTCGCGGACGATGCCGCCGCCGAAGCCGGTGCCCAGGGTGACGCCGAAGAGGTTCTTATATCGTTTGGGACTTCCGGCCTTCTCCAAGGCGGCGTTGACCTCGGGCAGGAAGCCCGCGATGGCCTCGCCGTAGGCGAAAAGGTCGCCGTCGTTGTTGATGAAGACCGGCACCTTGAACTTCTCTTCCAGCATGGGTCCCAGCGGAACCCCGCCGCGGAAAGCGGGCAGGTTGCCTAGGTCGCCGATGATGCCGGCCGGATAGTCGCAGGGCCCGGGGAATGCGAAGCTGATGGCCGCGGGCTTGGCAGGCAGGCTGTCCTGGATGCGCGAAAAGCCTTGAAAGATCTGGCCCAGGCAGGCGTCGAGCCGATCGGCCAGGGATGGCAAGGTGATGGCGGCCGCGGCCGGCCGGCCGCCCTGGACGGCGGAGAAGACCAGGTTGGTCCCGCCCGCGTCCAAGGTCATGACGATGCGGCGGTCTTGGGCGTAGGTCCCGGACATGGCGCCGCCTCAGGCCTGCGCCGCGCCGCGCCGGAGATTGGCGAGCGCGAGCCAGGCGATGTAGAGCAGGGCGGCCAGGGGCACGAGGAAACCGAGCACGGTCGAGCTTGTCTTGTCCGTGACCAGGCCCATCACCGGCGGCAGGATCGCTCCGCCCACGATGGCGGTGACCATCAGGCCGGAGATCTCGTTGGAGTGCCGCGGCTCGGCGTCGATGGTGATGGAGAAGATCAGCGGGAAGATATTGGCGAAGCCCAGGCCGGTCAGCACCGCGCCGGCGAATGTCAGCAGCCGCGCTCCGCTCAAAACGCACAGTATGCCGGTCACGGAGACAATGGCGGTGGCCACCAGGAACTTTTTGGGCGCCATCCACTTCATGACCACGGCCCCGGCGAAGCGGCCGACCAAAATGGGCAGGAAGAACAGGGCCCAGCTCACCCAGAGGCCGAAGCCGGTGATGCCGAACCGGTCCCGGACCAGCAGAGGCACCCCGGAACTGAAGCAGACCTCGGCGCCTACATATAGGAATATGCCCAGCACCATCTTCAGGACGAAGGGGTTGGCGCCGAGCAACGCGAAGCAGGAGCCGAAGGTCACGGGCTTGCTGTCCGGGGCCTTGGCTTCGTTGACCTGCAGGGGCAGGCACGCGGCCAAGGTGATCGCGATGATGCCGGCGTAGATGGGGAAGAGCAGTGGCCAGCCCAGGCCGAAAGCGGCCACCGCGATGGGGGGCAGCAGGAAGCCCAGGGAGGAGCCGACCGCCTTGATGGCCTGCGCCAGCGAGAGGTTGCGCGAGTAGGCGCCCTCGGCGGAGACGTCGCGCATGATGGGGTTACCCACCACCTGTAAGGTGGTCGCGCCTGCGCCAAGGAGGAAGATCGAGGCAAGCAGTACGAGGAACTTCATGTTGTCACCCGGCGCGATGCGGGGCAAGGGGCCGTACATGCCGGCGAACATGGGGATGACCAGGCCGACCAAGGCGATGCCCAGCCCCAAGAGCATGAGATGCTTCTTGCCCTTGCGGTCCTGTAATATGCCCATGGGCACCGACAGGAAGCCGAAGAGCAGGAAGCCGGAGAAGGGCAGGAGCTGCGCCAGGAAATTGGAAAGGGTGAAGGTCTCCTTGGCCAGGCTGACCATGGGGCCGACCACATCGCCGAATCCCATAGCGAGGAACACCAAGAATACGGGCCATGCTTTTTTCATCTTTCTCCTCCGTTGCCGCCCGCGATTATACCGAATCCGGAGCGGGATTGGGCCTTGTATGCGCTTTGTGTCGGTTGTAACGAAGTTGCGAAATTCGCGCCAGGGATATTGACAGGGACAAGTGGCCGGGCTATAATCCTGATGTCGCTATTCGAACCTGAGACTAGTAATGTCAGGACCGAACCCCCGAAAGGGGGTTTCGTGTTTCTAGCCGGCCCCGTCACCACAGTCCGTTGAGTGTCTCGCGCAGCAGCCCGCCCGCGTCGCCGCGCCTTTTGCTAGAATCCCCTAGCGCGCTCCGGCCCTGCCGAAGCCACCGACCATGGAAATCTTCTGGCGACTTCTCCTCGGCCACTTGCTGGCCGACTTCACATTCCAGACTAACTACAGCAGCCGCTGGAAGCGCGCCAGCCTCTGGGGGATGCTGGCGCACTGCGCGATCCACTCTGCGATCTCCGCCGTGCTGACCTGGCCCTATTTAGGTGAATGTTGGGTCAGCATGGGCGTCCTGCATCTTCAGGGCTGGATGTGCATCCTGGTCCTGGGCGCGGCCCATTTCCTCGAGGACCAGTGGCGGGTCATGAATGTGTTCAAGCATCAGGCCTCGGACAATACCGTCCATTTTCTCTGGGACCAGGTTGTACACTTGGCGCTCCTTTTCGCGGTCGCACCCTTGGGATTGAGCGGCGGCGGGGGGGTGCTGATCCCGGAGCGGTGGCCGGTCCTGGCCTGCCTGGCCGTGCTCCTGACTCATGCCGCCTCCGTGACGGAGTATTTCCTGGAGCGGGATCTCTTCGCTTCGGCCACTCCGGACTTCGACGAGAAATACCTGGGCATGATGGAGCGGCTGGTTCTGGGGCTGTGCTTCCTCCTGCCGCAGAACGGCTGGCTGCTGGCGGCGCCCCTGTGGCTGGCGGCCATGTGCGCGCTGCGCGCCCGGAGGCTGCTGGACCTCTCCTGGTTCAGCCTGGCCTTCGGCTCGGCCGCGAGCATCTCCTGCGGCCTGCTTGCCCGCCTGATCTACTACTCGTGAGTCCTGGATGGAGCCCCTTATGAAACTCGCCACAATGGCGGAACCGGCCGTCCGCGCACCGCGCGGCACGCAGCTGTCCTGCAAGGGCTGGCAGCAGGAAGCGGCTCTGCGCATGCTCATGAACAACCTCGACCCGGAGGTGGCGGAGCGGCCCCATGATTTGGTGGTCTACGGCGGCCGGGGCAAGGCCGCGCGCAATTGGGAGTGCTATCACGCCATCGTGCGCGCCTTGCGGGCCCTGGAGAACGACGAAACCTTGCTGGTCCAGTCCGGAAAGCCCGTGGGGGTGTTCCGGACGCACGAATACGCGCCCCGGGTGCTCATCGCCAACTCGAACCTCGTGGGCCGCTGGGCTACCTGGGAGGTCTTCAACGATCTGGAGAAGAAGGGGCTCATGATGTACGGCCAGATGACGGCGGGCTCCTGGATTTACATCGGCACCCAAGGCATACTGCAAGGCACCTACGAGACTTTCGCCGAAGTCGGAAGAAGGCATTTCAACGGGAGCCTCAGCGGCCGCTTGGTGGCGACCGCGGGCCTGGGCGGCATGGGCGGGGCCCAGCCTTTGGCCGCGACCATGAACGGCGCGGCCTGCCTTGCGGTGGATGTCGACCCCCGGCGCATCGAGATGCGGTTGAAGACGCGCTATCTCGACTGCATGGAGACGGATCTAGACGCCGCCCTCAAGAGAGTCCTGGCGGCGAAGTCGAAGGGCGAGGCCCTTTCCGTCGGCCTGCTGGGCAATGCCGCAGACATCATCCCGGAGCTGGCGCGGCGGCGCGTCCCGGTGGACATCTTGACCGACCAGACTTCCGCGCACGACCCCTTGGCGGGCTATGTTCCGCAAGGCCTGAGCCTGGAAGACGCCGCCCGGCTGCGCGCCGAGAATCCGCAGGAGCACATCCGGCGGGCCATGGAATCCATGGCGATCCATGTGCGCGGCATGCTGGACTTGAAAGCCCAGGGCGCGGTCACCTTCGACTACGGCAATAATATCCGGACCATGGCTTTTCAGTCCGGGGTCAAGGAAGCCTACGACATCCCGGGCTTCGTCCCGGCCTTCATCCGGCCCATGTTCTGTGAGGGCAAGGGCCCGTTCCGCTGGGTCGCGCTCTCAGGTGAGCCCGCTGACATTCACGCCACCGACCAGGCGGTCCTGGAGCTCTTCCCCAAGGACGAGGCCTTGGCCCGCTGGATCAAGCTGGCGCAAGAGCGCGTGGCCTTCCAGGGCCTACCTTCGCGCATCTGCTGGCTGGGTCTGGGCGCGCGCGCGGAGATGGGCCTGCGCATCAACCACATGGTGGCCAAGGGCAAGCTCAAGGCCCCGATCGTCATCGGCCGCGACCACTTGGATTGCGGCTCGGTCGCCAGTCCCTACCGCGAGACCGAAGGCATGAAGGACGGCTCGGACGCCATCGCGGATTGGCCCATCCTGAACGCCCTCCTTAATACCGCCTCGGGCGCTTCCTGGGTGAGTTTCCATCACGGGGGGGGGGTGGGCATCGGCTATTCCCTGCACGCCGGGCAGGTGACGGTGGCGGATGGCAGCAAGATGATGGAGGCCCGCCTGGAGCGGGTGTTGACCAACGATCCGGGCATTGGAGTGGCGCGGCACTTGGACGCCGGCTACCCCGAGGCCGTCGCGACGGCGCGGAAGCAGAAGCTCAATATCCCCCGATAGGAGGCATTATGGCACAGGATTTTTCATTCGACGCGGTCAGCGAAGTGGACTTGAACTTGGTGAGCGAGTCCATCCAGGTGGCGATGAAGGAGATCTCCAACCGCTTCGACTTCAAGAACGCCAACGCTTCCATCGAGCTCGACGTTAAGGCCAAGAAGCTTATCGTGCGCGCCTCGGATGAGATGAAGATCGACAACGCGCTCGACATCCTCTATCTGCGCATGGCCAAGAGGAGCCTCCCGCTGAAGAATTTTAAAAAGGGCAAGATCGAGCAGGCCTTGGGCCAGACCGCCCGCATCGAGGTGGCCGTCCAGTCCGGCATACCCGTGGATAAGGCCAAGGAGATGGTGGCGGCCATCAAGGCGGCCAAGTGCAAGGCCAACGCCTCCATCCAGGCCGAGCAGCTGCGGGTGAGCAGCAAATCGAAAGACGAGTTGCAGGCGGTGATGGCGCTGTTGCGCGAGGGGAACTTCGGCGTGGAGCTGCAGTTCAAGAACTTTCGGTAGTCCCGCTTTGTGGTGCGATAATTGGTACTATCGGGCTTGTAGGCTGCGGCAGCGGGCCGGAGATGAAAGATGAATGAGTACGAACCCGAGGCGGATGGGGACGAGGCTGAGAGTAATGCGGACGAGACCTATCAGCACGAGGTGATGAAGCCGCCGCAGTTCCAGGTCGCCAACGCCAAGTGCCTCGTCTTGATCGTCGGCGTCCTCGCGATCGCCGTCGGATTCCTCAGGCTCATGCACCTGTTGCCCCTTTCGCCTTGGATCACGCTTATTTTTGGCGTGGTCTTTTGCGTCTTGGCGTATCATGTGGGACGGCAGAAGCGCGGCGCCTTGCTGGCGGCCCTCCTCTTGCTCGGCTGCGGCGCGCTCTGGCACATGGTCTCCATCGTCTCGATGATGGGAAATGGCGACGACCCCCTCAACCTCGGAGTCGCCGCCGTGGAATGCGGCCTGTTCATCGCCATGCTCTTCATTTACAGACGGACGCCCGCGCCGCTCTGATGCGCACCCTCGTAGTAAACGCCGCCCAGCTCCTCACCATGGCCGGCCCGGCCCGGCCCCGCCGCGGCGCTCAGATGCGCTCGGTCGGCCTGGTCCGCCGGGGCGCCGTCCTCATCGACGGCGGCAAGATCCTTGCCGCGGGCAGCCATGACCTGGTCTCATCCCACGAGCTCGCTTCCGGAGCCCGCCGGCTCGATGCGGGCGGCCGGGTCGTGCTGCCGGGCTTCGTGGACAGCCACGCCCACCCCGTCTTTGCCGGCCCCCGCCTCCAGGATTTTGAATCCCGCCTCCAGGGCCAGAGCTATGCCGCCATCGCCGCCCAAGGCGGCGGCATCCTGTCCACGGTTCAGGGAGTGCGCGGCGCGACCCAGGACGCCCTGGCGCAAAGTCTGCGCGAGCGCGCCGGCCGGTTCCTCGAATGCGGCACCACAACCTTGGAGGCCAAATCCGGCTACGGCCTCGACCTCGCCTCTGAGCTCAAGATGCTGCGGGTCATCCGGGCCGCCAACGAAGCCGGGCCCCTGGAACTTATCCCGACCTTCCTCGGCGCGCACGCCGTCCCCGGCGAATGGAAGCAGGACCGGGAAGGCTACCTGCGCTGCGTCATCGAGGAGATGCTCCCCGCCGTGGCGGCGGAGCGCCTGGCAGCCTTCGTCGACATCTTCTGCGAGGTCGGGTTCTTCTCGGTGGAACAATCCGCCCGCCTCTTCGCCGCCGCAGCCCGAGCTGGCCTGCGGCCCAAGGTCCACGCGGAGCAGCTTACCCGTAGCGGCAGCCTGGCCATGGCGGTTGGGGCCGGCGCGGTCTCGGTCGACCATCTCGACTGCCTGGATGACTCGGACCTGGCGCTGCTGGCTCGGGCTGACGCCGTGGCCTGCTTGGTGCCGGGCTCGAACTATTTCCTGGCCAAGCCCTACCCGCCGGCGCGGCGGCTTGTGGACATAGGCGCGGCCGTGGCTCTGGCCACTGATTTTAATCCCGGGACCTGCCCTTGCTGGGACATGCGTACGATCCTTTCCATCGCGACAAGCCAGATGAAGATGACCCCGGAAGAGGCGCTGGTCGCGGCCACCATCAACGGCGCCTGGGCCCTGGGCCTGGGCGACAGTCACGGCAGCCTGGAGCCCGGAAAAGTCGCGGACTTATTGTGCTATGACGCCGAGGATTACCGGGAGATCCCCTATTATTTTGGGGCGCCGCAGGCGGCCTGGACCATGAAGCGCGGGGTCGTGGTCCATTCCAAGGGCGAGATTAGGCTATAATAGAGAAGAGGAACCGGCATGGCCCTACGCATCCTAGTCGTCGAAGATAACCTGATCACCCGCGAGATGCTCAAGGACATCTTCGATATTCTGGGGCACCAGGTCGTGGCGGAGGCCGACGATATGAGCGGCACCCTGTCCGCCTACCAGCAGCACAAGCCCGACTTGGTGACCGTGGATCTTTCCTTGCCCAAGGAGGACGGTCTGGCCATCCTCCGGGCCCTGCGCCAAGCCCATGCCGACGCCAAGATCGTCGTCATTTCGGGGAACAGCCAGCAGCGCATCCGCGACGAGGTGCTCCAGGCCGGCGCCCTGGATTTGCTCGGCAAGCCCATCGAACTCGATGTTTTGAAGCGCTGCCTGGAAGCCGTGTCCGCCCATGGAAATAACCCCCCAGGACCAGAAGACCATCCTCCGGTTCGTTAAGCGGGGCGTGGCGGCAAGCTCGTCCAAGCTGGCCGCGATCAGCCGCACCGTTTGGGATATCCGGGGCATCTCCCTGGAAGCCTGCGCCCGGCCCGAGGATTGCGCCCAACTCAAGGAGCCTAGTGAGTCCTATCTGGGAGCCTATTGCCAGGCGCCGGGCAAGCTCTTCCTGGCGTTCTTCTCCGAGCTTAGCGCGGCGCGCATCACCCTGCCCTTGTTGTCCGGGGGCGCGGGCGGCCGCTTGTCCACCCCGCAGAGGCGGGAGGCGGCGGTCGCCGAGGTGGCTAACATCGTGATCAACGCGGTGGCCGACGCCTTGGCCGAGCCCGGCGGCATGGCCGTTATCCTCTCCGCCCCCAAGTGCGTCCGCGGCCAGCGCGCCGACATCATCAAGGCGGCCTTTGGGAACCTTTTCCCGTGCGGTCGGATCTTCAGCGTCTTCATCCAGATGGCCTCGCAGGAGATTGCGGCCGATTGCACCTTGCTGATGATGCTCGACGACGTCAACGTCAATTTCCTCCTCCAACACCCGGAAGCCTGAGCCCGATCCCCATGGTCCGCTCAGTCCTGCTTTTCGACATCGACGGCACCTTGATCCGGGCCGGGGGCGCAGGCCGCGCGGCCTTGAATCATGCCGTGCGCCGCCTGCACGGCAAGGCCGGGATCTGCGACGAACTCGCCTTGGCCGGGCGCACCGACCTCTGGAATTTTGCCACCGCCTGGCGGCAGGCCACGGGCCGCAAGGCTCCGGCAGGGGCCGTGGACCGGCTGCAGCGCGAGTACTTACGGTTGCTGCCCGGCTACGTGCGCCGGGCCACGCGGGAGCGGCGCTATGTTTTGCCGGCGGGCATCAAGATATTGCTGCGGCGTCTTAGCCGCGAGCCGGGGCTCCTGCTGGGACTGGGCACGGGCAACATCGAGCGAGGGGCGCGCATCAAGCTCGGGCCATCGGGCTTCAATAGCTATTTCCGCTTCGGCGGCTTCGGCGGGGATGGCCTGCGCCGCGATGTCATCCTGAAGAAGGCGGCGCGGCGGGCGCGGGCTTTGGCGCGGCGGCGCGTGCCCGCGCGGGATATCTTCGTGATTGGGGATACCCCGTACGACGTTGCGGCCGGCCGCGCGGCGGGCTTCAAGACCATCGCCGTGGGCACGGGCTTCGCGTCCTGGGCGTCCTTGGTCCGGTCGCGGCCCGATCATCTGGCGCGCGATTTTAAGGGGGTTGCAAAATGGCTGAAATGGTTCGGGATACGGACTGTTGACTAAAATGACATTGGGACAGAATCGGGAGCGGAAGAAATGATAAAGGATGGAAATGAAATAGTGGTGCCAACACTCCTGTCCGGGGAAAAACGACAGGGAACCCTTCGCCAATTGTAGAATGAAGCTGTTCAGG
>CAIRTQ010000018.1 GCA_903881545.1 uncultured Elusimicrobia bacterium
CCTGAACAGCTTCATTCTACAATTGGCGAAGGGTTCCCTGTCGTTTTTCCCCGGACAGGAGTGTTAAATTATAAGACCTTAAATATCGCAAATATCGCATTCCAGGATATGCCTGCTGTAAATCGCCCCGCTGATTGACGCTGCGGATTCGATGATGATGCCGCCCGGCAGTAGGGATTTGTCAAGTTTTAATTAAGAAAAATGCAAAAACCATTTGCGATTTCTTATAATATTTTCCAGAAGCGCATCCGGAAAAATATTCATGCCTAGCGTCAGCATCATCATCGCCGCCTACAACGTCGAAGATGAGATACGCGTCCTTTTCGATTCCCTGTGCCGGTCGCGATTCCAGGATTTCGAGGTCTGCCTGTGCGATGACGCCTCGAGCGATGGCACGCGCCTGGCGGCACAATCCTATTCCGACCGTTTTCCAATGCTCCTGACGGCCAATCAGGCCAACGGCGGCGTGACTCTGGCGCGCAATCAGGCATTGTCCATGGCCCGGGCGCCGCTGCTCCTCTTCCTGGACGCGGATGTGCGCCTGCGGCCGGAGACCATCGACCAACTGCTACAACGCCTGGAGACCAGCCGCGCCGGCGTGGTCGAAGGCATCTATTCCGAAACGGCCCTGGACCCGGGCCCGTTCTCCGATTACTACGCCTTGTTCGCGCATCATTCATTCCTCTTGGGCGGCGCCGTCCCACGGTACAACGTATTCAACGGCTGGTGCGCCCTCTGCCGCCGAGAGGTGATGGATACGGTCGGCGGGCATTGGGAAGTGCCCAAGGGCATGGAGGTCGAGAACGAGAGCCAGGGCCGCCGCATCGCGGCCCTGGGGTTCGACATCTTCCTCGAACCCCGGATTGCGGTGGACCATCACTGGGGCGGTCTGCGCAAGCTCCTCTTCATCTTCACGCGCCGAGTCTACTGGTGGGTCAAGGTATTCTTCGCGTCCGACCGCCGTTTTGAGGCGGCACTGACCACCCGCTCCTATGCCTTGGGCACGACCGCGCTTCCGGCGGCGGCCCTGGCGCTGCTGGCCGGAGGCGGCCAGCCGGCTGGGCGAGCCCTAGCCGGCGTCAGCTTGGCCGTCTTCCTTTGGGCCTATGCGCCGTTCTACGCTTTTGTCCGGCGCAAGCGCGGGATACGCTTCCTGCTATGGAGCATGGCCCTGAGCGCAGCATCCTCTTTCTTGATCGCCGCCAGCGCCGCGTATTCCGCGGCAGAAGAGCTTCTGCTCCTGGCATTGCGGGGCCGGACGACCCTGACCCCCGAACACCTGAGGCAATGATGGCCGGAGATTTCGTACTTTTGGCCTACGCGCGCACCACCCCCTATCCCTACGAACCGCAGACGCCGCTCTCCCTGTTCGGCCTCGGCGCGTATCTTGAGGCACACGGGGTGCTGGTCGCCTATTATGACGAGCGCGTGGAACCCTGGAGCCATTTCAACGAACTCCTTGCCCAGAAACCCTTGGCCGTGGGATTTTCAGTCATGGGGGGCTACCAAATTATTGCCGCTCGGCGCCTTTCCCGCCGAGCCCGCGCGGCTTCGCCGGAGAGCAAGATCGTCTGGGGCGGCGTCTTGCCCAGCTGTCTGCCGCGGGAAGTCATGAACGAGATTGATGTGGACTGCATCGCCCTGGGCGAGGCTGAGGAGACCATGCGCGAACTCTGCCGAGGCTTCGCCTCCCGGCGGGCGGATCTCTCCGGCATCCGGGGCCTGGTGTGGCGGGACAGGGGCAGCATCGTCATCAACCCCAAGCGGCCGCCCCCGCAACTAGAGCAACTTCCCTTCGCTTACCATAGCCCGACCTTACCGCTCCTGCGTCGCTACCTGGAAAAACCCGCGACGCGCGAGGCCGTGGGCTACGAGACCTCACGAGGCTGCCCCTCGCGCTGCGGGTTCTGCTACAGCCCGGTCTTCCATGGCCCAGTCCGGGGCAAGTCCTTGGCCAAGATTAGCCGGGAGCTGGGGCGGCTGCGGGAATTAGGCGTTTCCAGCCTCGACATATACGACGACGTGCTCATGGGCGGTGTCGCCGCAGACATCGCCGCGCTCTGCGACCTCCTCAAGGCGCTCTCCTTTACTTGGACGGCCAACCTGCGCGTAGACCTGGCCTCGGCGGACATCCTAAACCGGCTGGAGGATTCCGGCTGCCGGTGGCTCTACTTCGGCCTGGAGTCGAACGATGATGCGACTCTGCGCGGCCTGGGCAAAGGATTCTCTTGGACCCAGGTCCGCGCGGGCCTGGCGCTGTTGCGGGACCGCCGCATCGGAACGGTCTTCTCGCTCATCTGCGGCCTGCCCGGGAAGGATTCCGAGCAGGGCGTGCGGCGCAGCCTGGAACTGGCCGAGGAGTTGCACCTCTCTTTCCCGAAGGCCGAGATCCAGATACAATCCTTCGTGCCTCTGCCTGGCGCCGCCCTCTACTCCGAGGCCGTCGCCCAAGGCTTCCGGCCCCCGGACGGATTGGAGGGCTGGGCCGGACACGACCATTTCCGCGTCGCCCTGCCCTGGCTCAAGGACCCGGCCCTGCCCGCCAAAGCCTATTTGACCAGCTTCCTGGCCTACCGCTACCGCCGCCATCTTTCCGGATTCCCCGCCTGCCTCATCGCCTACCCGCTCCACCTCTTGAGCCGATGGAGGATCCGACGCCAATTCTTCGGCTGCTATTTCGAGAAGCCCCTTTACGCCCTGGGGATGGCGGTCTTGCGCGGGTGGATTGCGCTGCGTTTCTTTTGCCGGGACGGCTTGCGCGCGGAGAATAATAGATGATACGGAGAAGAAAGCCCAGGTTCTATCCCGGGGAGTTCAGCGATATTTTAAGGCTCCTACTATCCGGCGGCTTTCTTAAAGGTCCCTGTGTCGGGCAGTTTGAGAAGGAAGTCGCCGGCTACATCGGCTGCAAGCACGCGGCGGCGACTTGTTCTGGCCGGAACGGCCTCGACCTCATCCTGGATGCCTACGGCATCGGGCCCGGTGACGAGGTCCTGGTGCCGGCCTATACCTTGAAAGACCTTATCCTTCTCCTCCGGTCGAAAGGCATCGTCCCCAGGCTCGTCGACATCGAAAGCGACTCGTTCAACATCGATCCCGCGAAGCTGGAAGAGCGGCGGACGCCGAAGACCAAGGCCGTCCTGGCGACGCACCTCTTCGGCTCGGCCTGCAGGATACAAGAAGTGGTCCGATTTGCCCGGGCTCACGGCCTCGTCGTCATCGAAGACTGCGCGCACGGGCTGGGCGCCGAGACCGGCGGGAAGAAAGTCGGGGCTTTCGGCGACGCGGGCTTCCTCAGCTTCGAATTGATCAAGCCGGTCAACACCTTCGGCGGCGGCATGGTCGTCACCGACGACCCCAGGGTCCATGCCTTCGTCAAGGCCAAGACCGCGGGATATCCTTTTGGCGGCCGGGGCCTGGCACTGAAGATGGCCGTCGATCTCTTCGAGCATGCCTTGATTAGCTCGCCCTTATTCCCCCCCCTCATGCGCCTCTTCGCCAACCCTTTGGCCGCGAAAGCCTTGAGCAGAATATACCTTTCCCTGCAATCCCAGACCCGGCTGGAATATTCAAGATACGCCAATGTGCAGGCGCAATTAGGCTTGGCGCAAATGAAGGTACTCGACCAGCGAAACGACATAAGGATATCCGCCGCCCATGAGATATCCGAACGACTCCACCAGGGAATCCTGCCCCAAGCCGTCGCACCCGGCGACCGGCACATCTATTACTTCTATGTGGCAAAAATCCCTTCCGGCCTAGACCTGGAACAGGTGCGCGACCAGCTGCGGCGCAAAGGGGTCGATGCGGGCATCCGGTTCGAGATCACGGACGATTGCACATTGCTGGTAGGCTCGGAGGCGGACTGCCCGACGACGAAAGAGGTGTCCCGCCGCGCCATACAGCTTCCCATCTACGACGGTCTGGATTCGGTCGGCATCGGCCTTATCGCAAGGGCCTTGAACGCGGCATGCGCCGAGTGCTTGCCGGTCATCTCGTCGCCTTCCTGAAAATCTTCCACACCACATATTCCGGCTGGCCCGATTTGTCGTCAATGATCTTGACGACACGGCAATGCATGCCGTGGCTCTTCGCCAAGCTCAAGATCTCCTCAAACTCCTTCTCATAATCGCGCACGTCGCTCTTACCGGCCTTCTGCGCCAAGACAAAATAAAAGTCCGCGCCCTTGGCGAGCAGACGACGGGACTCTGCCCTGTAGCTCTCGTGGTTACAATCTTGTCTTTCCGTGACATCCCCTATCCGCCCTCCCGTAAGAAACACGAGACTCGGTGCCAGGCCGTCTACAATCACAGGATCCTTGATCCTGCCTTCATCAAACCAGGATGCCAACCCATTGATCGCCGTGGAATAGCCACTCGTGCCGCCCATCCTCCTCAGGTCGAGGATAGCGCCCCTTGCCGCGGCGATGTTGAAAGCCATGCTGCATGCCGTCAGGATCCCCGCCAGGGCAAGCGCCGCCCTTTTGCAAGGAACGACCTCCCTCAGGGAAAACAGGGCCACAGATATGAGCGCCGGCGGCAGAAAAAACAATACATACAAATGGTAAGACTCCAAGCCGCCGACCGTCAAGGGCGAACATAAGAAAATGGCAGTCAAAAGCACCGCCAGGAAGACCATCTTCTTCTTTTTCGACGGGTCCCCGTTCTTTGCCATCAAGACCAAGAAGATAATCAACAGGGACACCGCGAATAGGGAGTTGTTTGGCGAAAGATCGAATAGATTTCTTGAATAGTCGTACAGACCCCTTGCCGCCACGCCGGTAACTCGGCCGCTTAGCATCTCCGTGAATTGGCAAAACCGGGGCTTTAGATTCACGAAGTAAGCAAGGTTGTCCACGCCGCTCGTCGTAGGATGCAAGAGGTTTGATAGCATGAATCTTACAGTGAAAAAATCATTCTTCAAATTATAAAAAATCATAAGAAAGCTGCCGGCACAGAATGCCGGCAGCGCAAATAGAAGATCTTTTGGGTTCAGGGTCTTCTTTGACGCAAGGCTTCTAAACAGAACAGCTGCGGCGGCCATACAGCCTGCGATGTACCAGAGGAAGGTTATCTTGTTGAATCCCAGCCCGCAGAAAAATGCCGCAAGAATCAAATGCCGGCGCTCTCTTCCTAAATAGAATCTGTAGAGATGGTAAAGGCCCGCCCAAAAAAAACAGGCCAGGTATACTTCGCTCGCAAAGCCCGCCATATTGTGGTAAATCACAAAGACCGGATGGGACGCAATCAATGCCAGGGCGACCAGGGCGACTTGCCTCCCGAACCAGTCCCGCAATAGCAAATACAAATAAGCCAACGACACAAGAGCTATTACCGCGGACATGAACCTGACAGAATACAGGTTCAGGCCGAAAACCGCCGAGAAGGGAAGAAGCAGGTAGGGCAACAGCGCTGATGTATACTGATTTGTCATTAGGGGTAAGAATCGGGAGCCGAACCCTATCCTGACAAAACACCAGCTGTCTCTTCCGGCCCCCAAGATAGCAGCTGTCGCCTGACCGATTACCGCTTCATCGCGATTGAGTCCAGGCAGGGTGGGATCCGGAGGCAGGACCAGGAAATAGCCGAACAGCAAGATGAGCACGATATAGAAGTCATACTTGGCTGCGGCTGAAAAAATTCGCCTGGTCCCATTCATTATAAATCAGCGAGCGCGCATCTATGCCTTGATGATACATTATACCTTGATGACCGCAGTTGCCTTGACTGCGTTGAGCGGGAGCCCAAGAAGAAAATTCATTCGCCCTTCAGGGGACGCCCCCCCCCCCCCCCCGCGGCCCCATTTGCTAAGATGGCCATGTGACGGGAACGCGCGATAATTGCCCTGATCGCAAGCCCGAGCCCGAAATGGGACTGTGGGGCCGCTGGCGGTTGCGCTGGCCCAATATCCCTGTTCCCCATACTCACCGTCTTGAATTCATTGTCCTCTGCGCTTTGGTCGCGGGCTACTGCGCCCTGCAATTCCACAACCTCTTGCTGCCTGGAATTTGGGAAGAAGAGGCGACTGACGCGATAGCCACCCAACATATTATTCAAGGGCAGGGTTGGCCTCTAAATAATAATTACCATTCGGCCTTCCAATCATATTTACTCTTGCCATTTTTTCTGGCCATAAAACGACCCGATGTCGCCTTAAGAGCCAGCGGCATCTGCTTCAGCCTCCTCACAATCGCAATGACCTATCTTTGCGCGCGCCAATTCTTCAATCGCACCGTCGCCCTTTGCACGCTGCTCTTGCTCTTGCCAAATCCCTACTTCATCTACATGTCCCGCATCACCATCCCTTCTGCCGGGATCATGGCCGCTTTTTACCTCGGCGCGTTGCTCTGCCTCAGGGCTTGGTCCCGCACAGAACGCGACGGCCACCTCTACTGCGCCGCTTTTCTCATGGGTGTGGGAATATGCCTAAGATTGTGGTTCGGCTGGTTCATAGCGGGACTGCTCCTGGCCGGGACTCTGTACGCCCGTGAGGTTATCCGCCTCTTCAGACGCCCGCCGATTCTTAAGCGCCTGATTGGGGCCGCCGTTTTTTTGATGTTGGGACTTGCCCCATTCATCATTATGGAAATCAGGGTCTGGGGAACGGACGCTGAGATATTACACTACAGCGCCTCCCACTTCCCCAATACGGCGGGCTTAATGAGTCCTCTAGGGGCGGACAACTCCGCCTTAGCGCGAAACCTGGCGGAGAATCTACACCAGTTCATCGCCGCGTTGGCCGGGCACATGCTCGATTGTTTTCCCGATTATCTGAACTATCCGGACTCCTGGGACCATCGGGCCGTCCTTGACCACATGGGAGCCGCGTACGGGGCGCTGCTACTGCTCAGCATGTTATGTATTTTTGCGCACGCCAAAGATGAATTTCTACGCAAGGCAAAATTCCTCATATTCTTGTTAGCCGGCATGCTCTTGTGCTCAATGTACACGCCGTCCGTCTATAGGCAATGCCACCTGGCCATTCTATTCCCTCTACCGCAGATCATCATGGGTCTGGCGGCCTATCTGCTCTTCCAGCGCATCGCCGCAGGACAGTCCTTACGAAAGACGGCTCTCGCTCTGCTGGGCCTACTCCTTTTCATGATCTCCCCCATATTCCATCTTAGGGAATTGTCGCGGATGGAGGGATTCCTGCACTGGAGCGGCGGCACCAATTACTATTCCGACGCCTCTTTCGCGTTGGCCGACTGGCTCCAAGCGCGCGGGATCCTGGCGCCCAAGGCTATCGATTGGGGGGTGGCACCAGTCCTCGTCCTCCTCTCAAACTCGAGAATACAGCCGCAGAATTGCAGTGATTTTACTCGGCCCGGCTTGCCGATGGCGCGACAGGAATTCCTCAGCCAATGCGCAGACGAGGACAGCCGCTATGTCTTTGTCGAAGGCCCCGAATGCAGCAGGGACCGGGTTTCAGCGCTGCTCAAAGCGACGGGCAAACGCTTGGTTGAGGAAAAGGTCTTTTTCACCCGAAACGGGGAGAGGGCTTACTCCATATACAGCGTCAAGCAACGCCCTGAAGGTTCTATAGGGGCGAACTCTAAACGCCTTAAGGCGAAAACGGATTAGCGCTTTTACGCTTGACTGGATTGAAAAGAGGTCATAGAATTGAACTATGCAAAACATCACAATCGCCGTGATGTTTGCGTTCTTGCCGTGGCCATGCTTGGCCCAGGGGAGTTCTTCGTCCACCGCGGCCGCGCAGCCGTCAGAGGCCAAACCCGCCGCGCCGCCCCAAGGCGGGGCCATCATCAAATGGGTAACCATCCCGGGCGGGAGTTTCATGATGGGCGCCGACGACGGCCGTCCGGACGAGCGGCCCAAGCACCAGGTGACGATCAAAACTTTCCAGATGGCCAAGACCTTGGTGACGAACAAGCAGTACCAGGCTTGCGTGAAAGCCGAGGCGTGCACCTCCCCTCATGATATCGATGGGACTTGCCGGATATTCTTCCACGCGCAGGAAACGAAGGCGGGCATTCTCCCGAAATTGTTCCAGGGCGATGACCAGCCCGTGGTCTGCGTGGATTGGCACCAGGCCAAGGGCTTTGCCAAGTGGGTGGGCGGCAGGCTCCCCAGCGAAGCCGAATACGAATATGCGATGCGCAGCGGCGGCAAGGACTTGAAATACCCTTGGGGCGACGAGGCGCCGACATGCGAACGGGTGGTGATGATTGATGCAAAAGGCCGGGGCTGCGGCCGCGACGCCACTTGGCCTGTCTGCTCGATGCCCAAAGGGAACACGAGCCAGGGCCTCTGCGACATGTCGGGCAATGTGTATGAGTGGCTGCAAGACCGGCAGCATGACTCGTACAAGGGAGCGCCGAGCGACGGCAGCGCATGGGAACTCCCGGCGGGCATTAATCGGATGCAGCGCGGGGGCTCCTGGATCGAGGCGGCGAGTGAAGAAAACGGCCTCGACACGCGGTTCCACGGCCCGGGCGACCTCCCTTTCAACACCGACAACGGCTCGGGGTTTCGCGTGGCGAAATCTCTTTACGCCTCCAGCGCAGCGCAGCCAGACTGGCCCCGACATTGACCAAAACAGATTTTCTCGCCAAGTACAGCAGGAATACCAGGAGGCTTTTTCTCACGGGCCTGGATAACTGGCGTGCTTTCATATTCCGAAAAAATCCCCGCAAAGGGCCGCTAGGCCTAGTCTGGAGCATCAATACAGAATGCAACGGCAGGTGCATCTGCTGCAATTACTGGAGGACTGGCCAAGACTCCTCTTCAAGACCCGCAGAGCTGAGCACCAAGGACAGGCTTGAGATTATCCGGAAGATCGGGGACGCAGGCGTCTGGTTGCTGAGTTTCTGCAAGGGCGAACCCTTGCTTTCCAAAGACCTCTACCCGCTAATCCGGAAAGCCAAAGAACGCGGCATGCTGGTCAACATCTCGACCAATGGATTCCTTCTGGGAAAGCACGCACGGATGCTGATTGATTCCGGGGTGGATTATCTGACCGTGAGCGTTCACAGCCACCGGCCGGAGATTCATGACACGATGACGGGTGTAGCGGGGAGCTTCAACGAAATAGAAAAGGGCATAGCGGCCATCAAAAGTCTGCGCCTGAAGAGCACTCCGCACATTACTACCCGCTGTCTAATCAGCAGGAAGAACGACCTGGCCTTGGAGGAATTCATCAAGCATTGGGAGGGCAAGGTCGACGACATCCTGTTCAAGCCCATGTCTGACAATGAAGACCCCTGTTTTAGAATTCCAGAAGATTTGAAATTCAGGCCGAATGAAATCCCGCCCTTTAGAGCATATTTCTCACGCGTCCTAAGCCGGCATGCAAGACTTGATACTCCCTATCATAGAGAACTCCCCAACCACCTCTTGCCTGGCCATGAATCAACTGCAGGATTCCTGTGTTTTGCCGGCACATTCTTTGCGAACATGGACCCGTGGGGCAATATATTCCTCTGCAATGACCCCAACCACCCGGTCGGCAATATCCTTGATAAGGATTTCATGGACATTTGGAATTCAAAGAAAATGATGGATATCAGAAACGATCTCAGGAATAGCGGGAATTGCCCAGGATGCTGGTCAGACCGATTTCACAGCAACATCTGCATCCAAACGATTATGTTCCCATTCCGCCGGCTCAAGCGAAATAGCACTTCAGTTTAGTAACGGCCCGGAGCGGGCTCAGCGGGGAATTCATCAGATACGGAACCCAGGAAGGGTGAAGGTAAAACCTTAATAAGGCCAGCTTTAACGCCCACCGAAACCACCCCGCTGACGACCTGTTAAAAGAACCCCGACGTGGAGGCAGGATTGCCGGCAGCATTGGCGTTTGAGCGCCGGTGTCGTTGATTTCGACATTACCGGCCTTGCGACGTCGCGCCTGAAATGCGACGGCGGCCGTCGCGTTGGAGGCGACGGCCGCCGTGTTCCCGCAGGGGCTGCGGGCCATAAGCGCGCTTAGGGCTGTGCCTCCGGCGGCGGCAGGGCGTACTTGGGCTTGCTGAGGTTGACGCCCTTGGGGAACGTGATGGTCTGGCAGTTATGCAGCAGCCGCCGCAAGAGCGCCGCGGCCATCGGCCCGTTGCCCAGGAACTTGGGCCACTCCTTGTAGCCCAGGTTTGTCGTGATCAGTGTCGGTTTCTTGCTGTAGCGATTCTCGACGAGGCGGAAGAAGTTGTTGATCTGGCCGGGCTTAGGTTCGACATAGCCGAGCTCGTCGATGAGCAGCACGTCCACGCGCGAGAGGCGCTTGAGCACAGCCTGCGTCGTGCGATCAGCGAGGCTGGCCGAAAACTCGTCGAAGAGGTCCTGGGCTTTGACGAGCTTGCCCGAGCGCCCGGCGTAAAGAGCCTTGAGCAGAATCGACGAAGCCAAGCCCGTTTTTCCCACGCCGGTTCCGCCCATCCAGACGACATTC
>CAIRTQ010000019.1 GCA_903881545.1 uncultured Elusimicrobia bacterium
CAATGCCAGTCACTTAAGCCCACTTTCCATCGAGAATATCATCTCGGATGTTTGTCGTTGCGAGCATAGCCGCTCATCTTGATTTTGACGTGCCGCGGGTAGCGGCGTTCAGAGCGCCGCGGCGGCAAAATAAAATGGCGCAACTCCAGGCGCAGCCCCTTGAGCATTTTTGGCAACGAGCCCGGGCTGGCTGTCGCCGCCCACAGGAATAGATCTCGTATCGCCCGTAACGAGAACCCGAAGCTCATCCGGCGTGGCGCCACTCCCCACTGCGATGCCGCCGCTTCCATTTCTCGCCGGACCAGATTGTAAGCCACGGCCAGTCCCCACACTTCCTGCCGCACTCGCTCCGGAGCTTCCGAGCGGATCGATTCTTCCCGCTCCAGCATCTCCGTCTTGATCTCGTCGAATCCCAGCTCCAGTTCCCAGCGTTCATGATAGAGCGCGGCGATCTCCGACGCTGGATATTGTTCCGGGTCCAAAAGCGAGGTCAGCAGAATCCGCTGTTGAAAGCCCTTCCTGCGGTATCGAACAGCGCGCGCCAGGAATGTCTCAGGCAGCTCCGGATGTTCGTGGCGTAGAGCACGCGGGAACTTAATCTCGACGAGGTCATCTCCACGGCCCAGCCGCTTGATCACCCGCCACTTGGAATTGCTTCGCGCCCGCACCAACCAGTGGCGCTCTTGCCCTGTGACGCGGATTTTATGCCACAACAGGTGATTGACGAAGTATCGATCCGGAATTATGATCGAGTGGTCGGGCACTCGCTCGATCAGAGGCTGTGCCAAGGCAAGTTCGCCCGTCCTGCAGCCTGTGAAGGCAAAATCAAGAAGCAGATGGCTGCGCAGCACCATCAGCCCGACGGCGCGTATCTGCGGATACCCCGAAGACTTGCGCGAAGACGAAGAGGGCGGCAGGCCAAAGGCCTCCCTGTTTTCGGAGGTATCGGGAACGCGCATCATGGTGCCGTCGCCGCCCAGTACCATCAGCCCGCGCCACTTGTGCCTGCCGGCCGATTCCAAAGCCCAGTGCCGGGATGTCGTGTGAAAGAGGTCCTCAAGAGGTTCGGCGCCGACTCGGTTGCGGGCTTCAACGATCGCCCCATTGGTGATGCCTTGCCTTTTGCCGTTCTCGTCGGGGAGCACGAGATCGAGCCGGCTGACGACTTCAGGGATGGGCCGATCTCGGTAAAGGGCTATTCCTACCGCCAACCACACGACTTGTTCTGCCGGGAGTTTGCGCCTGCGGACCGTGGCCACCCCGTTTTTCGTCAGGGCTGACCTGATCCACTCGTTATCGATGTGAGACTTCAGGCCTTCGAACGACTTCGGCAGGGTTCCATCCGCCAGTGAGGCGAGCGACGACGCGAGACCCATGAGGTCCCTCCTCCTCAGCGAAGGGATACATTACCACTTCCGATCCTCGTCGGGGAATGGGCTTAAGTGACTGGCATTGCGGCTAGAACGAATAGTTGATGTCCATGAACACGGCGACGCCTTCCTGGCCCACGCCGACGTCCACGGAGCCCACCACCTGGGGCCGCGCCACGGCCCGGGTGGCGATGCCCACCACCGGTCGCGCGTAGCGGCGCGCCATGTGCTCCGGGCCCAGGAATACCGTGCCTATGCCGGCGAAGGGGTCCACCTCGAATTCGGTCGATATCCCCGCCATCTTCTCCTTGTAGACGGTGAAGCGCTGCTCGATGTTGGCCACGAGCAGGCCCCGGTCGGTGTAGCGCCCGGAGCCATAGGCGCGCAGGTTCTCCTTGCCGCCCATGCGCGGCTGTAGCCAGAAAGGTGCGTTGCCCACCAGTTGTTCGAACTGGACCTGGGCCGCAGTGACCATGGTGTGCTCCGCGTTGTTGGGCCGGAAATAGCGAGCCTCCAATCCGTAACGGCTGTAATCAACCTCGCTGCCGAAATTTTTGGCCGCGTATTCCGCGAAGGTCTGCAGGAAAGCGCCTCGGCTGGTGGTGATGACGCTGTCGCGGCTGTCGTAGTCCAGGATGAAGCGGTCAGCGTGGATAATCTGGCGGTTGGTCGTGGGGAATTTGGAGCTGTAAGTGGGCAGGCCCGGCAGGGGTCCGTTGCCGATTTTGTCTCCCGTGAGCATGTCCGAGGCGTGGAAGCGCCAGTTGCTGGCGGCGGCGACGGGCAGGCCGAAGGTCACGCGGTACTGGAGGTAGTCCTCCGTGTAGTTGGTTTGGCTGCTGCGCGACGAATTCGGGCCGAGGCCGTAGTAGCGCTGGGACGCGTTGCGGGCCCACTGGCCGCGCAGGGAACCGTCGACATGGGAGCCCAGGAAGGTTTTGTCGTCGAATTGGGCGAGGATCTCGTGTTCGTACTTGTTGAGGGAGGCGTCTGCCACCAATGAGGATTCTTCCTTGGGATAGAGGTAGTAGCGGTAGCAGGGGCTCAAGCCGAAATCTTGGTTGTAGGTCAGCGAAGGGGCGTGTATCTGCTGGATGCGGTCGCCGTTCTCCTCGGGTATGACCCAGACGGGCATGACCCCGTATTCCAAGCCCCGGTTGGGGTCCGTATCCACCATGGGGATGTTGAGCATCATGCCCCGGCGCAGGGGGTGAAGCATCCAGCGCAAAAATCCCGGGATCTCCTCGCGGGGGGGCAGCTCGCGGCTGGGAACCAGCTCCGTGTCGGGGAGGGTGTTCTCTATTTGGGCGCGCAGAGGCGCCGTCCAGAGCAGGACCGCAGCCGCCAGCAGCAGGCGCCTGCCCTTAAGGTGATCCTTCATCGGGCAATGAGTTTATCTGATTATCCTCGTAGTGGCAAACGGGACAGGCTCCAGAGCGCGGTCTCGCGTAGGACCGGGTCCGGATCCGCGCCGCCGCTTTCTAAAATCGTCCGGAATCCGGCCTCTCCGGAGTTGCCCATGGCCAGAATTGCGTTGCGCGCCAAGCCGCGGCGCTTGAGCCGCAGCAGAGGCGTGGCACCGAAGAGCTTTTTGAAGCCCAGCTCGTCCAAAGCCGCCAGCCGCTCCAGGGAGAGCTGCGTAGGCAGAAGGGGCTGGAGTAGCCCTTTTGTCCCAGCATAGTCGTTCCAAGGGCAGGCCTCCTGGCAGAGGTCGCAGCCCGCCACCCAGCAGCCCATCCCCGCGCGCCGTCCCTCTGGGATGATGCCTTTGTGCTCGATGTTCAGATAAGCGGAGCACAGCCTGGCGTCGAGCCTACGCTCAGCCAAAGCGCCCGAGGGGCAGGCCTGCAGACATTTTCGGCAGGAGCCGCATAGGTCCGGCGCCGGGGCGTCCGGCTCCAACGCCCGGTCCACGGCCAGGCCCGCGATGCAGAAATAGGAGCCGATGTCCTGCGAGATGAGCAGGCAGTTGCGGCCGATCCAGCCCAGGCCGGCGGCCGCGCCGTAGAGCCTTTCCAAGACCGGGCTGGTGTCCACGAAGAGGCGGCCGTCGGCGCCTTGCTGCCGCAGCCAGGCCAGGACGCCGTCCATGCGGCTTTTGAGCGCCGCATGGTAGTCTTCATGGACAGCGTAGCGCGCGATGCGGCCCTGGCCCGGGACGGCAGGGGCCGCAGCGGAGCCGGCGTAGCTGAACCCGCAGACAAGGACCGATCGCGCCTGGGGGTACCAGCGCCGGATGTCCTGGCGGACGGCCGCGTCGCGCTGGAAGAAGGCCATGGAGCCGGCCAAGCCCGCCTTGACCCAGTCTTCCAGCAAAGCGGCCTGGGGCGCGGGCTGGGCCGGAGCGATGCCCGCGATGTCGGCGCCCGCTTGCCGGGCGCGTTCCTTGAGTTCCTGGGCTAAGGACAATCGCCCTTAAGCGCCGGGCCCGACCTTGATGATGAGATACTCCCGGGGGCCGCTGGCCATCTCCACGGTGGCCTTTTCCCCGACTTTCTTGTGGAGCAGGCACTGGGCCAGGGGGGAGTAGACCGAGATGCGGCCCGCGTCCGGGTCGGATTCGTCGGCGCCGACCAGGACATAGGTGGACTCGTCCCCATCCTCGTCCTTGACTGTTACGGAGCGGCCGATGGCAACCGTGTTCGGGGGGGCTTTGATATCATCGATGAGCTTGGCGCCCTGTAGCTTGTCCTGTAGGATGTTGATGCGCGACATGACCTCACCCAGCTTGTCCTTGGCGCTGTGGTACTCGGCGTTCTCGCTCAAGTCGCCCTTTTCGCGGGCCTCCGCGATATCGCGCGAGAGCTGGCTCTTGCGCTTCTTAAGATCCTCGATATCGAGGCAAATCTTCTCATAACCAGCCCGGGTCAAGAATGTCTCGCTCATCGTATCTTCTCCGTCGTCAGGTTTACACCGGCATTATACGAAATACAGGTCCGGCCTACCGGAATTCCCGGTAGGCCTGGGAGAATTTCTCCAGGAAGTGGCGGAGGATTTCCTCAGGGTCCCAGCTCCGCCCCGTCAGACCTTTGAGGCTGGCCGCGCCGGCCACGCCGCGCACCGGGTTGTTGACGTTGACGCCTACGCCCAAGAGCAGCCACTCCACGTGGCGGGCGCCGCCCGAGGCCTGGACGAGTATGCCGCAGAGCTTGCCGCAGCGCCGCCCTTTTCTGCCCATGACGTCGTTGGGCGGCTTGACCGAGGTCACCACGCCCGTGCGCGCCAGGGCCGCGGCCGCGGCTTCGGCCGCGGCTAGGCTCAGGGCGGCCAGCCGCGAGGGGGGGAAGGCCGGCCGTAGGATGAGGGAGAAATAGAGCCCGCCCAGCCGGGAATCCCAGCGCCGCTTAAGGCGCCCTCGGCCCGCAGTTTGCCGGTCGGCCCAGACCAAGGTGCGGTCCGGCGCACCTTGCTCGGCTAAGAATCGGGCCACGGCCTGGGTGGAATCCGTCACGCTCAGGCGCAGGACTTGGGAGGTTCCGATCATGCCAGGTCCAGCCCCAGGTCCAAGGCGGGCGCGCTGTGCGTGATGCGGCCGACCGAGATGCGGTCCGGCCCGAGCTTGGCCAAGGCCCGGACCTGGTCCAATCCCACCCCGCCGGAGACCTCGATAAGGGTCCGGGGCGAGCCGCGTCGGATGAGCTGGATGGCCCGGTTCAAGCGGGGCCGGCTCATATTGTCGAGCAGGATGATGTCGGCGCCTAGGTCCAAGGCCAGCCGGACCTGGTCCAGCCGGTCGGCTTCCATGATGAGGGGCAGGCGGGGATGGCGGCGCCGCAGTTCCGCCACGGCCCGGCCGAAGTCCTGGGGGTTGAGCCAGTGGTTGTCCTTGACCATGGCCGCGTCGTAAAGCCCCATGCGGTGGTTGCAACCGCCGCCGCAGCGCACCGCGTATTTCTCCAGCTCGCGCCAGCCGGGCAAGGTCTTGCGCGTGTCGAGGATGCGCGCGCGGGTGCCGCGCGCGGCGGCAGCATAGGCCGCGGTCAGGGTCGCGATTCCGGATAGGCGTTGGAGGAAGTTGAGGGCCGTGCGCTCGGCGCTGAGCAGACCGCGGCCGCCCGCGACCTCCATGACGGTCTGGCCGGGCTTGACCCGGCCGCCGTCTTGGACCAGCACGCGTACCCGGCAGCCGGGGTCGCAGGCGCGCATGACTTGGCGGGCGATGTCCGTGCCGCAGACGACGCCAGCCTGCCTGGCCCGCACCTGGCCGCGCAAACGGGCGGCTTTGGGCACAAAGAGCCGGGTGGTGACGTCGCCGCAACGGCCGAGGTCCTCGCGCAAGGCCTCGCGGATGAGCGCCGCAGCTTTCATGAGCCCAGTCTATCAAAATTTGCCAGAATAGGCGCATATGAAAAGACCCGTTGCCCCGGCGCGCATCTCCAAGACGCAGTATTACCTCAACATCGCCCTGGAGGTGTCGCGCCGCAGCACCTGTTTGCGCCGGCGCTACGGCGCGGTGATCGTGAACAACGACCAGATTGTCTCCACGGGCTACGCGGGCGCGCCGCGCCAGACCGCCAACTGCACCGAGATCGGCGCCTGCGTGCGCATCAAGCTGGGCGTGCCCAAGGGCGAGCACTATGAGTGGTGCCGGGCCGTGCACGCCGAGCAGAACGCCGTCATCCATGCCGCGCGCTTTGACATGATCGGCGCGAGCCTGTATCTGTCCGGCGTCTCCGCTGAAACGGGCAAGCCGGTCGAGGGCGCGGGGCCCTGCCGCATTTGCAAGCGCATGATCATCAACGCGGGCATCGCGCGGGTCTTCGTGGAGACCGGGACGGCCCGCTGCCGGGTCTTCGAGGTGGCGGACTGGATAAGGCACAACCTGGGGGAGCTCAAGAAGGTCCGGGGCCGCCTGGTCCCGGTCATGCCTCGGGGCTATTGAGGCTATGCTAGAATAGTGCCATGAATAAAATAATTTTGGCGCAGTTACTCGTACTCCTGTCGGTGGCGTCGCGGGCGGCCGATGTTCAGCCCATGTCCGCGTCCACGGTGTCAGTTCCGGCTCCTGTCGTCGCCGGTCCGGCCGAGGGGACCATCGCGGTAGGCGACATCTTCATGATCACCTTGCCCTGTAACCCGACCACGGGCTTCCAGTGGGATGTCAAGAGCGTCAACCGCAAGGTCGCCCTGCCCAAAGGGCCAGTGACCTATCATCCGATCGCGGGCACCGAGGGCCTCATGGGCGCGGGGGGGCGCTGCACGCTGGACGTCCAGGGCATGAAGCCGGGCAAGACCACGGTCGTTCTGGTCTACCATCGAGCTTGGGAGAAGGGCAAGAAGCCGGCCGAGACCTTCAAGTCCAAGCTCACCGTGGTGGCGAAGAAGGCCAGCTAGGCCGGCGCCCCAGCCGGGGCCTGAAGTCGCTATGAAGCAATGCACGGAATCGAAAAAAATCCGTTGGGTCCGCCGAGACCAGCTTTAGGCAGCGGCCGCCCTACGTGGGCAGGTTGGAGGATAGGATGAAAAAATTCTGTGCGGGTCTAATTGCCCTGGGGATTCCGTTTGTTAGCCAAACATCTTCAGCCGGAGCTATTACCGCGCAGGGGCCTATCAACACGCAACATCAAGTAATTGTGTGTGTTTCTACTGGCATATATGTGGTAGACAGCTCTACTTTTGTGGGGGTTGCTAATTTCAACACCATATCTCTACAAAATGGAGATGGCACTTCTGCTATTATTACTAATCCAGGAAACGGCGGCTTCGCACTGAGAACTTCTGGTTCTGGTGACAATACGTATGATTCTCTGACTTTTGGTAAGTATGGATTGTTTGCAGAAATTTCGTCCGGAGCATTGAATGTCGCCCTTTCGTCTGGGAGTCCGTGGGTTGAGTTCTCTCCCCACGGGATGAATTCTGCGAATGTCTTGGGCAAAACCTACTATGAAGGGGCAACAGCTGACTTCAACATTTGCTCGGGAGATTCAATTTGTTCTCTAGTCAAGAATCATTATGGTTCTTGGTTCTACGGCCCAGGCCAGTGGTCGGCTGATATAACGACCCCTATGGCGGTTGGAATGCTGTCGCCGGAATCTGCCACCACAGCATTTGATGTCGGTCTCGTTCTTAAGGTGGATTCGGTTATTTCCGGCTCCATGAGTTTGAGCCTGCTTCCGGGGGTGGATGGTAACGGTCATCAAACTCATAATCTGACCTTCTTCGCCGTCGGCCCTAACAACACACCGTCTCGTAATACTCTCCTTACGAGCGGCACTTTGGTTGTGGAGGCGGATCAAGTGACAAAATCTGCAACGATTATCCTGAATAGTTCAGTTCATTCTGTTAAGTTAGTTCAAAATAAAAATGGGGCGTTCAGAATAAGTCTGGCGAACCTGACCTCCCCCGTGATTATCGGCAACTCAGATTCATCAGGGGCCGTCACTGACTTGGTTTACAAGTGCACAGGCTCTGCCACGGGTGCTCAAGATGGAATCCTTGCGGCGGGGAACTTGAACTCTGCCCTCTGCTCTGGTGGGACTTGGCAACCGAGCCAACTCCAACTTGTAACGCATCCAACCAATTGACGAGGTTGGCAAGTATCCGGTCGGCGGCATCGCGGCCCCCGCCTGGATTATTGATATCATGTCATCTGTGACGACGAGGGGGTTCCTGCATCTGCTTCTGGTGGCCGGCCTCTGCGGCCTGGCCGCCTGCCGCCAGGCACCGCCCGGTGATCCTAACCTCCGGGTCGTGGTCTGGGAGCACGACGACGCGTCGGTCGCGCCCTACATCGACTCGGTCCTTGCGGCCTTCTGCAAGCTCCCCGGCAACGAGGGCGTCAGCATCGTCCGCACCCATTACCACACCGAGGACATGCGCCAGCAGTTCCAGACCGCCTCCATCGCGGGCAACCCGCCGGACCTGCTCTTGTCGGCCTCGGACGCGGCAGGCATCTATTCCGTCTCGGGCTTCATCCAGCCCGTCGACGGACTCTTCGACCTCTCGCGTTACAACCCCGCGGTCGTCGCCGCCATCACCCAGGACGGCAGGACCTGGGGCGTGCCCGTCACCAACGGCAACCATCTCATGCTGTTCTACAACAAGAGGCTCGCGTCCCGGCCTCCGCGGACTACGGACGAATTGTTCGCCTTCTGCTCCGGGCGCGCCCCGAAGCTGGGGCTGGACCATTGCATGGCTTTCCACTTGGGCGAGCCCTATTGGCTGGTGCCTTGGCTGGGCGCCTTCGGCGGCTGGCCCATGGCGGGCCGCGTTCCCACCTTGGACACCCCTGCCATGAGGCAGGCCGTGGAGTTCGTAATGGAGCTCAAGCGCCGCGGCTTCATCCCGAATGAATGCGACTACAACGGCATGGACGCCCTCTTCAAGGAAGGCAAGGTCGCCTTTATCATCAACGGCGACTGGGCCATATCCACTTATGAAAGCCAGCTGAGAACCGATCTGGGCGTGGCCATGATCCCCAAGCTTTCTCGGACCGGCCGCTGGCCCGTTCCCATGGTGAGCGGGAAGTATTTCATGCTGAGCTCTCAGCTCCAGGGCCGCAAGCTCGCGTTGGTCAAGCGCTTGGTCGAGTTCTATACGGGCGAGGAGAACCAGGTCGGTCAAGCCCGGGCGCTCAAGCGTCTGCCGGCTCTGGCCCGGGCCAACAACGCCAAGGCCATCCAGGACGACCCCAACCTGCGCGCCTCCTTGGACCAGATATTAGTGGGCAAACCCTTGCCCATGGCCACCGAGCTGCGCGCCGTCTGGGACGCGATGCGGCCGCTTTTCGGCAAGGTCCTTTCCGGACAGATGGGCGCAGACGAGGCCGTCCGCCGCATGCAGGCCGACGCCGAGACCAAAATACGGGAGATGAGCGAGTGATATCCTCTCTGCTGCAGGTGGCGCGTTTCGTGGCGTTGCTGGCTTTGGCCGTTGCGGCCTTGGAAGGCTACCTCCATTATCATTTCACATGCTATGGCCGTCGATGGTTCGTTCCGGCCTCAGCTGCGGCCGCGGCGGCTTTGGCCTGCGTTGCTGCCCTTCTCTTCACGGGCCGGACCGCAGGCCAGGTGCTCTGTTTCGTCCTGTCCGCCGCGGCGGTCGAGGCGGTCGCGGCGCTCGTCTTCTGCCATGTCGTGCGGGGCCGCCACAGCTTGCCGGTCATGCTTTTGGCCCCGGGCTTGATCGGCCTGGGCCTGCTGATCGCCTATCCTCTGGCCTTCGAGGTCTACCTCGCCTTCCACGACCTGAAGCTGACCACCATCATGGTCTGGAGCCGGACCGGGCATATCCCTTTTGTCGGCTGGAAGCATTTCGTCAAGGTCTTCACCGCGTCGCCTCTGGCCTCGATCACCTTCTGGCAGCTTCTGGGCAGGACGCTCTGGTGGACCTTCATCAATGTGCTCTTTCATGTGGCGGGCGGCTTCGGGCTCGCGATGTTGCTCAACAGCGTCCGCCGCTTCCGGGGGATATACCGGACCCTGCTGGTGATCCCCTGGGCCATGCCGCAGGTGGTGGCCATACTGGCCATGCGCGGCGAGTTCCATTACGACTACGGGTTCGTCAACATCATGCTCGGGCGCCTGGCGGGGCACTTGCCGTGGCTGGCCGGCTTGGGTCTGGGCCCGGTGCAATGGCTGGGCCGCCATGCCCTGCTGACCTGCACTATCATCAATGTCTGGCTGGGCATCCCATTTATGATGGTGGTCATCCTGGGGGGCCTGCAGTCCATCTCCCAGAGCTACTACGACGCGGCCGCCATCGACGGCGCCTCGGCTTGGCAGAGGCTGCGCCTCATCACCCTGCCGCTCATCCGGCCGGTGCTGGTCCCGGCCGTGACCTTGGGCGCGGTGTGGACCTTCAACAACATCAATGTCATCTACCTGGTGACGGGCCAGGCCGGGGGAAGCGAGGACGCCGACATCCTGGTCTCGGCTCTGTACAAGGCCGCCTTCACTTTCTATCGCTACAGCTATAGCGCGGCCTTGGCGCTCGTGATCTTCGCCGTCCTATTCGTCTGTTCGTTCCTCTGGCTGAGAGATCGGAAGGCTCGGAGTCGGTCTATGATTAGGACCGAGGCGCAAGCCGCCGCCGCGGCGCTGGCCGCATTCCATCGCAAGGCGGCCGCCCGGACAGTCCTGACGCACGCAGTCTTGCTGGCGGCCTGCCTGCTCTGCGTCTATCCTCTTTTGCGCATGATCTCGGTTTCCCTGCGCCCCGGTGACCGGCTTATGTCGACCGACTTGTCCCTTCTGCCGGCCGGCGCCTCCCTGACCTCCTATCTCCGGGTGGCCAAGGAGACCAACTTCCTGCTCTGGCTCTGGAATTCCTTGGTCATTACCTTGGTCACTTCCTTCATCGGGGTCAGCCTCGCCGCCACGGGAGGCTATGCCTTCTCCCGGTTTAAATTCCCCGGCAACAAGCTCGGCCTGACCTTGCTTCTGGGGACGCAGATGATCCCCGCTGGCATGCTGCTCTTGCCGCTGTTCCTGATGATCATGCGCCTGGGACTCATCAACACCTACCTGGGCATGATCATGGCCTATTCCGTGACCTCGCTGCCCTTCAGCGTCTGGATACTGAAAGGCTACTACGACACCGTGCCGCGCTCCCTGGAGGAGGCCGCCCTGGTGGACGGCACGAGCCGCTTCGGGGCCTTCTACCGCATCGTCCTGCCGCTTTCGACGCCGGCCCTGTCCATCGCCTTCCTCTTCAATTTCACGCAAGCCTGGAACGAGTACCTGGTGGCGCGGGTGGTGCTCTGCGACGCGCAGAAGTATACCTGGACCCTCGGCCTTTTCGAGCTCCAGGGGCAGTTCATCACGCAATGGGGGATGTTCGCGGCCGGGTCGTTTCTTGTCACCGTGCCGGTCCTCTGCGTCTTCCTGTATTCATCGAAGTGGCTCATCTCCGGCCTGACCTTGGGCGGAGTGAAAGGATAGAACCCATGGCATCCGTGACCCTGAGCCGGATCTCCAAGAAATACCAGGAGGCGACGGTCCTGCGCGAAGTGGACCTCGATATCGCGGACGGCGAGTTCATGATCCTGGTCGGGCCGTCGGGCTGCGGCAAGTCCACCTTGCTGCGCATGATCGCCGGCCTGGAGGAGGCCACGGGCGGCGAGATCCGCATAGGCGGCAGCATCGTCAACCACCTGCCCCCGCGCGACCGCGAGATCGCCATGGTGTTCCAGGACTACGCCCTTTACCCGCACATGACGGTGGAGGAGAACATGAGCTTCGGCCTGCGCCTGCGCGCGGTGCCCAAGGCCGAGATCTCGGCGCGGGTGGCCGAGGCGGCCGCCATCCTGCAGATCCAGAGCCTCCTGGGCCGCACGCCCCGGCAGTTGTCGGGCGGCCAGCGCCAGCGCGTGGCCATCGGCCGGGCCATCGTGCGCAAGCCCAAGGCTTTCCTCTTCGATGAGCCGCTGAGCAACCTCGACGCCAAGCTGCGCGAGGAGATGCGCGTCGAGATCGCCAAGCTCCACCAGCGCCTGGGCGCGACCATCATCTATGTGACGCACGACCAGGTGGAGGCCATGACCTTGGGCTCGCGCATGGCCGTGATGAACGGCGGGGTCATCCAGCAGGTGGGCACGCCGGCCGAGGTCTTCGTCCGCCCCGTGAACCATTTCGTGGCGGGGTTCATCGGCAGCCCGACCATGAATTTCATCGCGGGCGTCCTGGAGGACACGGAGGGCGGCCCGGCTTTCCGGAGCGCGGGCTTGCGCGTGCTGCTTGCGGGCGGCCGCAAAGGCGGTTCGCGGCCGGTCATCCTGGGCATAAGGCCTGAGGCGATCCTGGTGAATCAGCCGGGCGGTCCGTCGCTGAGCGAGGAGACTCCGGCTTTCATAGAGGTGGTGGAGCTTCTGGGTTACAAACGCAACCTCTACCTTCGCTCGGGGGAGATGCGGCTCCTGGCTACGGTGGACGCGGACTTCTCGGGAAAACCCGGCGATCCGGTCTCCCTGCGCTTGCAGCTGGCCGGCATCCACCTTTTCGACCGCCAGAGCAAGACCCGCATCGGTTGAGGCTCGGGCTTTAAAAATAGAAGCCCTGCCCTGTTGGGGCAGGGTGAGTGTCTTTGCCAAATTTTATTTTGCTTTGAACATGGTTTTGTATGATATTATATATTAGAGTCCATTAACCCCTAATTACCCCAATCCTCAAACAAGGATGATCAATAAGAAATAAAATACCTCGCGTCCCGTCGAAAGGGAAGAATCGGTGAAAAGCGATAACTTTTCACCCGCGAGG
>CAIRTQ010000020.1 GCA_903881545.1 uncultured Elusimicrobia bacterium
GCCACCCCAACGTTCCGTCCTCCCCTCGTAGGGAAGGACGGTTGCGCGTCGCATGCGGCCGCGCCGCGCTCGGGGAACGGCAAACGGGCTGCATGCCGTTCTGGCATTCGCAATGCGAAGCGTTGCGAATCCGACCGGCCTATGACGGCTTCGGTAACATTTTTAGATGAGTTGACACGGAACGCCTGGCGTTGCTGCGGGTGCTATAGCAATTCACCGGCGCCCGCCAGCAGAAGTCGATGTTATGCGTTATTTATTTACGAAGTATACTTCATCCGCCTATGCTTTCCAATATAATTCCCGGCCCACGCTATGCCGTCCTGCGCGGACGGCCTATCAGGCCAGCCCTGAGCGATTTTTGCCATCGAGCGGAAGGCTGTCAGTCGGTATTTCCACCGCCGGCCGGCCACGGTAAAAAAGGAATTAAAGAAAGGAGAAGCTATTGACAGCAGGCTTCCCAGACCCTAAACTAGGGCTACCGCAACGGGGGCGATATGAAGAAGTTGATGGCTTTGGCGTTCTTCGCGCTGTTGGTCGGCTCGGCGGGCTGTTTCAGCAAGGACACCTGCGATCAGGCCGGGGCCGGCATGATCGCAGGTTGCGGCGGGAGTTCCTCCACGAGCACCACCACTCTCTGCGGCTCTGCCGCTTTGAATTGCGCGGTCGGGACTCATCAGTCCGGCAACTCCTGCATAGCCAATTAATAGCGGCCTGGCAGGGCTTAACGGCTGTTGGAAGTTGTGGGGTTTGGCTGCGCGCGATTTTGGTCTTCGACGTCCTGCAGCGATTTCTGTAGTTCAGGGTGGTTCTGGATGATCTGGCCCATGACTTGCTGGCGGTCCACCTTGCCGCCGTCCAGCAATCCCGAAGTCAAGGTCGGGGGCAGGCCCAACGTCGATGCAGTGTTGGCGATGAGATTTTTGATGAGACCGTCCTCTTTAAGCACTCCCATGGCGGACGCGGTGATCTCTTTCGGGGCCTGCGAAACGCTTTCCTTAACGAAGGACTGGACGGCCGGGTCTGAGGCATACTTGGTTGCCAGCCGGCCGAAGCTCTGGGATTGCGCCAGGCCGCGCAAGAATTTTATCGGGTTATGATCATTCATGTATTGGTCGTTGAGTTTCTTGAGGTCGGGATAACGCATCCAATCCCGGCCGTACTGCGCGATGCTCGGGAAGCGCTTGGTATAGCTGATGGCTAAGGCCTGCACCTGCGCTTCGGCTTGGTGGATGGCATCGGTGAAATCCTTCGCCGTTTGGCGGGCGGAGGGGGGCGTGCCGCCTCCCGCGACGCTCATCTTGCCCACATCTCCTGGTTTGAGCATTTCCAGGCCGGACTGCGCTGGCCCACGCGCCGGCGCGCCGCCCGACGCCGGATTGCGGTCTACATCGGCTTTTGCGATGTCGAAACCAGAAGTGTCAGCCGCAGGGTTTCCCTTCTGGGCCAATTGATACATTATCACCGCGACGGCTGATCCGCCTATGGTCAAGGCGGCCAGCAAGGCCCAGCCCATGCTGCTGCGGCGAGGAGCAATCTGTCCCATAGTTTGATTATTGCAGGTGGAATCGGTCCAGTCAGTCGCTCGGTCCGCCGGGTTACGGCTGTTGGGGGGCCGTCTGCGGCGCGGCCTTGGGGCCCTTGCGGATTCCCGGCATGGCGGCCTTGCACGCGTCGGACAGCGCGTCTTGGTGTTCCCGCAGGCATTTGATCTTGCCGCCCTTCACCGCCGGAACATCCTTGCAGAGTTTGTCAAGATCGCCTTTGCAGGCGCCCGCGAAATCCACCTGCGGCCTCTTTGCCATAGTGGCGCGCATGTTCTTGCAGGGAGCGGAGATCTCCACCTCGTGCGCTTGGAGGCACGGTTCGATCTTGGGGCCCTTGAGGCCCTTGCAGAATTGATCTATGTCCGTCTTGCAGGGGCCGCCCGAAATGCGCTGCTGGCGGGCCGGCGGGTCGATCGGGGCGGGCGGGTTCACCTGCGCGGAGGCGGTGACCGTGATCAGCCAAGCCGCCGCGAGGGATAACATGATATTGTTCCTTTTCATCGAGTGAGACCTCCTAGGACGAATTCCATTCAGAGCATAACACCCCGGCGATGGGAGTGTCAAGCCAACGCTTCAATTCACGTAAGATGTTACCGAAATCCAAGCCGTCAACTCATCTAAGATGTTACCGAACGGCCCCAGCGGGTTTGGGGCAGTTTTGGGGGCATGGGGATGAGTCCGAAGGCCAGGAGAGAATACGTGAGAGAGATGCAAATCC
>CAIRTQ010000021.1 GCA_903881545.1 uncultured Elusimicrobia bacterium
AGCCGCGCGCAACAGGCTATCCCAGCGCATTGAAATCATCAATATGGCTGTCGGCGGCTCCGATCTTGAACAGACCATGCGCCGGTTTCGCGAGGCCTTGCAGTATGCCCCGAATGCGATCATAGTGCTTTTCGGGCACAACCTCTTTTTTCACCATCCGATGGTGAAGATTTCGCCATACCCGGGGATGGACCGTCTCCGCCTCTTGGCCCTCAAGAGCCGTCTGGTCTCCCTGCTGGCGCAATACCGGAACCCGCGCATGCAGCCCGTCGGATTCCAAGGCCAGGGTCGTTGCCTGGCCTACCGAGAGAGTCTATCCACCATGGCTGACGAAGCCCGGCGCCGCGGTGTCCGGCTGGCCTTATGCTCCGTGCCGGGCAACCTGCATTTCCCGCCCTGGGCCAAGGATTCGGCGCGTTGGGCTCCCGAGTTCTTGGAAACGAAGTATCTGTATTTGACGGGCCAAAAAGAATCTGCCATACGGAAATGCCGGCAGCTTTTGTCGCGCAAGCCCGAGCCTTGGTGGAATTTTCAACTGGGAGAATGGCTGTATCAGGCCGGCCGCTATGCTCAAGCGCGCAGACGCCTCATAGCGGCCCGGGACATGGATGCCTGGCGACAAAGAGCCTCAAGCGTGGTCAATGGCCTGATCCGGGATGTGGCTTGGGAAAAGCGCCTGGTGCTGTTTGATTTCGACAGGATGGTCTCAAAATCCGCACCGCACGGCATACCGGGCTGGAATAATTTCAAGGACAACCAGCACGTGCTGAATTCTGTCGTGTGGGCTGAAAGCGCTGAATGCCTAAGGGTTCTAGGGAATGTGCAGGGCTGCCAACAGATTCCAATAGAGTTTGACGATTGGAGGCTTAAACCGGAGACAGATATCCTGCTGCCCTCGTTACGGATGATCCTCGAAGAGGCGCTCCGGACCATGCACTGTAGGCCCGAGGAAACGGCGCTGCTCCTCTCCTATGTCGCGGAAGCCTTCTGGACCTCTGGGCTGCGGGCCCGGGCGATGCGGCTCAATGACGAGGCCCGCCGGCTCGCGCCCGGAGAAAGTGAACTTTGCCTGCAACGGGCGCTGTTCCATCTGGGATCCGGTGAGAAGACAGAAGCGGCACGGTGGCTGCGGCTGGCATTGAAGCTGCGCCCGGACCAAGGCGAGGCGCGGTTCTATTTGAGCAAGCTGGAAGCGGAGGGCTCGGCGTGATGATCCATCAGATCGGAAAGGAACAGATATGATAACGCGTTGCCCTGGTTGCTGTTGCGCGGTGGCGGAGGACGCCAAGCAGTGCCCCCAATGCCACCGGGAGTTCGAGACGCATGAAGCGGCGCCCGCGAAGGCGATGGGATTCTCCGTGCCGGTGCTACCCCCCCTCCAGGGCGGGCCCGCGCCGGCCGTTAAACTGGCTGCACCTGCACCTGCGCTACTTGCGGCTGCCGCATCGGAGCTTCCGGCCCCTGCGCCTACAGAGCAGAAGCCTTCGGCTCAGACGCCGAAGGACTCAGCGGCCGATTTCTGGAGCGGCAAAGGGGCAAGCCGGATCGTGCCTCAGCGCAAGCACTGGGTCCTGCCGAAACTGCCGGAAAAGCTCCTGCTGAAAATCGCCGTCCCTGTAACGGCGGTGGTCTTGCTTATCGCGGCCTATTTCATCCTACATTAGTCGCCGGCGCTACCTGCGGCAGGCGGCCTCGACCGCGGTAATCTCCTTGGGTACATCCGTGAGGTTGCGCGCGGGGCCAGTCTCCTGGATGACGATGTCATCCTCGATGCGCACCCCGCCGAAGTCCAAGAATTTCTCGGCGCGGCTGAAGTCGACACTGGCCTTGAGCTTGCGGCGGTTCTCCGGGTCATGCAGCAAGGCCCGGATGAAGTAAATGCCGGGCTCCGCCGAGATGACGAAACCGGGCTCCAGCCGGGCCAGGAAGCGCACCGTGAACTGGAACGGGTTGCGCAGCAGCCGGCGCTTGCCGCCCGTCACATCGTGGACGTCGAGGCCCATCATGTGGGAGAACCCGTGGGGATAGAACAGGCGCACCGCGCCGTTCTCCACGAGGCCGGCGGAGTCGCCGCGCAGAAGGCCCAGGGATTTTAAACCCTCGGCGATGACCGTCATGGACAGCCGCTGTAGATCGGCGGAGAGCATTCCGGGGCGAGCCCGGGAGATGCACGCTTTCTGGGCCTCGAGCACAATGGAGTAGACATCTTTCTGCCGGCGCGTGAAACGGCCGTTGACCGGGAACGTGCGCGTGACATCGGCGGCGTAGCCATGATGCTCGGCGCCCGCGTCCAGCAGGAGCAGGTCGCCGGACTTCATCCGGTTCCTGTTGTGGTGATAGTGCAGAACTGCGGAGTTGGCGCCGGAGGCGGCGATGGTCTGAAAGGCGAGGTGGGGCAGGCCGGCGGCCCGGCATTCGGCCTCGAAGACCGCCTGGGCCTGGTACTCGGCTTGCCCGGGACGGACCGAGCGCATGACGGCCTGATGCGCGCGTGAGGTCACCCGGCAGGCGTGCGCCATGAGCTCCAGCTCCCCGGGCGTCTTGCAGGCCCGCAGCTCGCTGAAGGCCTCGCCGAGATCCGCGGGCGCGGACTGCAGGCCCCGCAGGCCCTTGCGGTGCAGCTTCAGCGCGGCCGCGTCCGCGTAGAGCCGG
>CAIRTQ010000022.1 GCA_903881545.1 uncultured Elusimicrobia bacterium
CATACCACATGGTTCTCCGTCGCCCCCTGCCACAGCCCCAGAGCGTGCTTGCGGCCTTGGGCGTCCACGCCCATCGCCACGACCTCTAGGTGGCCTTGGAAGCCCACCCCGTCCATGAATAAGGCCACCAGGTCCAGCTTCGAGAGGTCCCGCTCCATGAGTTCCTTGAGCTTGGCCTGCGAGGCTCGGATGAAGCCGCGGCTTACCGACGAGCGCGCCGTCCCGTATCCCCGCAGGAAGCCCTCCACGCCCTCGTCGTAGTCCCGCGTCGAGACCCCACGCATCATGTCCCGCAGGGCGAGGCGTCCGTTAGTGCCGTCCTCCTGGAACTCACCGTAGCTCTGAAGCTTGACCTCCTCGCCGCCGAAGCTGCGGACCCGCATGTTCGCAAAGGCGACTTTCCGCCCGTTCCAGTACACGAAGCCGGGCTGCCGCCCATGCTTCCAGCCCACCCGCTCCGGGCCCTCCGTGACCGCTATACGCTCTTCCTGGACGGCCATACGCATCAGCTCCATGCCCGCTCGATCGGCCAGGTCACGCATTCCTTCACGGGCAGCTGCGATGAGCTCAGCCACTGGCACCATCAGCGGCACCGACCGTCTTCCCATCTCTTTCACCCTACCGCTGTCTCTGCGACGAAGAATTTGATACCTTCCCCTTGGGCGATTCCTCCCTTGTTACGTCTTGTTTCCCAACTCGATGCTACCAAGCTGGGGGAGCCTCAACTAGCAATTTTTCAAACCAACAAATGGTCTAGTTCTTGGGAGGAACGTCATACTGAAACGACTTCTCTCCCTACGCACCTTCCACCAACTTAAGGGGCAAATAGCCGGGTTTTTCGCAATACTCGGATTGTCCTAAGTCTTGAATTGACTGTAGCCGCTCCCCTAGGATATCATTATCCTATCCGCAGGCGCCGATGGCGTCCATTTGGCGTTTGCCCTAACCTCTTATCCGCCAGTTCTCTGAAGGAATCTTTCGCGATGAACATCCTCCTGGTCGCCCCCCCTGACGAGACGCAAGCCATGCTGGGCGCGGGGCGCGAGCTCATCCAGAACCACGAGCCCCTGGGCCTTCTCTATATCGCCGCAGTGGCGCGCAACAAGGGCCACGATGTCTCCATCATCGACGCCCATACCGAATCGCTGGACCTCGTGCAGATCCAGACTCGCCTGCTGGCCGCGCGGCCGGACATATTGGGGTTCTCCGTCCTGACCTGCAACGGCACGCCGGCCTATGAGCTCGGGCGCTGGGCCAAGGCGAACCTCCCGGGCGCGCTCGTGGTCCTGGGCAACATCCACGCCTCGATTTACGCCAGACAATACCTAGCGCACGGCTGCTGCGACGCGGTGGTCCACGGGGAGGGCGAAGAGCCTTTCCTCGCCCTAGTCGAGCACCGCCGGGACGGCCGGACTTTCGGGGACATTCCGGCGATATCGTTCCGGGACCCCCAGGGCCGGGTCGTACGCACGCCGCCGGACCGCTATCTGGTCGAAGACCTCACCCGCCTGCCCAGGCCGGCGCGGGACCTGGTGGATATGCGCCGCTACCCGAGCAACCCCCTGAGCAACCAGATATTCGTGGGCGGCCCCCGCAAGATGTCCCGGCCGATGTTCACATCCCGCGGCTGCCGCTACAGCTGCGTATTCTGCGTCGTCAACCAAAAGCCGCGTTTCGATTCCCCGGCCCGGGTCGTCGACGAAATGGAAATGCTGGAAAAAGAGTTCGGCGCCGGCCATGCCGCCATCATGGACCCCTGCTGCATGGAGGACCAGGAACGGATGCTGGCCATCTGCGCCGAGATCCGGCGCCGGCGGCTCAAAATCAAATGGGGCTGCGACACGCGAGCCAGCCACATCACCTCGGAACTGGTGCGGGCCATGGCGGGCGCCAACTGTTTCGACCTCTCCTTCGGCATGGAATCCGGCGTGCAAAGGCTCATGGACGCCGTCCAAAAAGGACTCACTATCCCGCAAATTATCCGCGCCGTCGCCATCGTCAAGGGACATTCAGAGATCCGCCTCGGCGGACTGTTCATGCTGGGGCTGCCCGGCGAGACCCACGCGGACTCCCTGGAGACGATACGCTTCGCCAAAAGCCTGTCTCTGGATATGGCCCAGTTCAGCCTCTGCACTCCCTATCCGGGTTCATCCCTCTTCGAGACCCTCCGCGGCCAGGGTCGCATCGACACTGGCCTGCGCCCCGACGGAGGCCTGGACACTTCCGTATGGAAGCGCTATTCCGCCTACATATCCTTCACCGGCCTCGATCCCATCTGGGTACACCCGGAACAGACCCCGGCCCAGCTCAAGGCCTTACAGAAGAGAGCCCAGCGGGAATTCCACTTAAGGCCGTCCCAGATCCTGAGGCACGCCTCGCGGCTGAGGCCTGGCAACATCGGCAAGGCGCTCAGGATCCTGAAGGACGCCTTCATATAAGACCATGTGCGGAATAGCGGGAGTCCTCGGCTTGGGCATCGCGCTCAACGAACAGGATGAGCGGACAGTCCGGGACATGCTGGCGGCCCTGCGGCACCGCGGGCCCGACGGCCAGGGCGTGCTTTGCGACGAGCGCGCGGTGTTGGGTAACACCCGCCTACGCATCATCGACTTCTCCCCCCGCGCCGACCTGCCCATGTCCAGCGCGGACAGCTGCCTCTGGCTCGCCTATAACGGGGAGGTCACGAATTTCCTGGCGCTCAAGAAGGAATTGGACGCCCAGAACAGTTTCCGGAGCTCGTCCGACAGCGAGGTGCTGCTCCACCTCTATCAAGAATCGGGCATCGCGCTTTTGCAGCGCCTGACGGGGATGTTCGCCTTCTGCCTCTACGACCGGGACGGCCGGAAGGCCTACATCGTGCGCGACTTCTTCGGCCTCAAGCCGGTCTTCTACCGGGAACACGCCGGCCGCCTCTACTTCGCCTCCGAGATCAAGGCCCTGCTGGAAACGCCGGAGCTCTCCGGGGAGATAGACGAGGAGGCGATCGGCGACTACTTCTCGCTGGCCTACATCCCCGGCGCGGCCACGCCCTTCAAGGACATCCGGGAACTGCCCGGCGGCCACATGCTGGAGGTGGACCTGTGCGCCGGACGCTGGAAGCAGACGCAGTATTACCATCTACGCCACGGAGACGAGACCTCCATCACCGAAAGCGAGGCCGCCGAGAAGGTCCGCTCACTCATGCTCGATTCCGTCCGGCGCAACCTGGTCTCGGACACGCCGGTGGGCTTGACCCTCTCCGGCGGGGTGGACACGACCTCTTTGCTGGCCTTGACCCGGGAGCTCGGCCGCAACCGCGAGCTCCACGCCTTCTCCATCAAGATGGCGGAGCCGAGCTTCGACGAGTCCTCCTATCAGGACCTGGCCGTCGCACACATCCCCTGCCGCCATCACACGGTCACGGTGGGGCCCGACGAAGTCCTGCAAAACCTCGTGGCTTCGACCGCCTATATGGACGAACCTTCGGGCGACGGCGCGGTGGTCCCCCTTTACCTGCTGGCCCAGGAAGCCAAGAAGCATGTCTCGGTCCTGCTCTTCGGCGAGGGCGGCGACGAGGTGTTCAACGCCTACGAGACCCATCGCGCCTGCCATGTCAGGGCCGCGTACCGGCGCTGGGTGCCCGCGCCCGCGCGCGCTCTCTTGCGCGCGCTAGTCCCGCGCCTGCCCACCTCCTACTCCAAGCTGAGCCTGGAATTCCGGCTCAAGCGATTCATCGAAGGCGCGGAGCTCTCCGTTCCGGAGTCGCACCTGTTCTGGAGGCATGTCTTCACGGAAGAGGAGAAAGCCTTCCTCATGCCGCGCTCCGGGCCGGCGCAGCCCACTTCCGACCTGTTCACGGCGTTCTTCAACGGGCTCGACTGCCCGCGGGACATCGACAAGATCTCCCAGCTCGACCTGCGCTACTATTTCGTAGACGACCTCATGGTCAAGGACGACCGAATGTCCATGGCCTCGTCCCTGGAGGGCCGTTTCCCGTACATGGACCGCCCCCTGGTGGAGTTCGCGGCGTCCTTGCCCGCGCGCATGCGCCTGAAAGGCTTCCGCGGGCGGCACATCCAGAAACTCGCCATGAAGGGCCTTCTGCCCGGCAAGATCTTCCGGCGGCAGGGCATGGGGCTGGAGATGCCCCATTCCATCTGGTTCCTCAAGGAGTTCCAAGGGCTCGCCGCCAGGTATTTCGCGGAGGCGAATGTCCGGAAGTCCCGACTGCTCAATCCGGAGGCGGTGACCTTCTTCTGGAACCAGCACCTGCGCAAAAAGAAGGATTACGGACGGCCGCTGTGGTGCATCTTGAACTATCTCATTTGGCTCGACCTCTACGTTCACAGCCGGGACTATAAAAAATATCTGCGGCCGCACGCGGGATAAACCTGGACACCTCCATAGAATGAGCCGGCCAAAGAAAGATCCCTTACGGAAGTCGCCGTCACGGTCCCAAGTCTTCTGCATCAGGCCTTGGACCAACCTCTTCGTGAGGGAGGATGGGTTGGCGTCCGTTTGCTGCATGGCGGCTGACAAGACCCAGGACTCCCTTCGCGGCATGAGCCTGCCGGAGATCTGGAACTCCGCCGAGGTCAAGCAGCTGCGCCTCGACATGCTGCAAGAGCGCAAGAACCCTCTCTGTCTGAAATGCTACGAGGTCGAGGCCGCGAAGGCCCAAAGCTTGCGCACCAAGCATAACAACGCGGACCGCGCCCGCGAGAAGATCATCGGGCAGACCAGGAGCGACGGCTGGCTCGATTCCAAGCACCTAATTTCTTTGGAACTCAACCTCTCCAACGCCTGCAATTGCCGCTGCCGCTATTGCTGCCATCGCCGCAGCACCGGTTGGTATAAGGACTTCGCGCTGCTCACCGGCAGCCCGGGCCTGCCCGCGGCCCTGACCGCGACGGACGATTTCCCGAATCTCTACGGCCAGATCCGGGACCTGCTTCCGGGCCTCCAAAGGATCCGGTTCGGCGGAGGAGAGCCCTTGATCGCGGACTGGCACTATGAAATCCTGGAGATCCTGCTGGCGGGAAACAGAGTCGACGTCAAACTTAGCTACGTCACGAATTTCTGCAATTTAACGCATGGCGGAAAGGACATACTGGAGCTATGGAAACGCTTCCGGGATGTCGCCGTGAGCGCCAGCCTGGATGCGCCGGGCAGCCGGGGAGAATACATACGCAAAGGCCTGGACTGGAATCAGGTGATGCAGAACCGGGAACGACTGATGCGGGTCTGCCCCCATGTCATCTTCTGCATTTCCCCTACGCTTTCGGTGATGAACGCGCTCGGTCTGCCCGATTTTCATCGCGACTGGCTGGAAAAGGGATATCTGCGGCCGAACAAAATCGATCTCGGCATTCTGTTCGGCCCGGTGGAATACCGCTGTCAGATCCTTCCGCCCCATCTAAAGCGCGAAGCCGTCGCCTCCTGCCGCCGGCATATCGAATATTTGTCCAGAAGGTACGGGCCGTCGGCTAAGAGAGACATCTCCTCTTTTCAGAATGCCGTGACCTTCATGCAGGAGAAAGACCTGACCTGCCTGATCGGGCGCTTCAGGAAGACGACTCAAGCATTGGACGCGATCCGCGACGAGCGATTCGAGGATGTCTTCCCGGAACTCGCCGGACTCGCGGCGGGCCCGCAAGCGCCCGGGGCAGAAGCCCCCCTGGCGAGCTATGCGGATCTATTGAGCCTGGAGACGCTGGAGCCCTATGAAAGGGCCAGGACGCATCTGGAGCTCGCCCTACTGCACAAGCAAGCCGGCCGCCCGGACGACGCGGCCGGAGAGATCGCCAAGGCACTCCGGCAGGACGGCCTGCCCGCGGACTCGTACCAGGATCTTTGCCGCGAGGCCAACCGCATCCTCAAGGAACTGGCGCCACAGCCCCCGGCCTAATCGCAGCGCAGCCGATGGATCCCGAGGCAATGCCTCGCAAGAGTGCCGTCGGTGCATTTGCCGCTGCACCAGCCGCCATAGTCGCCGGAGGCGATCCGGCTGCGGTAGGATTGCATCGCGCCGTTGTTCCAAATCTGCTGGAGAGTCTCCGAGGCGATATCGCCGACCGCATGCGGGCAAAAACATTCGTACGGCAGCACGCGCCCCCTATCGCCGATTGAGAGATGCTGCCACGGCAGGTAGCAGAGCCTGGCGTCCGCAGGGCGCGACAGCGCCGGGCCGGATGGGCCGGACGGGACGGCGTTAGGCACGGCCCGCGCCGGCCCGCAGTCCGGGACGGCCATGAACACGTATATCCCGTGCCGCCGGGCCTCCTGAAGGATATCCTGTTTCAAGGACGGCAGACGGCGCAGGAACTCGGGCGGGAGCAACGGCAGCCCTGAGTCCGCGGACGGGGCGATCACTGCGCTGATCTTGATATGGGTGAATCCATTGTCAACGGCGAAAGCCACGATGCGCTCCAACTCGCGGCAGTTCTCCGACATGAGCACGAAATTGAAATTCATATGAAACCCCGAGGCGCCGCCGGCCTCCTGCCGGCATCGGTTGAGCTCCTGGATATTCCGCATCAAGGTCTGGAAACTCCCGCCCTTGCGGATGTTCTCATAGACGCCCTGGGTAAAGCCGTCGATGGACAGCGAGAGCTCGACCTTGTTGCAGACGAGCCGCCGGATCCAGGCGCTGTCGAGGAGCAGGCCGTTGGTCGATATCTCCTGACAGATCCGGGGATGCCGCGCGGCCGCGTCGAAGAGCACCTCGAAATCCGGATAGAGCTGGACTTCTCCCCCCTTCCAGTAGATGTGTTCAAGATACGGCAGCATGGAAAGGACCTCTTGCTGGGCGGCCCAGGGCAGTTCCCAGGAGTCCTTGACGGCGGTGCACATGACGCACTTGAGGTTGCAGCGAGAGGTGAGGGTGACTCCCAGGGCTATGGGTTTTGATTCCAGAAGCGTCTTGCCCCGGCAGATCTCCAAATCGTTGAGCAGCTTGTTGCGCAGGAAGAGGTCGTCGCCAGGCAAGGCCTCCAGCGCCCGCGCAAAGGCGTCGGCCGCCGGCCCCAGCCGGCCCCGTTCCCTGTAGACGTTGCCAAGATATTCCAGGATATCGGGTGACGCGCAGCCCGCAGCGATGCAAGCCTCGTAATGTCCAAGGGCCTGGTCATGATCTTCGAGGGTCCGATAGAGACCGCCCATCTCCCTGTGGACGGCGCCGGCTTGCAGCGCATCCGATTCCAAGGCCTGCAAGAACCGTTGTTCCGCAATGCCGTAACTCTTTTGCGCCAAATAGACCTGGCCCAAGGCGAACTGCGCTTGCGCGTTGCGAGGCTCCTGCGCGATGATGCCTGTGAAAACCTCCGCCGCCCGGTCATAATTGCCGGCGGCAAAAAACTCCCTTCCTGCTTCGAGGCAGCTGCTCGCGTTCATCAGATTCTATCGTGGACTGGGGCGCCAAGCCGGACGAGAGCCTAGCAGAGAGATTATATCCTGTATGGAATCAATTCCATCGCCAGACTTAAACTCTCGACGCTGCTTGAGCCACCGCTCCCGGGACACGCGGGATCGCTGGCCCGGTCGAGCCTCCGACCCGACGGCCACCCTAAGCGTCCTCGAAAAGTCCGGCCAGTTCAGGAAAGACCTCGCGGCAATCTTCCCCGCGCCGCTGGTCCAGGCGGCGCGTCATGGCCACGAACTCGGGCAGCAGCTCGCTGTGATCCTGGGCCTGCATAGAATGCGCCGCGGCCGCGAAATCGTGCGCCGCCGACCCGTCCGCATCCAAGAACGATTCCCAATGCCGCTGATATGCTTCGAGGGCCCGCCGCTTCAGCTCCAGCGGCAGGACCTGCATGCGATACATCTTCGGTCCCCGGAGCATATTAAGCGCGAACTCATCACGCGCGATGTACCCCTTTTGGACCCATTCCTGGTGGAACTCCGGCAGATGCAGCGCGTTGAAGATGCTGGCAGTCGCCAAGACCGAGAATGCGACATCCGGGCACCGGCGCAGCATCTCCTCCCGGTTGGCCACCGCCGCATCCCAACGCAGGCCCTTCCTCAGGTACTCTCCCCGCCGGCCGGAGCCGTCGAGACTGGCAATGACTTTGACATCGCGGAAGCGCGACCACAGGTCGATCACATCTCGGCCCCGGAACCGCAGCGTGGAAAAATTCGTGTTGTAGCGCAAGCGCACATCCGTGCGCTTGCGCGCGAGGATGAAATCCAAAATCCGGTAGGTCTCTTCCATGAGGAGTGGTTCTCCACCGATGAAGTGGATCATTTCAAGCCCCTCTTCCAACAGCGGCTGCAGCTGGCGCCACAGGCTATCCCAATCGTCATAAGATCTCTGTATGGGTCCGCCCTCAATCGACAAGCCCATAGCCCGGGCCTCCGCCATCCAAGCGCTGCTTTGCGTCGGGTCGCAGGTCCGGCAAACCAGATTGCACTCATTGGAAAAACGGATCTCAAGATAAGGCAACGGTAGCCACGGCAGCGCCCCATCCGGAGAGGTCAAGCGTTTACGGTCGCGACAATGGTCCCACTCGATGTTGTTGCTTTGCCGCCTGCTGAAGAGACCCGCCTGTTCGCTCTTATAACAGCCCCTGCATCCCGCCACCGGGCGCCCGCTCATCATGTCCGAACGCAGAGCCTTCATGCCTGGAGAGTTCCATAGTTCCGCGAGCGGTGACGAGCGGATATCCCCTAGGGGCGGCCCGCTCCAATCGCAGCAGGGGCGCAATAAGCCGTCGTTCGGAATGCACAAGTGCGTCCAAGGCAGCAAACAGAACACCTGGTCCCGCGTCAAAGCCACTGCGCCTTCACTCGCCGGGCTCGACGCAAGAGGCACATCCAGCCCGGTGTGCCCAGAACGGCCCCGAGCGCCACGGCCATTGGCTCCAGCGCAGGCCCAGGCGTGCCTGGCATTCATCGCCGATGCCTTTCCAGAGGCCGCTTCAGCCTCTGCCATCCGCCCCTGGCTGCGGCAGATCGCCCATAACCCCACATAGGCCCGGTCATTCTCCGGATCGATAGCTATGGCTTCCTGGAACTCTGCCTCGGCCTCGCGCCAGCGGCCCTGCCGGCGATAGACATTCCCCAGCTCAAAATGCGCCGCGCCATTGCGCGGTGCGATGGAGATCGCCTTCCGACACGCAGCCTCGGCCTCCCCGAATCTGTCTTGGTCTTTGTAAAGAGCGCCCAATTCGACCCAAACTGAGTCGTGGCAAGGGTTAATCGCCAAGGCCGCATTTAAAGCCGCCTCCGCCCTGGGCCAGCGCCCTTGCCTCCGATAGATTCGTCCTATACTGCAATACGCTCCGACAGACTTCGGCTCTATGGCGATGGCTCTTTCGCACTCCGCCAAGGCCTGCTTGAATTTACTCTGGTCTTCATAAAGAGCGCCTAATTCCATACAGGCGCCGCCATCCTGCGGGTCGAGCTCCACCGCCGTATGCAATGCCGCCTCAGCCTCGGACCGCCGCCCCTGCTTACGATAAACTTGCCCTAGCTGGCGATACGCCCCGCCTTGGTTCGGGTCCAGGGCTATGGCTTTTTCACATTCCCGCGCAGCCACCGCGAATCTGCCTTGATCTCGGTAAAGAGCGCCCAGTTCAACATGGGCACAACCATTATTGGGATCGAACTCCAGCGCCTTGATCAACGCCGCCTCAGCCTCAGAAACTCGCCCCTGCCCGCGGTAGATCCGCCCGAGCCGACATTGTGCCCACCCATTGTTCGGATCAATAGCGATCGCTCTTTCGAACTCTGCCGCGGCCTGCATGAATCTACTCTGTTCTTCGTAAAGCATGCCCAATTCGATATGGGCGCACATATTTTGTGGGTCGACCTCCAGCGCCTTTTCCAACGCCGCCTCGACCTCGGAATGCCGCCCCTGCCTGCGGTATATCTTCCCCAACTGGAAATGCGCCCAGCCGTTGCCCCGATCCAGGGCTACGGCCTTTTCAAACTCCGCCGCGGCTTCCGCGAATCTCTCTTGATTCAGGAAAAGAGTTCCCAACTCGACGCAGGCGCCATCGTTGCGTGGGTCGAGCTCCTGCGCCTTACGCAATGACGCCTCGGCCTCAGGCCAGCGCCTCTGCCTACGGTAGATCCACCCGAGCTGCCAAAGAACCCGAACCTGATTTCCATCTATGGCTATGGCTCTTTCCAACTCCGCCGCCGCCTCCGGAAGTCGGTCTTGACCTTGATAAAGAACGCCCAATTCAAAACGCGCCCAGCCGTTCTGTGAGTCAAGCTCCAGCGCCTTACGCAATGCACCCTCGGCTTCAGACCACCGGCCCTGCTTGCGGCAGATCCGCCCCAGCTGGCAGTGAGACCCGCCATGATTCGGATCTATGGCAATGGCGCTTTCGAACTCCGCCGCGGCCTCAATCAATTTGTCCTGGTCTTCATAGAGCGAGCCCAATTCGATGTGAGCGCCGTTGTTCCGAGGATCGAACTCCAGGGCCTTGAGCAATGCCGCCTCGGCATCCCGCGGTTTCATCCAGTGGCCTCAAACAGCGGCGCCAGTTCAGGAAAGACCTCGCGGCAGTCTTCCCCGCGCAGTTGGTCCAGCCGGCGCGTCATTGCCACGAACGCGGGCAGCAGTTCGCTGCAATCCTGCGCCTGCAAGGAGCGCGCCGCGGCCGCAAAATCGCGCGCCGCTGTCCCGCCCGCGTCTAGGAACGATTCTTGATGCCGTTGGTATGATTCCAAGACCCTTTGCTTGAGCGCCGCCGGCAGCACCTGCATGCGATATATCGCAGGCGCCGCGAGTATGAACAACGCAAACTCATTTCGATCGATGTACCCCTTCTCGACCCATTCCCGATGGAAGTCCGGCAGATGCAGGGCGTTGAATATGCTGAGGGTCGCCCCAATCGAGAAGGCGACATGGGGGCACCGACGCAGCATCTCTTCTCGATTGGCCAATACCGCATCCCAACAAAGCCCCTTCCTCAGGTACTCGCCCCGCCGGCCGGAACCGTCGAGGCTGGCGGAAACATGGACATTGCGGAATCGGGACCACAGGTCGATCACATCGCGCCCCTGGGAGCGCAGAGTCGAGAAGTTCGTTATATAGTGCAAGCGCACATCCGTGAGGCCGCGCGCGAGAAGGCAATCCAGGATCCGATAGTGTTCCTCGATGATGAGCGATTCTCCGCCCGCGAAGACGATCTCCTCGATTCCCTCTTCCAGCAACGGCTGCAGTTGGCGCCACAGGCTGTCCCAATCGTCATACGGCTTGACTATAATAGGGCCGCTCTCGTCCCGCAGTCCCAAGGCCCGGGCATCCGCCGCCCAAGAGCTGCTTTTCGTTGAATCGCATGTCCGGCAGCGCAGATTGCAGACGTTGGAGAAGCGGATCTCGATCCAAGGCACGGGGAGCCGCGGCAGCGTGCCGTCCGGCGCGGTCAGCCGCTCTCGGCCGCGATGGTGGCCCAAATCGATGTTCTTTCTTTGCCGCAAGCTCTGGAAACCCGCCATTTCCTCCTGGTGGCACTTCCAGCATCCCGCCACGAGGCGCCCGCCCATCATGTCCACGCGCAGAGCCTTCAAGCCCGGAGAGTTCCACAACGCGTCCAGCGATGACGAGCGGGCATTCCCCAGAGGGGGCCCGCTCCACATGCAGCAGGGGAAGGATGAGCCGTCCGTGAAGATATGAAGATGCGTCCAAGGCAGCAGGCAGAACACCTGCTCCCGCATAGGCTTCTCGGCGTTGACGCCGGCGCGAGAACCGTCAGGAGCCGCCACCTCGCCCACGGCTCTATGCCAATCAAGGTAATTCAGCAATTCAGTGCAAGCAAGGGCGCTGGCCGGGTTGATTGCCAAGGCCCTGGCCAGGGCCGTTGCGGCCTGGTCCGATCGACCCAGGCCGCAATAGGCGGCCCACAAACCGCTATATCCTCTGTCGTTACGCGGGTCCAAGGCCACGACTCTCTGGAACTCCGCCGCAGCCTCGGCCCAGCGCCCCTGACAGAGATGGCTTCGGCCCAAATGAAGATGGGCGTCGACGTTGTTTGAATCGCTGGCTATGGCCTTTTCAAATTCCGCCGCAGCCTCCGAAAGTCTGTCTTGACCCTGATAAAGAACTCCCAACTCCAGATACGCCCCGGCTTCCCGCGCATTCATTCAGAGGTCTCAAAAAACTCGGCCAGTTCAGGAAAGACCTCGCGGCAATCTTCCCCCCGCCGCTGGTCCAGGCGGCGCGTCATGGCCACGAACTCGGGGAGAAGTCCGCTGCGATCCTGCGCCTCCATGAAGCGCGCCGCGGACACAAAATCGTAAGCCGCCATCCCGTCGGCATCCAAGAACGACTCGCGATGATCCTGATATGACCTCAGGACCCGCTCCTTGAACGCCGCCGGCAGGACCTGCATGCAGTAGATCGCGGGGGACGCGAGCACATTGATCGCGAACGCATCGCGATCGATGTACCCCTTCTCGACCCATTCCCGATGAAAATCAGGCAGATGCAGCGCATTGAAGATGCTAAGGGTCGGCGCGATTGAGAACGCGACATCTGGACACCGGCGTAGCATAGCCTCCCGGTTAGCCACCACCTCGTCCCAATTCAGGCCCTTCCTCAGGTATTCGCCCCGCCGGCCAGAACCGTCAAGACTGGCGGTCACCCTGACATCATGGAAGCGGAGCCATAGATCCATCACGTCCCGCTCCTGTAACCGCAGAGTCGACAAGTTCGTCACATAGTGTAGGCGCACATCCCAGAGCTTGCGCTCATGGAGGAAATCCAGTATCCGGTAGTGCTCCTCCATGATGAGCGGTTCCCCGCCCGCAAAGACAATCTCTTCGAGCCCCTCTTCCAAAAGCGACTGTAGTTGGCGCCACAGGCTGTCCCAATCGTCATAGGACTTGCGCGTGCCCACACTCGCGTTCGGCAAGCCCAGCGCCTGGGTATCGGCGATCCAACCGCTGCTTTGCGTGGTGTCGCAAGTCCGGCAGCGCAGATTGCAGAGGTTGGAAAAGCGCATGTCGAGAAAAGGCACGGAAAGCCGCGGCAATGTGCCGTCCGGAGCGGTTAGACGCTCTCGTCCGCGATGGCGCTCCAGGTCGATGTTCTTTCTTCGCCGCATGCTCCAAAAGCCCGAGCGCTCGACCTCGTAGCATCTCCAGCATCCCGCCACCGGGCGCCCGCTCATCATATCCAGACGCAGAGCCTTCATGCCCGAAGAGTTCCATAACTCATCGATCGACAAAAATCGGGCATTCCCCATGAGCAGGCCGTCCCACATACAACAGGGACGAGCGAAGCCGTCGGTGCGGACATGCAGGTGCGTCCAGGGCAGCAGGCAGAACACCTGTTCCCGTTTCGGTGCCGTCATGGCATCGCTCGGCGTGGCCGGCGCGCCGAGCGCCGCGTCCCGCTCCAGGCGCTCCAACAATTCGGTGGAGGCGAAGGCGCTCTTCGGATCGATCGCCACGGCCTTGGCCAGAGCCGCCTCGGCCTCGGCCATCCGCCCCTGGCCACGATGCACCACCCACAGGCCCACATAGGCTCCGTGGCCGCGCGGATCCAAGTCCGCTGCCTTTTGGAACTCCGCCGCGGCCTCGGCCCAGCGGCCCAGGCGGAGATGGCTATGGCCCAGACTGAGATGGGCTCCGACATGCCCCGGATCGACGGCGATGGCCTTCGCGAACTCCGCCGCGGCCTCCTGCCTCCGGCCGCGGCCGGCGTGGAGCTTCCCGAGACGAAAATGCGCCTCGCTGTGGCGAGGATCGGTGGCGAGCGCCTCCTGGAATTGCCCCTCGGCCGCGATGAATTGTCGCTGACCTTCGTAAAGCGCGCCCAATTCCATGCAGACGCCCACATCGCAAGGGGCGAGCTCACAAGCCTTGCGCAATGCCGCCTCGGCCTCAGGCCATCGCCCCTGCTCGCGGAGCATCCGCCCGAGCTGGTAATGGGCCCAACTGTAGTTGCGATCCAAGGCGATGGCCTTTCCCAACTCCGCAACGGCCTCCGAGAGCCGGCCTTGACCTTGATAAAGAGTCCCCAATTCGACACAGGCGCGGATGTCCTTTGGGTCGAGTTCCCACGCCTTGCGCAATGCCGCCTCGGCCTCGGATGCTCGCCCTAGCCGGCGGTAAACCGTCCCCAGCTGGCAATGAGCCCGGCCATCTCCCGGAGCGATGGCGATGGCTCCCTCAAACTGCGCCGCGGCCTCCCAAAAACGGTCCTGCGATTGGTAAAGCGCGCCCAATTCGAAGCGGGCGCCTTCGTTCCGTGAATCGAGCTCCAACGCTTTCTTCAACGCAGCCTCGGCCTCGGGCCAACGCTCCTGCTTGCAATAAGTCCGCCCGAGCTGAACATGAACCCAGCCATTGTCCCTATCCAGGACGATGGCTTTTTCAAATTCAGTCGCGGCTTCTGGGAATCGGCCTTGATCCTGGTAAAGGGATCCCAATTCAACGCGGGCCCCGCCGTCCTGCGGCTCGAGCTCCAGCGCCTTCTTCAGCGCAGCCTCGGCCTCGGACAAGCGCCCCTGCCTGCGGCAGACCCGCCCGAGCTGGCAATAAGCCCGGCCGTTGTCCCGATCCAGCGCTATAGCCCTTTCCAATTCCGCCGCGGCCTCCGCGTAGCGGCCTTGGTCCAGGCAGAGCGCGCCCAATTCCAGGCGGGCGCAATCGTTGCTCGGGTCGAGCTCCAATGCCTTGCGCAATGCCGCTTCGGCCTCGGGCGTCCGCCCTTGCTTGCGGTAGATCCGGCCCAGCTGACAATGGGCCTCACACTGGCTCCGATCCACGGCTATGGCTTTCTCATACTCCGCCGCGGCCTCGGAGAACCTGCCTTGATCCTGGTAGATGGCGCCCAGCTCGGCGTGGGCCCAGCCGTCTTTTGGATCGAGCTCCAGCGCCTTGCCCAACGCCGCCTCCGCCTCGGCCCAGCGCCCCTGCCTGCGATAGATTTTCCCTAGCTGGCAATAAGCCCAGCCATTGCCGGGGTCCAGGGCTATGGCTTTTTCAAATTCCGCCGCGGCGTGAAGCGGCTCCCTTGCCAGGCCCTGCCTCATAATCTATAAAGTTTATCAAAACCGCCCCGCCATGGCACACATGGGGCCGTTCTACCGACCCCTTACCTCTGCCTTAGCGAAAGAGACCGGCGGTCGCAGGTCCCCGCAACGGACAGGCCGGCGCTAGACGGTCTCGAAAAGGGAGACCAGTTCGGGAAAGACCTCGCGACAGTCTTCCCCGCGCAGCTGGTCCAGGCGGCGCGTCATGGCCACGAAGTCGGGCAGAAGCTCGCTGCAATCCCGCGCCTCCATGAAGCGCGCCGCGGCCGCGAAATCGCGCGCCGCTATCCCGTTGCCATCCAGGAACGATTCCTGGTGCCGCTGGTATGACTCCAGGACCCGCTGCTTCAGCGCCGGCGGCAGGACCTGCATGCGATACATCGCAGGAGTCTCAAGCAGATTAAGCCCGAACTCATCGCGGTCGACGTATCCCTTTGCGACCCATTCCCGGTGGAAATCAGGAAGATGCAGCGCGTTGAAGATGCTCAGCGTCGCCGTGACGGAAAACGCAATATCAGGACACCGGCGCAGCATCTCCTCCCGATTGGCCACCACCGCGTCCCAATGCAGCCCTTTCCTCATATACTCGCCCCGCCGGCCGGAGCCGTCGAGACTGGCAGCAATCCGGATATCGTGGAAACGGGACCACAGGTCGATCAGGTCCCGGCCCTGGAACCGAAGAGTCGATAGGTTCGTTACATAGTTCAAGCGCACATCCGTAAGGCCGCGGGCGATGAGGGTATCCAGTACGCGATAGTGCTCCTCCATGATGAGCGGCTCCCCGCCCAAGAAGGCGATATCTTCCAGCCCCTCTTCTAGCAGAGGCTGCAACTGACGCCACAGCGTGTCCCAATCGTCGCAAGGCCTCTGTACGGCCCCCCCACCAACCGGCAAGCCCAGCGCCCGGGCATCCGCCACCCAAGCGCTGCTTTGAGTCGTGTCGCATATCCGGCAGCGCAGATTGCAGACATTGGAGAAGCGGATGTCGATAAAAGGCACGGAAAGCCGCGGCAGGGTCCCGTCCGGCGCGGTCAGGCGCTCGCGGTCGCGATGGCGGCCCAAATCCATGTTCTTTCTTTGCCGCAGGCTACCAAAACCCCATCGTTCCAACTCATAGCATCTCCGGCATCCCGCGGCCGGACGCCCTTTCATCATGTCCAAACGCAGAGTTTTCATGCCCTGAGAATTCCACAGCTCCTCGCGCGATGACGAGCGGACATCCCCTACAGGCGGACCGTTCCAAGAGCAGCAGGGCCAGCAGTCGCCGTTCGTACGCACATGCAAGTGGGTCCAAGGCAATACGCAAAACAGCCCATCCCGCATCTGCTGCCTGGCGTAGTCGCCAATAAGCCTATCACGGTCAAGGCCATCCATCAATTTGGTACAGGCGGAGGCGCCCCTCGGATTCAACGCCAAGGCCTGGGCTAGAGCCGCCTCAGCCTCAGGCCTTCGCCCCTGGCCGCGATAGACGGCACATAAACCGACATAGGCTCCGTCATTGCGCGGATCCAGGCCCGCGGCTCTTTGGAATTCACTCTCCGCCAAGCACCATCGATTCCGCCGGAGATGGACACGGCCCAAATAGAGATGGGCCTCGACATTGCGCGGATCGATGGCTATGGCCTTTTCAAACTCCGCCGCGGCCTCCAGACCCCGGCCGCAGCTGTCATGGATTTCCCCAAGATGAAAATGCGCGCCGCTGCTGCGCGGATCGAGGGCTAGCGCCTTTTGGAACTCCGCCGCGGCCTCGGAGAATCTGTATTGATCTTGGCAAAGGGCTCCCAATTCCGTGCGGACCGAACCACTCTTCGGGTCGAGGTCCAGCGCCTGTTTCAATACCGCTTCCGCCTCAGACGGCCGTCCCTGCCTGCGGTAGAATCGCCCTAGCTCGCAACGAACCCAGACGTTGTTCCGACTCTTGGCTACGGCTTTTTCGAACTCCGCCTCCACCCGCTGGCACCTATTTTGGTCTTCGTAAAGAGCGCCCAATTCGATATGGCTATAGATATTCTCGGGGTCGAGTTGCAGCATTTTGTTCAATGCCGCCTCTGACTCGGCCCAGCGGCCCTGCCTGCGGTAGGTCCGCCCTAAATGAAAATGCGCCCACACATGGTTCGGGTCCATGGTTATGGCTTCTTCCAATTCCGCCGCAGCTTGAATGAATCTATCCTGGTCTTCGTAGAGAGCGCCCAACTCGATTCGGGCTTCCACTTCCCGGCGATCGAGCTCCAGCGCCTTGCGCAATGCCGCCTCAGCCTCGGATAACCGCCCCTGCCGGCGGTAAACCCGCCCGAGCTGATGATGGGCCCAGCCATTATTTCCATCTATGGCTATGGCCTTTTCAATTTCGGCCGCGGCCTCAGGGAATCGGTCTTGGACTTGGTAAAGTGCCGCCAATTCGATGCGGGCCTCACTGTTCTGCGGGGAGAACTCCAGCGCCTTCGTCAAAGCCGCCTCGGCCTCGCTGAATCTGCCCCTGCCTTTGTAAAGCGCACCCAATTCCATGCAGACGCCCACATCGCAAGGGGCGAGCTCCCGCGCCTTGTGCAATGCCGCCTCGGCCTCAGGCCACCGCTCCTGCTCGCGGAGCATCCGCCCGAGCTGGTAATAGGCCCAACTGTAGTTGCGATCCAAAGCGATGGCCTTTCCCAACTCCGCAACGGCCTCCGAGAGCCGGCCTTGACCTTGATAAAGAGCCCCCAATTCGACACAGGCGCAGATGTCCTTTGGGTCAAGCTCCCACGCCTTGCGCAATGCCGCCTCGGCCTCGGACCAGCGCCCCTGCTTGCGGTAGACCCGCCCGACCTGGCAATGAGCCCAGCCGTTGTCCCGATCCAGAGAAATGGCTTGCTCATATTCCTCCGCAGCCTCGGAGACCCTGCCTTGATCCTGGCAAATGGCGCCCAATTCGACGCGGGCCCCACCATCCTTCGGGTCGAGTTCCAGCGCCTTCTTCAGCGCAGCCTCGGCCTCGGACCAGCGCCCCTGCCTGCGGTAGATCTTTCCAAGTTGGCAATAGGCCCAGCCCTGGTTCCCATCCTTGGCTATGGCTTTCTCGAATTCCGCTGCGGCCTCGGGCAGCCTGTCTTGATCCAAGTACAAAGCGCCCAATTCATAGCGGACCCGGCCGTTCTCTGGGTCAAGTTCCTGCGCCTTACGCAATGCCGCCTCGGCCTCGGGCCAACGGCCCAGGCCGCGACACGATTTGCCCAGCTCCAGATACGCTCCGGCTTCCCGCGGATTCATGCGACGGCCTCGAAGAGTTCGGCCAGTTCGGGAAAGACCTCGCGGCAGTCTTCCCCGCGCAACTGATCCAGACGACGCGTCATGGCCACAAACCCGGGCAGCAGTTCGCTGCAATCCTGCGCCTGCAAGGAGCGCGCCGCGGCCGCGAAATCGCGCGCCGCCGCCGCGTCCGCATCCAGAAACGATTCTCGGTGCCGCCGGTATGATTCCAGCACCCGCTCCTTGAACGCCGGGGGCAGGACCTGCATACGATACATCTCAGGGAACACAAGCATGTTGAGCGCAAAAGCATCGTGATTGGCGTACCCTTTCTCGGCCAATTCTCGATGAAGATCGGGCAGATGGAGGGCGTTGAAGATACTGAGTGTCGCCGAGATCGAGAACGCGACATCAGGACAGCGGCGCAACATCTCCTCCCGGTTGGCCACCGCTGCGTCCCAATGCAGACCTTTTCTCAGATACTCGCCGCGCCGACCGGAACCGTCGATACTGGCGATGACCCTGACATCGTGGAAGCGGGACCACAGGTCGATCACGTCCCGCCCCTGGAATCTCAGATTGGAAAGATTCGTGTTGTAGCGCAAGCGCACATCCCAGAGTTTGCGCGAAATCAAGAAATCCAATATTCGATAGTGTTCCTCCATAATGAGCGGTTCCCCGCCGGCGAAGAGTATCTCTTCAGGCCCATCTTCCAGCAAAGGCCGCAGCTGGCGCCACAGGCTATCCCAATCGCCGTAGGATTTCTGAACGGGTCCGCCCTCGACCGACAAGCCCAGAGCCCGGGCGTCCCCCCTCCAAGCGCTGCTTTGCGTCGTATCGCATGTCCGGCAACGCAGATTGCAGGCGTTGGAAAAACGGATGTCGAGCAATGGCACCGAAAGCCGCGGCAGTGCCCCATCCGGCGCGGTCAGGCGCTCTCGGCCATGATGGCGGCCCAAGTCGATATTATTTGCTTGGCGCGGGCTCCACCAACCCGATCGCTCGCTCTCGTAGCATCTCCAGCATCCCGCCACCGGGCGCCCGCTCATCATGTCCAATCGCAAAGCCCTCATGCTGGGAGAGTTCCATAACTCGTCGAGTGATGAGATGCGGGCATTCCCCAAAGGTGCCCCGCCCCAAACACAGCAGGGAAGGGACGCTCCGTCCGGGCGGATATGCAAGTGAGTCCAAGGCAGCAAACAGAAAACCTGGTCCCGAACCGAGCCCCCACCGGCGGCCTTATCCAGGTCAAGACGCTCCGGCGGTCTAGCGCAGACCCAGGTGTTCTTGGGATTCATCGCCACAGCCTTACTTGCGGCCGCTTCTGCCTCGGCCGTTAGTCCCTGGCTGCAATAGATAGCCCATAACCTTACATAGGCCCGGTCATTTTCCGGCTGAATGACAATAGCTTCCTTGAACTCCGCCTCCGCTTCGCGCCAGCGGCCTTGCCGGCGATAGACATTCCCCAGCTCAGAATGCGCCGCGCCATTGCGCGGACTGCTAGCTATGGCTTCCTGGAACGCGGCCTCGGCCTCTGGCAATCTGTCTTGGTCCTTGTAAAGACAACCCAATTCGACGCGGGCAACGCCGTCCTGCGGATCAAGCTCTAACGCCATACGCAATGCCGCCTCAGCATCGGACCGCCGCCCCCACTTGCGATAGATCCGCCCGAGCTGACAATACGCTCCGCCATTGCCCGGATCTATAGCAATGGCTTTCCCAAATCCCGCAGCGGCCTCCGCGAATCTATTCTGATCCTCGTAAAGAACTCCCAACTCGACATGAGTCCAGGCGCTCTGCGGGTCGAGTTCCAGACCCTTGTGCAATTCCGCCTCTGCCTCGGATAACCGCCCCTGCTTGCGATAGATCCGCCCGAGCTTGCAATGAGCCCAGCCTTGGTTCGGGTCCATAGCGAGGGCCTTCTCGAAATCAGCCGCGGCCTGCGCGAATTGACCTTTCTTCTCGTAGAGAGCGCCCAGTTCGAACCAGGCGCCGCTGTTCTGAGGTTCGAGCTCCAGCGCCTTGTGCAATGCCGCCTCGGCTTCAGGCAGCCGCCCCTGCCTGTGATAGCTCCGCCCCAACTCGCAATGCGCCCAGCCTTGGTTAGATTCCACAACGAGGGCACTCTCAAACTCGGCAGCGGCCTGCACGAATTTCCCCTGCGCCTCATAAAGAGCGCCCATTTCGAACCGGGCGCCGCTGTTCTGGGGTTCGATCTCCAGCGCCTTGCGCAATGCCGCCTCCGCTTCAGACCAGCGGCCCTGCTTGCGGTAGATCCGCCCCAGCTGGCAATGCGCCCCGCCGTGGTTCGGTTCTATGGCGATGGCTCTTTCGAACTCCGCCACGGCCTCCACAAATTTGTCCTGGTCTTCATAGAGCGAGCCCAATTCGATGCGGGCGCAGCAATTGTGCGGATCGATCGCCAGAGCCTTCTGCAAGGCCGCCTCGGCCTCCCGCGGATTCATGCAGCAGCCTCGAAGAGCCCGGCCAGTTCAGGAAAGACCTCGCGGCAGTCTTCCCCGCGCAGTTGGTCCAGGCGGCGCGTCATGGCCACGAAGTCGGGCAGCAACTCGCTACGGTCCTGCGCTTGCATGAAGCGCGCCGCGGCCGTAAAATCACACGCCGCGGGCCCGTCCGCATCTAGGAACGATTCCTGGTGCCGTCGGTAAGATTCCAGAACCCGCTGCTTCAGCGCCGCCGGCAGGACCTGCATGCGATAGATCTCCGGGACCACGAGCATATTGAGCCCGAACATATCGCGATCGACATACCCCTTCTCAACCCATTCCCGATGGAAATCCGGCAAATGAAACGCGTTGAAGATGCTGAGTGTCGGATGAATCAAGAATTTGACATGGGGACACCGGCGCAGCATCGCCTCCCGGTTGGCCACCACCGTGTCCCAACACAGCCCCTTCCTCAAGTATTCCCCCCGCCGGCCGGAGCCGTCGAGACTTGCGATGACATCGACATTGCGAAAACGCGACCACAGGTCGATCATGTCCCGCCCCTGAAACCGCAATGTAGAGAAATTTGTATTGTAACGTAAGCGCACATCCGTAAGTTTGCGCGCGATGAGGAAATCCAATATCCGATAGTGTTCCTCCATGATGAGCGGTTCCCCGCCAACAAAGTGGATCAATTCGATCCCCTCTTCCAGCATCGGCTGCAGCTGGCGCCACAGGTTATCCCAATCGTCATAAGGCTTCTGAACTGGCGCGCTCCGAGCCGGCAGGCCCAGGGCCCGGGCATCCTCCGCCCAAGCGCTGCTTTGAACCGGGTTGCAAATCCGGCAACGCAGGTTGCAAAAGTTCGAGAAGCGGATTTCGAGAAAAGGCACAGCGAGCCGCGGCAGCGTCCCATCCGGCGCGGTCAGTCGCTCACGGCCGCGATGGCGGCCTAGTTCGAAGAAACCGGTCTTCCGCGTGCTCCAACAAATCGACCGTTCGCTCTCGTAGCATATCGCGCACCCCGCCGCCGGGCGCCCGCTCATCATGTCCAAACGCAAGGCCTTCATGCCCGGAGAGTTCAACAGCTCATCAATTGCTGACGAGCGGGCATTGCCCAGCGGCGGCCCGCTCCAGTTGGAGCAGGGGAATGATGAGCCGTCCACGCGGATATGCAAGTGTGTCCAAGGCAGCAGGCAAAACACCTGCTCCCGCATCGACTCATGGGCGTTGCCGCTGATGGCCTTATCCAGGCCAAGACGATCCAGCGCTCCAGCGCTGGCCCAGATGTTCCTGGGGTTCAATACCGATGCCTTTCTAGCGGCCGTTTCTGCCTCGGCCGGCCGCCCCTGGCGGCGACAGATCGCCCATAAACCCATATAGGCCCGGCCATTCTCCGGATCGATAGCTATGGCTTCTTTGAACTCAAGCTCGGCCTCGCGCCATCGGCCCTGCCGACGATAGACATTTCCCAGCTCAAAATGCGCCCCGCCATGGTTCGGCTCTATGGCGAGGACTGTTTCGAACTCCGCCGCGGCCTGCGCGAATTTGCCCTGGACTTCATATAGTGCGCCCAATTCGAACCGGATGCCTCCGTGCTGTGGTTCGAGTTCCAGCACCTTGCGCATCGCCGCCTCAGCTTCAGGCCATCGACCCTGCTTGCGGTAGATCCGCCCCAGCTGACAATGAGCCCCGCCATGGTTCGGCTCTATGGCGATGGCTCTTTCGAACTCCACCGCGGCTTCCGGGAATCTGTCTTGGCATTGGTATAGAGCTCCCAACTCGATACAGGCCCCGCTGTCCCGCGGGTCGAGCTCCGCCGCCTTGCGCAACGCCGCCTCGGCCTCAGGCCACCGCCCTTGCTTGCAATAAATCCTCCCGAGCTGATAGTGGGTCCCGCCATGGTCCGGGTCTATGGTGATAGCTCTTTCGTACTCCGCCGCGGCCTCCGGGAATCTGTCTTGCACTTGGTAAAGCGCGCCCAATTCAATGCGGGCGCCGCCGTCCCGCGGGTCAAACTCCAGCGCCTTGCGCAACGCCGCTTCAGCCTCGGAGGCTCG